>CAUZKZ010000679.1:0-2508 GCA_963580345.1 Verrucomicrobiia bacterium | reverse complement strand
GGCTTATAAGAACAAGGTCACCTCGTCGTGCGTCGTCTCGGATCGGGTCTACATCAATTCGATTGCAGACGGCAGCAGGAAGGCTGGAAAGCTCGGCGTTGGTTATGGGGGGGGAGGCAAGAAGCTGGGGCCTGAGTTCGGATTCGGACTCTCGATTGCAGAGAAAACTGACGGCTCCATCCTGCTGATCAAAACCTCATGGGGCGGCAAGTCCATCAATTACGATTTCCGACCGCCATCCGCGGGTGACTACGAACTGAACGAAAAGCAGAAGTCGAGCGACAAGGCGGAGGAGATCAGAAAGAATGCCGGCCTCAACTGGAGGATGATGAATGAAGCCGTCCGTGAAGTGCTCGACAACCTGAAGGACAACCATCCGGCCTATGACCCCGCTGCCGGTCATGAGATGGCCGGCTTCGTATGGTTTCAGGGCTTCAACGATCAGTTCTCGGAGGAATTCCGGAATAATTACCGGGACATGATGGTTCACTTCATCAAGGACGTGCGCAAAGAATACGATACTCCAGAGATGCCCTTTGTGATTGGTGTCCTTGGCACCAACATGACCAAGGAGGGAGTGGACAAAAATGCCGTTTCGGTAGCCCAGCGGGAGGCCGCCAAGGCGCCGGAATTCAAGGACAACGTCCTGTCGGTCGAGAGCTACAAGGATTACTCCCTTTTCTCGCATGAGATCTACAGCAAGGGTTGGCCCAAGCATTACCATGAGTGGGATACAGTGGGCAGCGATCGCCCTTACCATTACCTGGGCAGCGGCACCTTCTTTGCCCGACTTGGGGATTCCTTCGCAAGGTCGATGGCCGAACTGATCAGGAAGCAGAAGAAATGACCTGCATCGCGCCGGGGTGTGGAGGGGCTCTCATCCCTCCCCACGGTGCGGAAGCGGACGAAGCGGGCTCACCGCCTACGCCGATGGCCGCTTGGCGAAGGAAAAGACGATGGATCGATCCGTGTGATCCGTGGGCCACTACTCCCCATCACGGCAGATCCGCCGGCCTTCCCTTCGACGAGACCTTTATCTTGGGATTACCGTTCAACTCCGTCTCACCGAGTTAGGGTTCTTCGAGCGTCACTTCCTCTATTTTGCAGGTGCTTTCACGTTGTAGCTGTAGAGAGTGTCCTGGTCGCGAATGTAGAGTTTGCCATTGGCAACCACGGGGTGAGTCCAGGCTGGCTGCCTAGTGCGGTCGGGTTGCTCAAACCGGCCGTGTTCAATATACTCCTTGCGGTTGGGCTCGATGAGCAGAACGTCACCATCCTCGGTCCGGTAATAGATCCGCCCATCCGCGAAGGCCATCGATCCCTTCTCCGCCCGCCGCTTCTCGCGGTCTCCTTCATTCCACAAGACGTCTCCGGTTTTTTGATCCAGACACACCAGGTAGCCACCACCGTTACCGCCATTCGCGCCGTAAACGCAGCCGTCGTGCACCAGCATCCCGCCGTGGTGATTCTCCATGCTCTTTGAGAACCAGACTTCCTCCGCCGCTATCTTTCCGTCTTCACTCTTGCTCAAACGAGCGAGTCCACCACCGTTTCCGTAGGCGGAGGCTGCGAAGACGTGACCGTCATGGAAGATCGGAGTAGAACAATTAATGCCCCGGTTGTTGGCGGGCCGATCATAGCGCCAGAGTAGTTTTCCGTCTTTGGCGGATACTCCAATGAGTGTCTTGGCAGTAAGCTGCACGAACTGGCGCTGCCCTCCGAAATCGATCGCAATTGCTGAGGCGTATCCAGCTTCGGACCGCGTAAATCCACGCCCCCCTCCACGGTTTCCAAAGCGACGTCGCCGATCGGGCCGAGGTGCGCCAACCACGTCCGTCGAGATCTTCTCTCTCAATTCCAGATCGAAGCTCACATCACTCGACTGCGCACTGGATTGGTGAACCTCAACTGCGATGACGTTCTTCCCGGCAACCAGTTTGCTCGGATCAAAATCGAAGACGTAATAGCCGCGCTCAGATGGCGTCGCCGACTCGGCGACGGTGCCGTGCTCGAGTGGTCCATCAGGCAGATTGCTCCGCGCGATTTCCTTGCCATTCAAATAGACTGCTGCCCCATCGTCCCGCAACAAACGGAGAACTTGTAGTTTCAGTTTGCCGGGATCCTTCACCTCAAACGTGCGGCGAAAGTAGTAGGTAGGATAGCTATTCGGGGCATTGCTGATCTTGGTTTTCTCGTCGTCGTCTCCGTAGCCGAGTTGGGCCGCTCCTTCCGCCCAGGCATCGTCCTTGAACTCAATCCCCGTCCACGCGCCATCGGGCCGCGCGCCCTTGTCCATATAACGCCACTTCGCACCACTCGCGATCAGAGCGGGCGGCTTAGGTCCCGCCTCCTGGTTCTCGGTGGAAGGCTGACCCTCGCGACTGGGAGGGCTCGGCGCGGGCGTCGGGTTGGCTGGTGCTGTCCTTGTTACCGGTCCGAGTCCCGCCACGGGAATGCCGGTCTTCCATACCAGATCACCAGTCGTCTTCTTGAGGGCCACCATGGTGG
>CAUZKZ010000678.1:0-2508 GCA_963580345.1 Verrucomicrobiia bacterium | reverse complement strand
GTCTACGATCTGCGGGGTGAATCGGAGGCGACCCGGAACCTCTACGCTCTCGATCACCCCGAAATCGGTCCCTTCGGCCGCCAGTGCCTGCTGGCCCGCCGGCTGGCGGAGCGCGGGGTGCGCTTCGTGCAAGTCTATTGCGGAGCGGAGAACACGCAGGCCAAGAAGATCCGCCCCAACTGGGATAGCCACGAAGACATCGTGCGCGACCACGGCTACTGGGGTCCGGTCCTCGACACGGGCGCGGCTGCCTTGCTCAAGGACCTCAAATCCCGGGGCCTGCTGGACGACACGCTCGTGATCTGCACCACCGAGTTCGGCCGCCAACCGGCCGCCCAAAACGGTCCCGGCCGCGATCACAACGCCGGCGCCATGACGGCCTGGATGGCCGGGGGCGGAATCAAACCCGGGACGGCCTACGGACGCACCGACGAGTTTGGATTCAAGGCCGTGGAAAACGTCGTGCACAGCTATGAACTGCACGCCACCGCCCTGCACCTGCTCGGCGTCGATCACGAAGAACTCACCTACTACCACAACGGACTCGAGCAGCGCCTGACCGGATTCGAGGGCAGGGGCGTGATTCGAGCGCTGCTGGCGTGAACCGGACGGGACGTCCGCGGCCCCGAATGGGGAGAGCCCCGGTGCGACCCTACTCCGGCCGGCCCTTGGGATCCGGTTTTTTGCCTTCGATCAAGCGCACCGCCTGGCGCGCCAGCCGCCGGCCGAAGAGGTCGTAGCCGTCCTTGGTGTAATGGAGGTCGTTCCACTTCTTCCCGTTCCGTTCCTTGTCATTGGTGTCATCGGTATCGACCCAGGAGCCGCGGGCATCATCCTCCGCCACCTTGACTTGCGCGACGCGGACTCCATTCCACTGCTCGGTGGAGAGGTGATCGCAGAGCCGTCCGATCACGAAGTTCATCTCCGGCGTCTCGAGGTCCTTGCGGAGGTTGGCGATGAGGGTCTTCATGCTTACTGCTAAGAATTCCCTTTTTCAAGCCGGGTTTCCTGGAGCCTGAGGAGCCGGGGAAGGTGGGGGTGCAGAGCAGGATTGAGCTCCGGTAAATCCTATCGGCCAGCGACTCTCAGACGTATATAGTGCGCTACCTCACCCTCGGCCCCGCCGATGGGAGTAGACGAGCGATAGGTCACAATCGAGGTTCCGTCCCCTTGATGGACTTCGCTCAAATACTCGACAATGCCGGTGCCGGAATTCCAAGTCACCAAGTCCGGAGAAACTTCCACGAGATAAATCACGTCATCGGCCGCCAGGTTGCGCCGGTAGTTCAGGAGGAGGTAATCATCCGGCGCGACGCCCTCCAATTCGAGGCGTTGCACGGTAGCGCCATAGCGCTGGGGGCCCGAGGCCGGATCGGTATCGTCGGAGCCCAGGGCGTGTTCGAGGAACGCGGAGAGCCCATCGAGATCCTGGTCCGCATCGGGATCGCCCATGAAGGGAGCGTGGTCGGAGCTGCCGGGATTGCCGCCGACCGTTGTGCTGGCCCGCCAACTACCGGGATCTCCATGGTCGGGATTCGTCAGCGGGGCCACCAGGACAAGACTGAACCCTCCACCATCCGCGGCCTCCGGCCACGGTGGGACGTCGTTGAAAGTGAAATCGCGAATCACCTCCCCTCCCGCCCCCACCAGTGTGACCTGCTCGCCGTCGTTGCTCAGCTTCGTATCGTCCGCGAACTCGCCCGCAATGAGGCCACTCAGATCAGTGCCATAACGCATCTCGAAGGCCGCCCGATTGCTCACCACCAGCACCCGCCCGCCCGGATTCAAGGACGTGATCGCACCACCGCGGAAATCGAATTTGACCCCATCCACGAATGACACATCGCGCAAGTCGATCGACCTCGGGCCAATATTGATCAGTTCCAGGAACTCGAATTCGTCGCGATCCGTAAAGCCCGCTGCGAGTTCGGCCGGGGACAGGATCGGCGGCCGGTAGAGGATCTCGCTGACGGCAAGATTGCTCGCATCGGCCAAGTCCCCTCCGACGACGAAGACGGCGCCGGTGGGCGCGCTCCAGATCGACCCGTTAATCGCACGCGCAGTTACCTCCACGGTTTCATTCACGACGATCGCGCGCCGCCCGGCCCGGCGGGAATCGGGCGATCTCGCGCCACCCGGCAAGCGGGGATCGGTCCCATCCGTGGTATAGACCACTCTCCCGCTCTCGGCATTAATGCTGAATTCGAATCCCTCGACCACCGAGCCGCCCTGTTGACTGAAGGTCGGAGCGGGCAGGAAGAGACTGTCGATAAATCGGACCCGCGCCTGGAGCCAGCCCTTCATGTGTTCGACTTCCCCCCTCCACCCCGTTTGGCCCCGTGCAAACTGCCCGCCGTTCGGGCGGACAGCCCCCCAGCGGTTGAAGTTGCGCTCTTGGCTCTCAGCGATCTGGGCCGCCAGCTCATCGACGAAGGCGTGCATGTTGCCGATGCTCAAGGCGCCCTGGCGCAATTCGTGCCACCGCTCGGTGTATTCCTGCCAGAAATC
>CAUZKZ010000677.1:0-2523 GCA_963580345.1 Verrucomicrobiia bacterium | reverse complement strand
GGATGAGTTTGAGTCGCTCAATGCTGCGCTGGACCACTACGCCAGCTATCCCGGCAAAGCCCTCGCCCTACTCCGCACGGCATGCCCATTCACGACCTAACCAGCCAATCGCCCTGTCACGGGCCCCTTCTTCGTCAAGACTACGAAGGACAAGCCGGGGTAGGTGGGGGTGCAATCGCTTCCGGTCCGCGGTTGAATTCATCTGGGCCGGCCGCATCGGCAAACTTGTGACCGTGCGCGTGGGGGTGGGCGGATCCCTGGCTGACATGGGCGCTCACCACTTTGACATCGCGCAGTGGGCCCTCGAAATGGACGGCAGCGGGCCCACGACCATCGAGCCGCCCAAAGAGGGAAGCAGCGGACTCAAGTTCACCTACGCCAATGGAATCGAGATGTTCCATGGAGGCCCCGGCGGCTGCACCTTCGAGGGAACGGAGGGGACGATTTCCGTGGACCGCGGACACCTCAAAAGCAACCCGGCTGAAATCCTAAAGAAGCCGCTCAGCTCCGAAGCCCGGCAGGTCTATCCCTCCAGCAACCACCGGCGCAACTGGCTCGACTGCGTGAAGTCACGCAAAGATCCCATCTGCACGGCGGAAACCGGACACCGCGCTGCCAGCGTGTGCCACCTCGCCAATATCGGCTACAAGCTCCGCCGCAAGCTCACCTGGGATCCCGCCAAGGAGCACTTCGTCAACGACGAGGAGGCCAACAAGCTCGTCACCCGCAAGGCCCGTGCCGGATGGGAATATTCAGGCGTCTAGATCACGCCCACGGGCAGGCACAAAAATCCGCTCCTCCTCACTGTCTCGCTGCGCCGGACCCTTCGGCGCCTTCCCCTGCGGCGCCTTCCGCTTCGTGTCCTTCGCCATCGCCTTCAGGACCACCTCGGCCTGGTTCGTGGTCGAGCCCTTCGGATCGCGCCAGACCAGCTTTCCGTCCTTGAACAGGAGCGCCGTCCGCGAAGCGAACTTTCCCCGGCTGGGCACCCCGAAGGCCGCCACCACCTTGCCCTCGGGATCGGCGATCAAGTCGTAGGGAAGTTTCTGTTTCTCCGCAAAGGCCTTTTGGGTGGCCACCGCGTCGAACGACACGCCATAGATCTTCACGCCCTTCTTCTGCAGTTCCTCGTTTGCGTCCCGCAAACTACACACCTGCTTGGTTCATCCACCGGTGGCGGCCTTCGGGTAGAAAAAGACCAGAGCCCAACCCTTGGCAGCCGCCTCGTGAAGCTTCACGGTCACTCCCTTGTGGTTCTTTCCTTCTACCTCGGGGACGCCTTTGCCAATCTCCAGAGGTTCTGCCTTTGTTGAATTTGCCAGACCAAAAATCGAACCAAGACCGGCCAGCAGTGTCAAAAGTCCTCGCTTCATGTCCCCACGCATACCGCCCTCCCGAAAACATGCCAGAAGGATTTTTCTCCTTCTCGGGGTGCTCGCGCTGATCGGCGCGGGGATCTGGTGGTGGATCGAACGGGGGAACCACGGCTACCGGAATTCCAATCCACCCACCGCCCTCGTCCTGCAGGAGCTGCCCGTAGTCGAGCGGCCCCTGATGGGAACGAAGGCGCAGATCCTGGTGTTCGCGGCCGAGGAAGAAGCCGGTCGGACTGCCATCGAGGCCGCCTTCCAGCGCGGTGAGGAGATCGAGCGGATTTGCACCGACTACGTTCCGGAGAGCGAACTGAGGAAACTTTCCAGCGCTCCGGTGAATCAACCAGTTCCCGTCTCGCCTCCGGGTGGGAGCATTTGGAGGTCGCTCTCGAGAGCGAGTTTGTGGTCCTCAAAAAGGAAGGGATGCGCCTCGATCTCGGCGGGATCGGCAAAGGCTTCGCCGCCGACGAGATGATGCGCGTGCTGAACAACCACGGGATTTACGTCGCCTTCATTGCCATCGGGGGGGATGTCCGCCTCGGAGCGCCTCCCCCGGGGCGCAGCAGCTGGCGGGTCGCCAACTCTTATGAAACTTGACCGGCCACACTTGCCATAAGTCGTTGAGTTTCATCGATGTCTTCCCCCGGACGCGTCCGGGTTGTGGGCTGCTAGGAAATTCCTTTTTGAGCCCCGTTTTTCCGGCCCTTTCGGACCGGGGTTGGCGCCATTCGGGTCAGTCAACGTTTTGCGTTATTTCCATCGTGTCCATCTGTTCCCCGAACTCGCTGCGAACAAAATAGGGGTCAGTCAAGAATGGCACGTAGTTAAGCGGGCTTCCGGTAGTTTTCCTTGTGCGGGATTTCCTGGAATACGTGGCGCGGCGCGGTCAAAAGCTGGTAGGGTTTCGGCCTTCGTAGCCCATCTTGATATAACGCACCGTGATCTCATCTGGAAGTTGCTCCCACTCTTCGGCTGTCAACTCGCTAGCGTCGGGTTGCTTAGCAGGCTTCTGCCAGGTGATGATGACCTGCTTCCAGTTTGTGGCCCACTCAGAGTGAGAAGATCTGGCTCAATATCTAGCATCGGCTGAGCGGTTGGCAAGATCTCATGCGGCCCTTCGCTTCCGGGGTGGCAGCTCGGCTGTGAACTC
>CAUZKZ010000676.1:0-2538 GCA_963580345.1 Verrucomicrobiia bacterium | reverse complement strand
AGTGCGGAAGAGATAAGCGCTGAAAGCATCTAAGCGCCAAGCTCCTCCCAAGATGAATTCTCCCTGAGGATCGTGGAAGACCACCACGTTGATAGGCTGGCGGTGTAAGTGCAGCAATGTATTCAGCTCACCAGTACTAATCATCCGATAGGCTTGATTCCTTCTCTCTCGAGATCGGGAATTTCAAGGACTAAGACGGACAAGGTCAAAAACAGATCGAGATCTCACAAGATCGAATTCTTCACATGGATGTCAGAGAGCGGCTTGGTCGCGAAGCGACCCAGTAGTCAGTTGACGGTAGTCAGTTGTCAGTTGGGAGGTGCTTCGCGCTCATGGTGGCTAGAGGCCGCGTGTTGAGTGGTCGGTTGTCTGGAGACTGACAACTGACAACTGAATACTGAACACTGGCGCGCAACGCGCGGCCTCTGGTGACCAGAGCGTAGTGGAACCACCCGGTCCCATTCCGAACCCGGAAGTGAAACGCTACTGCGCCGATGGTAGTTGAGCGAAAGGCTCCGCGAGAGTAGGTCGTTGCCAGGTATTTGCCCGGCTTCTTCGAAAGAAGAGGCCGGGCCCTTTTTTTGGGGGGGTTCTGAGGTCGAAAGGTCGTCCGTCTTCGCTGCGCAACCGCCGTGACAAGGATGCCGGGAATGCGATACTGCGAACATCCTTTGTTATGAAACCTTCTCTCATCATCCGCCTTGCCGCCATCACGGGATTCCTGGGCGTGGCGCTTGGCGCCTTTGGGGCGCATGGTCTGGATGCCACGTTGGTGGCGAACGAGCGTGTCGATACCTGGAAAACAGCGGTTCTCTACCATCTCGTACACGCCGTGGTCCTCCTCGTGGTGGGCGTTTTTCCCAAGGCATCGAGAGTGGCTGCGCCCTCGTTTCTGATTGGAGTGGTCCTCTTTTCCGGTTCGCTCTACGTCCTCTCCCTCACGAACGAGATCTGGCTGGGCGCCGTCACGCCATTCGGCGGAGTGGCCTTCCTTGTCGGTTGGGCGGCGCTCGCGTTTGGCCGCGCGCCGGTGGCGGACCGGCGTGCGCCGGATTGACTTGGGCCGGGCCGGAGGGTTCTCGGGGGAGCGGGTCAGAACACCTTCGCGGCGGCTCCCGCGAAGTCGGCAGGAGCTGGGTTTCCCTTCTGGCGGGCCGATTCGACGGCGATCAGGTGGTTCAGGTCGGCGGGATGGAAGAAGATCTTCTTGCCGGCCTTTTGCGCTGCCAGCAATTCGTCCCGCGCCACCTCCCCGCCGCCGATGCCGATCATGATGTCGCTGTGTTCCACCATGCGGGTGGAAGTGGGGGAGAGGCGCGTGGTGCCCTCCAGCAGGCCGCCCCAGGTCTGGTCCTCGATGTAAAAAGCATGATCGACGAATTCGGAGGCGGAGTATTTCAGGGCCATGGACGAAACGATGCCCATCGTGTCGAACCCGCGCTCCTTCGCGAGGCTGTAGACGCCTCCAATTCCGTCCGGTGTGACGCCGATGTTCACCAGGACCTCAGCGGGGTTGTGCCGGTCCAAGACCGAACCGGCGACTCGAAGCAGGGCGGCCTCGTCTTCGTATCCCGCGTTGGAATAGCCGACGAAGGTGAGGATCTTGCGTCCGTCCCTGGCCAGGAAGCCGGCGAGGGCATCGTCGCCGGAGCGTCCGCATATCGTCGTAGTCACGCAGGCCGACACCAGCACGACAAGCGCGAAGGGAAGAAGATCCAGGACGGAGATATTCATGAGATTCGAGAGGGGGGGATCGGCAGGATCAGGGAAGGCGAAAGCGAATCACCTTGGCACGGAGGTCGATGGACGCACCCAGATACTCGAGAAGATCCGCCCCGAGAATGCCGAGGACGCGCCCGCGCTTGCCGTCGACCGTGAAGTCGTCGGCGTAATCATCGTCCAGCGCGAGCGCCGTCACGGCGTGAATCTCGAGTCCGCCGAGACGCACCGAGGGCAAGAGTCCGAGTTGCGAGTCGACCGAACCGGCCGCGGTCATGATTTTGCCTTCGGTGACGGGCTGGAAGCGCTCCTTCCGGGCCGTGCGGGTCGTGACGGCGCACAGCGCTGCGCCGGTATCAATCTGCCACCAGCCGTTCGTATTGCCGATGCGGACCGGCACGAAGAACTCGGCGATGCCGTCGCCGCGGGTGATGGGGACGGTCGAGGTGCCCGCGTGTTTGACGACGCGGCCGTAGCGGGGCGAATCCGGATCAATGAGAAGCCGGTCGGCACCGCCGGCTGACTGGAGGGGGCTGCAAGCGGCAGCCAGCACGGCTGCGGTAAGAGCCAGGAGTGAGATTCCTGCCTGATCCATCGGGCCGAGTGTGCCGGGCGGGTCTTGCAGGTCAATGCTCCAGAGCCTTGCACGGGGTGGGATCTTTCCGGAGTTGGCAGGAGGGCTGAGGCGATTAATCTGGAGTATGGATGCGGTTTAGATGGGGCGGATTCAATTTGTTATCGAATATCGCCCCATGGCTGTAAATCAACGTTTTACGCATTTTCGTTCTGACCAAACCCCCGTGATTCCAAGGGTTGGAG
>CAUZKZ010000675.1:0-2555 GCA_963580345.1 Verrucomicrobiia bacterium | reverse complement strand
GCTGGCGCCGGATTCCGGGTCTTCCCTCTCCCATCGTCCACCGCGGCGAGTCCCCGCAGCAGCGATGCCGCACGGCGGACATGCTCGTCGCCGATCCGCTCCAACTCACTGCCCAGCTCGACCAGCGCCGCGCTCTCGGCCTCCTCGGACACCTTGTTGGCCGCCAGGTCGTCGACCAGGGCATCGATGCGCGCGCGGATCACGCCGAGGCGTTCGCGCATCAGATCCTGCCGCACCGCCTCCAGTTGGCAGGTCTGGACGAAGACGGCGGCGGAGGGATCGAGATCGCGGATGAGCGCATGCACCCCGCGCTCCTCGCGGTAGATGGTGCGGATCCGGGTGAGCAGGCGGCGCTTCTGCTTCGCGATCTGTGCCAGGTAGTCCTCCTTCGACAAAAACTGCACCCGCCGGGCATCCGAACGCACCCGGTGCGGACCATCCGGTCCCGGATAGCGGTCAGCCAACTCGACCGCGAAAGAAACGGTGTCGCCAATCGCGAGATCAGAGAGTGCTTCGCGGTAGTCCCAGTCGATTCGTTCCTCTCCCCCGTCGCTCAGTTCGGGCGCGGGGAACGAGACTCTCTTCTCCTCCGTTTTGTTGAGACGGTAAGTGATCGCCGCTTCGCCGATCCCATGGTCATCCCGGCCGCGAAAGGCGAAATCGAGCTTGCGTTCGAGGGTCGCGAACAGGTTGCCGCGGGGCGAAGTAAGATCAACGCTGGGCCTTTGGTCCGGCGCCACCTGGAGGTAATAACGCGGGCTCGAGAAGTCGAATTCGTGCTCCTTGTCCACCCACCCGAAACTGTAAGCCCGCGACTCGGCGGCCACTTGCTCCATTGTAACCGAACGGCCGTCCGAACTGATCTTCAGCGGAAGGGCGGTCCCTTCCGCCGGCCGGAACTCCGCCTCGTCCACCGCTCGGTCGAGCGCGAGCTTCCACTGGATCGTGGTGCCTTCCGGCACTGTGAGCGTCAGCGCCTCGACAGTCTCGGCAGCTCGCCGGATGTATTCCGGAAACTCCAGAGTGACCTCGGCCCGTTCGATCCGGGGCGCCGAAATCACGCGCACGGTTTGCCACGGGCTGCGGGCATCACCGGCGGAGATGCGGAAATCGAAGCTGCGAAACACGGTCTGTGCCTCGTACTCGCAGACACCACCCGTGATCGCCAAGGTGCGTTCGCGCGGTTTGCCCTTGCCGGTCCGCAAGATGATCTTGGCGCTGTCCGGAATCTCGCCCGAGATGTTGGCGACGAGGCTTAACCTCTCACCCTCCTTCACGATCCGCTCGCCATCTTCCACCTCGATCTGCGTGCGCGTCGGGTATTCAATGGCTACCCAAGGCGCGAACAAACGTGTCGCCGCCGTCTTGAACAATGGGAAATCGAGTGCCGCAAAGGCACAGAGGGAGACCAGCAAACCGCAAGCGAGCAATCCCGGGACGCCGATGGGATTGAATGGAATCACTTCCCCGGCATCCACCTCGCCTGCCGCTTCGTTCGCCCGCTCGATGGTACGCGCGGCCATGGCTGCGGAAGTTCCAGAGACAGCTTCGGAGTCAGACAGTTGAACACCCGACACCAGCAGGCTTTCGAAATTCTGGTAGTGGCCCTCCACCTTGAGCGCGGTGCGCGGAAAACTGAACCAGGGTTTGAAGAAGCGCCAGCCGCTCCGCCACGCCACAACGATCGGAAACACCAACAGTGGCACAAGGACGATCATGCGGACGAAGGCTGGCAGGCGGATGAGCCAATCGATCGCAAACCCCACGAGGAACAGGATTGCGATCCAGTTGCACAGCGACAGCAACCCCATCGTCAGGTTCAGTCCCTGCTCCCTGCGGTGCACCCTGCGGAGGCGCGACTTGAGCTTGGCTGGTTTGATCATTTTCATCAGCGCAGGTCGTATCTCCTCCTTAGAATCCACTCGAATCCGAGCAGGCCGACCAGAACGAGGGCGACCAGGCTGTTGTCCCACAAGGGGCGATCGGTGCGCACCGAGGTGGTGTGCGGTTCGCGGTTGAGTAAAGCGGGAAGCTTCTGGAGCTCCAGGGCGCTCAGGACTTCCCCTCCGGACAGTTCGGCAATCCGGCGCAGGTGATCGATCTGCATATCGGTGTTGGCCAGTTCCGGCCTGAGGTCAGCGACCTGAAACTCCGTGGAGTTGGAAAGCGGACGATCGGACGCGTTCGCTTCCACCCGATAGCCGCCCGCGCGCGGCGGTGAAAAGTAGCCCTCATAGAGTCCGGGGGTCGACTTGTCTGGGCGCAGCGTGACGCGCTGTGGATCGCCCGCTGCCCCATCGGCGTCCAGCGCGCTGACCTCGATTTCAAATCCGGGCTGGGTGAGCGGTTCGTAGTCATCATCGAGCAGGTTCGCGTAGAGCCTGACGCGGCCATCGACCGGATAGGTGACCCGGTCCGTCTCGAGACGGATCCGTTTATGCTCGCCCATGAGCCGCGACAGGGTGAGGAACTGCACGCACTGGGACCAGACTCTCCAGTGGTACTTGTCGCCGGTTTTGAAGCGCAGCAGCCAGAGTCGATCGGTCGCCATCATC
>CAUZKZ010000674.1:0-2560 GCA_963580345.1 Verrucomicrobiia bacterium | reverse complement strand
GCGGCCAGACAGCCGGGAGGCCGAACTCTTCCGCAATGATGTAGCCGCGCACGCGCGGGTGGTTTGCATATCTCGCCGCGACCGCCGCCGCGAAATCCGCCGCGCCCTGTACCATGGCGGGGTGCGCGGGACTGGCCAGGGTCGAATCGTCGCGCACCGGGTCGCGTATAACCTGCGTCAGCGTGTTCCTTCCGCCGAGCGGGGTCATCATGTAGGCGTCGGGGTGGGCATCGAACAGCCACTGGGGCGGCGACCGCCAGGTCACGATCTCAAGGTACACGTCGAGATCCGCGGCGTCGGCATCCGCCACCACCTGGTCGAAAGCCGTCCAGTCGAACTGGCCTTGCGCCGTCTCGATGTCCGGCCAGCCCGAAAAGCCGAGAGCCAGGGGCTGGTTCTCGTGCTCGATCACGTTCGCGCCGGCCCGGCGCGCCCATTGGTAGTGATACTGTTGCTCCGCCACGGAAGGAAGCGCCGTCGTGTCCGGCGCGATGACCACCCCAAGCGGGTAGCGGGCGGCGTGCAAGGTGCAGCAGCCCAGGAAAAGGGACGCGCACGCGATTTGAAGCATAGTTTGCAGTCTCATTCAGTCGCCTATGGCAGCACGCGTAGCCGGTAGTTGCGGTTGGTGCCGGCTCCTGCCGGATGGTAGATGAAGCGGGTATTGCCGTCGCCGGTAATCACCAGTCCGGCCGGCACCCAGTTCGTGGAGCCGGAGGGATCCGAAAATTCCACCGAGTAATCGTCTCCGTTCAACGAATCGAACGCCAGCATCACGGTGTTACTCTCCGTGACGTCGGTGAGGGTTGGGGGAGGAATCGGTACCTGTTCAACCAGCAGCGTGACCCGGATGTTGTCGACCGTAACATCCCCGTGCGCGGCGGATAGGGAGGCGTCTCCCCACTGGATGAAATCTACGGCGGCGCCGGGTGTCATTTCCTGGTAGGTGCCGACGAGGACGCCGTCAACGTAGAGATCGGCCTGGTTCGAGCCATCGCCCCGGTAGTGAAGCCGGATGTGACGGGTTTCGCCCCAGGGGATGCGGAGACCGGCCGGCACCGTTCCGCCGGCGTGCGTAACAAGAAGATCCCAGGTCTGGTTCTGAACATCGGAAATCACCGTAAGAATGACACCGACCATAAAGCCACCGCCGGTGTCGATCGTCTGCAGGAGTTGAAACCCGTCCCCGGTATCTCCGTTCACGATGACATCGAACTCCACCACGTACCCGGACCCGGTGATGCCGGGGAGAAAGGAGCGGTAGGCAGATTCGGTACCGGTAGACGTCTGGATGCGGAGCGCTTCATTTTGGAAAAACGAAAGGCTTCCGAGGCTTCCGGGGGGCGAGATCATGGAGCCGGATTCATCGAATGCGTTGGCAGTGAATCGTTCCTCGAAGATCGTCTTGCCGTAGTCCCACGGGCTCGGCGCATCCGAATTTTCGGCCAGGATCAGGAGGACGTCCTGGTATCCTTCGAGCGTGACGAACGATTCGTCCCCGGGCGCCCACGGAGGCATGAAGTCGGCGGCCGGTCCCCGGGCGAACGGGTCGATCACGGTAAATGAACCGTGGCCTCTCCGCCATCGCAGGGTGAAGTCGAGACGGTCCGCGATGGTGCCGGATGTGCCCCGGCGCGACACCACCGCCAGCTCGTCCCCGTTCGGCGCCTCCATCCGTTCCACCGTCAGCAGATCATCCGGATCGACCGCCGGTTGGGTGAGAACGTAGGGGAGGGGCGCGTACTGGTCGAGGAACGTGGCGATGCGGGCGGTCTCGGCCGGGTTGCTGTACCAGCTGATGCCCTGGAGAACCAGGACGTGGGGCAGGCCGAACAGGTCGGCCAGTGCGTTGACGGTGTTCCCGAGGGGATCGAACTTGCCGGTCCGGTCGTCCAGGATGGCCGGTCCGCCCGACAGGATCCAGTCGCGGACCGTCTGCACCACGCCCGGCGTCATGTTGTGATTGCCCGCCAGGCACAGAACATCGTGGCCGATCGGGCTGAGCCGCTGCGCAAGAACATCGTCCCAACTCATGGTAAATCGGCGGTTGCTCTCGGCGAGAAAGAGGAGCTGTGCGTCGTAAGCCTGGGCCACCGGTATCTGCGTGTCCCATTGTGCCCAAGTCGGATTGGGGTCGGCGAAATCCCAGAAGCTGCCAATGAGCGCTGTATTGGCATCGTGCACGAGGATCCGCGCCGGCTCCGGGGAGAAGCGTTCCAGGGAAGGCCACCATAGTTCCAGAAAATCCGAAAGTTGTCCCATGGCGTGCACTGCCGGAATCTCGGTCAGCGTCCCATCCGGGTCCAGGTCGAGCAGGCTCATTTTTTCAGGCTGGTCGGGCGTCCATAGCCACAGGAATGCGCCCTGAAGTCCCCTCGCGAACGCGGCCCAGAACTCGCGCCGGACATACTGGGGGGACTGGACACGCTTGTTTTCCGGGAGGCCGCTGGTGGTTTCCTTCTCGGAAAAGTTCGAGCACCACACCGCCTTGCCGTCACTGAGTCCGGCGCAGTAATCGGCAAGCTGCCGCTGATCTCTCCAGAAGCTCTTGTAAGCGACC
>CAUZKZ010000673.1:0-2563 GCA_963580345.1 Verrucomicrobiia bacterium | reverse complement strand
CGGGTCTTCGTTTGCCGTGCGCGTTTGAGAGCGGATCGTATGTTTGCCATGATGCTTCTTGTGGGGCGTGGATGCTACAGGTGGAACCCAGTGTGTCAAGGGACTTAGCCTGGATACCAGACCTTCCGTGGGTCCCCCGGTTTCCGCTCATATTCAAAGGCGGCGTCGATCAGTTCTCTTAGGTCGTAGCGGGGACTCCAGCCCAGGAGGAACCGGGCCTTCGAGTTGCTCAGCCAGGTGCTGTGAAAGTCTGTCCGCACCCTGAGGGTTGGAAGGCCCCGGGATTCCGAGAGATAGCGGCCGACCTCGCCGTAATCGACCGGCTCGTCCATACAAATATTAAACAGTTCCTGGTGTGCTTTTTCGGGGTTCCGGAGGGCGCAGAATATCGCTTCGACGAGATCGTCCACATGCACGAAATTGCGCTTCACGGGAATCCCCTCTGCATCCAACATGACGGGGACGGTGCCCTTTGCAGCGCAGTCAGCCGATTGCTCGGGTGCAACTAGATCGGCCCAGCGTGGCCCGCCGAATACGTCTTCGCCAAACGACAGCGTGAACTTGAAATCGTCCTTCTCCATGATCCACGGAGCACGCAGACAACACCCGGCAAAACCGTACTGTACGAAATACTGTTCCAGCATGACCTCCTCGAGCACCTTGGACAGGGCGTAGCATCCAGGGTAAGCGGTATGCTCCTGGTCTTCGGTCACGGGCACTGGATGCGGGTAGAAAAAGTGGCCTATCCCTGCATCTCCACCGATGAGGACGAGTTGGCGAAACGTTGGCGCAAGCCGGCACGCTTCGAGTAGCCAGAAGAGACCCTTGACCGCCACGTCCATGATCGTTTCGGGAGTCTCTTTGCTCGTGGCGAGGTGCAATACATGGGTGACTCCCTCCACAGCCTTGGCGACATCCTCGCGGTCGTCCATTGATCCCCGCACGACTTCGAGGCGGGGCGAACTGTCTATTTTCCGGTTGTGGCAAAGTGCACGCACCGTGGCATGTGTCCAAGCCGGGTCGTCTAGCAGTCGCTGGATAAATGCCCGGCCGACCTTCCCCGTCGCGCCTGTTACCAGAATTTTCATCTGTCCATTTCGGTCACCTGCGGCTCCTTGACAACAATAATCCCAGGGGTATCGCAAAAGAATTGTGACCCGCCGCCATGCCACCTAATCTGATCGACGAACCTGTTCCCTCCGCTCTCGCATGGGCTAAATCTCAAAACCCAGAGACGGTAACGTGTGCCTCTGCGGTCTCTATCGCGCCGCCAATTCCCGCCGTCGCGCTCCCAGCCGCGTCGCCGTCGTCCCAATCGACCGATTCGGCGGAAACGTTTTCGGCGAGTGTGGAGTCTGTTCCAGCGGACTATTACGAAGGCAGCCCCAAACCCACCTCGCTCGCGTCCCGTTCCGTTTCTCATTCACCCATTGAGGAAGCGATGCCCAGCTCCTCCCCTGCAACTACGGAGAAACGTGAAGCGTTGCTTGAGAAAGGCACAGCCCTGGCGGAGGATACGGGCGACGAGATCGCGGCCACCGCCGGAAAGCCAAGAGAGCGGGCTGGTCACGCTGTTGATGAGATCAAAGAAGTCCCCGCTGACATGAAGGAAACTGTTACCGACCCAAAGAACCGCGAAGCCTTACTTGAGAAGGGCAAAGACCTCGCTGACGAGGCGAGGGACGAAATCCAGGCCACCGCCGGTAAGGCGGCGGAGAGTGCGCGCGAGGCCGTGAACGATCTCCGCGATCGGGCGAAGGCATTTCGCGAAGGGCACAAGGCCAAGGCCGAAGCTGATCGCGGTGCCGAGCCCGCCCAAGTAGAGCCCCCGAAGTCAAAGCTCTCACTGCGGACGCGGATGCGCCATCTGGGAGAATTTTTGGAAGCAGGCGTCAATGGAGACAAGGCCAAGGCTGATGACGAGAGAGGCTTTCGTTACAGTCATCCTCCGAGGGATGCCGACGACTTCACCCGTCTTTCGGGAATCGGGGCTGGCCACGTCGGTCTTCTCAACGGCTTGGGCGTCTATAAGTTTCGACAGCTCGCCGGATGGACGGACACCAACATTCAAGCGGTGACAGGGGAAGAGCCGCTTCTGCGAGCACACGATCTTCGCCTTTGGCGCGCCGAGGCCCGCACCGTGTCCACGCGGAGCGGCTACCGCAACGCGTGGGATCGCTTGAGCGATACCGCACGATCCACCGCCCGGTTTTACTTCAAACAAGTGCCACCCGGATTCGATGGAGAAGATGTCGAAATGGGTCCCTACGGCGCCACTTATGCGAGCCCTCCGGAAGTGGCGAAGTGCGATCGCCTCGAGCAAATTACCGGCATCAGCCCGGAGACTGCCCTACAGTTGAATCGAATCGGAATCTACCGGTTCCAGCAGATCGCCAGCTGGAGCATCATCGCCCGCCGCAATATCGTTTCTCGCCTCGAACTGCCCGCCTCCGCAAACCTCCAAAACTGGGTTGATCAAGCAATGAAACGAACCCGTTAAAAGAATCCGGATTTAGTGTTTCCTCCGATGCGCTTACTTCTCACGAACGCCCACATTATTTCG
>CAUZKZ010000672.1:0-2587 GCA_963580345.1 Verrucomicrobiia bacterium | reverse complement strand
GACACGTATATCTCACAGGAAATGATATTCCGAAAATATAGCGCCGAGAAGTATAATTCAGCACGCTGAGCGCGAAGAGCACCGCGGTCTCCACCCGAAGCGTGATATCTCCCAGGCTCACCGGCTCTATGCCCTTCTGCACCGCCCGCGCCGTTTCCGTCGCGGAAAAATCGCCCTCCGGCCCGATCACCAGATCCAGATCCTCCAACCCGGCCGGAAGGTGGCCGATCGCCTCCCGGATCGGCACCGCTCCCTCCGTCAAGGTGGCCAACATCCCGCACCGGTCCGCGCTTCGCGCTGCAAGCCAGGTCTCAAACAGGACCGGGGCGTGGACCGCCGGCAACACGTTCTGCCCGCATGGCTTGCAGGCTTCCAGCGCCACACGCTGCCACTTCCCGCGCTTCTTCTCCGCCTCCGCTCCCTCGATCCGCACCACGCCGCGTTCGCTGACGACCGGCTGAATTGCCCCGACGCCCAACTCCACCGCCTTCTGCACGATTAAGTCCATCGTCTTCCCTTTTGGGATCGCAAGGGTGAGGGTGATGGCCGGCATCGGCCTCTCGCCGGATCCATCCTCCCGCAACTCCACCCGCACCCTCCCATCCTCGTCACTCGCCACGACTCCCCGCCCCCACCTCCCGCGGCCGTCAAAGATTTCGAGCTCATCTCCCAGCCCCTTGCGCATCACGCGAAGGCAGTGGTGTGACTCGTCGCCGCTCAAGGTGACCGAGCGCTCCTCCCAGGCATCCGGGCTGACAAAAAACCGGTCGAGGCTCATGGGGCGATGGTGTGATGGTGAATCGGAAGATCGGGATCGACGGGGCAATCAGGCAGAGAATCCCCCGGCGCGCCCGGATGGTTGCCTCGGAGACCTGTCCGCCAGCACTCCACTACTCCAACCCTCCCCGGGTTTCTCCAATCCTTATCCCTTACCTTGACCGTTGGCTACAAATTGAAAAAACGCTTGGCCCTCTCCAAAAAACTCTCGTTTATCGGCGAGTTCTCTTCCCCGATCGACTCCGCGAACTCGCGCAGCTTGTCCTTCTGATCGCCATCCAGCCTGGTGGGGACCTCGACGCGCACTTCCACGTGCAGGTCGCCCTTGTGGCCGGACGAAACATCCCGCACCCCGCGATTCCGCAGACGGAAGACCGTGCCGCTCTGTGTCCCGGTCGGGATCTTGATGGAGGCCGGACCTTCGAGGGTCGGCACGTTCAGCTCCCCCCCCAGGGCCGCCGTCGCGAAGCTCACCGGCACTTCGCAAAACAGATCTTCACCCCGCCGCTGAAAAAGGTCGTGACGCTTTACATGCAGGACGATGTGCAGGTCTCCGTTCGGTCCCCCACGCATCCCCGCATCGCCGTTCCCACTGGAGCGCAGGCGCGTGCCGTGATCTACCCCCGCCGGAATGTTGATGCGGATGCGGCCCTCGCCCTGCTTGCGCCCCTGGCCCGTGCACTCCTGACAGGGATCCGAGATTTCCTGCCCCGATCCCTCGCAGGACGGGCAGGCTCCCTGGCGCCGGAAGATTCCCCCGAAGCCCTCCACGCGCTGTTCGACCACCCCGTGACCGCCGCACGTGGTGCACGGCTTCGTTCCCCCGCCGCTCCGGGATCCGCTCGCCTCGCAGGTTTGGCACAGCACAAATTTTTCGATCTCGAGTTCCTTGGAGGTCCCGTTGGCGGCCTCCTCCAGGGTGATCTCGAGATCGTAGCGCAGATCGCTGCCGCGCTGCCGTCCATCGTGCCCCCTCCGCCGCCTCCCGCCGAAAAGATCCTGAAATCCGCCGCCGCCAAACGCCCCTTCGAAAACCTGCGAGAAGATGTCCATCGGATCGTGGAAGCCCCCGAACCCGCCGAAGCCTCCCCCGCCACCGTGCCCGCCCGCCTTGAACGCCGCGTGCCCGTAACGATCATAGGCGGCGCGCTTCTCTTCGTCGCTGAGCACCTCGTAGGCCTCGCCCAATTCCTTGAATCTCTCTTCCGCGCCGGGGTCATCCGGATTCTGGTCCGGATGATACTCCATGGCGAGCTTGCGGTAGGACTTCTTGATTTCCGGCGCGCTCGCCTCCTTCGAGACACCGAGCACGTCGTAGTAATCGCGGGTGGATTCCATCTCCTTATTCATTCCCTTCCCCGGCTGTCGCCGCGTCATGCTCTTCGGCGGTCGACCCTCCCTCGTCCGGTCTTTTCGCAACCACTACATTGGCGGGCCGCAGGAGCCGGTCGTGCATCTTGTAGCCGCGCCGGATCACGCGCAGGACCCGCCCTTCATCCGTCTCCGGGCACTCTTCCTGCGTGACCGCTTCGTGCACGTTGGGATCGAAGACCTCTCCGTCGGCAGGCACTTCCGCCACCCCCTGACCCGCCAGAAACTCGTCGAGTTGCTTCTTCACCATTTCCATCCCGCGGACGATCATGGAATCCTCCTCCGCAGCGGCCGCCTGCAGACCAATCTCAAAATTGTCGAGGACCGGGAGAAGCTCTTCCAGGAGGGCCTGGTTGCCATAGCGCAACGCCTCGCTCTTCTCGCGCGCCATCCGCTTGCGAAAATTGTCGAGATCGGCCGTGGCTCGCATCGCCAGTTC
>CAUZKZ010000671.1:0-2597 GCA_963580345.1 Verrucomicrobiia bacterium | reverse complement strand
GCGCGTACCCTTCGCTCGTACTCGGCATCCAGCACCCGGTCGTCGGTGACGCCGGTCATTACTTTCCATACCGCGTCCCGTTCATTTTCCGGCCGATCGCCAACCGCTTCCACCATGGATGCCAGGTTGACGGTGATGACCACGCCGCGGGTTCCCCCCGGCCGTTTCGGAATGGGAAACCAGCTCAGGAGGTCGGCATCGATTCCCGTCTCAATCCCGGTTCCGGTGAGATCGCCGACCGACCAGGTGATCATCGCCACTTCCCCGCGGCCCAACAGTTCCCACTTTCCATTGTAACGCTGACCGGTTTCGGCCCGGGCGACACCGCGGATCACCTCTTCCTCTCTAAAGTCAATCGCGTGGTCGCCGACCGTGACCTGCCCCTGTTCGATATCCTCGGGAGTCAGGCTGACGGGTTCGCCGGTATCCGGATCCTTGATCCATGGCATCCAGCGCAACTGGTGAAAGAGTTCGGCGGCGGCGAGGCCTTCCGGCGATGCGAAGTTCGCCCGCCAGGAGGGTTTCACGGTGGACAAATCCTCTCCCTCCGGGGTGAGGAAGGCCTCTTGCTCAGGGAAAAATTCGTGGTCGATGCCGGTGGTGGGACTGGTCCTGATCTGCATCAGCGGGCTGCCGCCGGCGGTCTGAATCCACGGCAGCCAGGTCCAGGTATACGGCAGCAGCACGATCCCGCGTTGACCGCGCTTGACGACCGCGCCCGGTACTTGTTTGCCGGGATCGGTGAGGCGTTGGCACCAGTAGATCAACTCATCCCACGTCTGAGGCGGCTCGTTCGGATCCAATCCCGCCGCGCGAACCAGGTCGGTGCGGTAGATCATGGCGGCGTAATGGGTGTAGGCCTGCGGAATGCCGTAGACCTTGCCGTCGACGGTCACGACCCGACGGATCATGGAAGGGATTTCCTTCCACTTTTCCCAGATGGTTTCGTCGTCGTCGATCAATCCGTTGCCGTCAAGATCCTCGCCGATCCACTCGTTCAGGGGATGGAGAAGGCCTTGTTTGACATCGTTGCGGATACCGCCCACGTCGGCCTCGATAATATCCGGTGCCGACTTGCCCGCGATGGACATGAGAATGGTGGAGCGACCGGAACTCCGGCGATGCCCGGTGCCGCCCATCGGGAGCGAGAGCCCGCTCCACTGAACAATCCGGATCCCCGGGTCTTCCCGCATGATTTCGATGGACCGGCGCGTCGTGGGGCGAACCGGGTCGGTGGGATAATAGAACCGGGCATATACGGAGACCTCGACCGGCTCGATCTCGGATGAAAATACGACTCCAGGAAAACAGGCGGCAGCGAGGAGGAAAGGGATGATCTTCATAGATAGCATTCACAGGCCTATAGCATGAATTGCGGAGTGAAGAAAGGAGCACAGGCCCAGCCCGCCGTAGGCGCAAAATATGGAGTGCGGTGGCAGAGTGCAGCGGCGACACCGCTTTGGCTGCGCGCGGAGCGCGCCCCGAAGCCGATGTATAGTCCCGGCAGCTTCGGGTGTAGCTGAGGTTCCGGCCATAGTTCGTTCGTGAATACAGGATTGCGGCCCGCAGCGATCTCGACAACGACGGCGATCTCGACTTCTGGGTCGGCACCGCCATCGAGAGCGGTTCGATCGGTGACGAAAGCCCGGTCCTTTATCGCAACGAAGGAAACTGGATCTTTATCGACGTTACCGCCGCCTCCGGGTTCGGCAATCTGGGTATTTCCTGCCCGTCCGCATGGGCGGACGCGGATGACGATGGTGACCTGGACCTGGTGACGAACGGAAAAATCTTTGTCAACCAGGGAAGTGCAAATCACTGGCTCAAGGTGAAGGTCGACGGCATCAACCAGCCGAACGTGGGCCGCGATGCGATCGGCACCCAGGTGAAAATCGACCTCGGCGGCGGCAACTTTCTGGTTCGACAAGTGGAAAGCGGGACCGGGGAACACTGCCGCAACGACCTCGTCCTGCACTTCGGACTAGGACTCAGCACCAACGATGTCGACCTCGAAATTACATGGCTGAACGGCAACACCCAGACCGTCCAAACTGTTGCCGTGGACCAGACGGTTGTTGTGCAGTAAAGCCGATCCGTAAGAAGCGAATGGATAGAGTTCGCTCCATTCATTCTCTTCCCATGATCCCCCCTTGCGCCGGGTCGGCCTTGGAAGGCCAACCTACACGCTGCCGGCGCGCTGGACTCTTTCGCCGGGACTAGCGAAAATTGGCTGGGTATGGTATCGTTTCACATGTGTTGTTTTCACATTTTAGTCGAACACGTTTAATTCTGGAGTTGTTTTGCTTGGAAATGTTCGGTTGATTTTTGGTTTCCTGGTCTGGGCGGCCCCCGTGTGGGTGAACGCTGCGGGGACAGTGGGACCTGTTGTTGAAGATTTCGAGGGCTTTACCGTTGCGAACGGGTCGTACCTGGATCCCACCACCGTCCCCGGGAGCGGATGGAGCCGGAACGATCTCGGGTCCGGCCCTGACTACGAGGTTGCCTGTTGCAGCGGCACCGGGGGGATTCCCAACGACGATACGTTCGACGGGTCGTCCAAGCATCTGCGTCTGCGGCGCGCCAACAATACCCCTCGA
>CAUZKZ010000670.1:0-2601 GCA_963580345.1 Verrucomicrobiia bacterium | reverse complement strand
GCGTGGAGCCCCGGAAACGATGATGTGCCGTCCCTGCTTGCGGGTGTAGTGGATGAGATCTTCGAGAGCCATGACGCTGGTGGCGTCGAGGTGGCGGGCGTTCTTGAGGCGCAGGATGATGACCCTGAGGTTTTCATCGACCATGATGCGCTGGATCTGGGTGCGGAAGAGTTCCGCGGCCCCGAAGAAGAGGTCACCCTCGACGTGCACGATCGAGATGGCCGGGTTGGGCCGCTTGCGTTTCTCGCCCAATTCGCGGAGGTCCCCCTCGTCGCTGATTTCGTATTCGACCAGGTAGGGGCGGGAAGCCTTGCGCAGGAAGAGGGTGATGGAGAGACCGACCCCGATAAAGATCGCGGCGTGGAGGGGGGCGAACAGAGCGGTGACAAAGGTCACAATGAGCACGAGGGCGTCATCGGTAGTGGACCGGAGGCAGATGCGGATGACGCGCGGTGAAATCAGGGAGATCGCCACCCCGACGACGAGTCCGGAGAGGCAGGCTTTCGGGATGAACTGGACCAGTGGAACCACGGCGAGGAAAAAGAGCCCGGCCAGGCACAGCACGCCGCAATAGATGGAGGCGAAGCGGGTGCGCGCTCCGGAGTCGTAGTTCAGGGCGGAGCGGGTGAGAGAGCCGGAGGCGGGCATCCCGGCCAAGAATCCTGTCGCGAGGTTGGCCATCCCGACCGAGAGCATGTCCTGGTTGACGTCGGAGCGATCGCCGGTTCGCGAAGCGAGGGACTTCGACATGACGGTGTTCTCGAGAGAAGCCAGGAAGGCGATCGCGAAGGCCACGGTGGTGAGCATCGAGATTTTGTTGAAGAGCCCGGGCTCCACGAAGACGTCGAGACCGGGCTTGAGGTCGCCCGGCGAGAAGGCCTCGAAGTTCACGACGGAATCGAAGCCGAGGTTCCCGCCGTAAGTTTGGAGAGCGGCGCCGAGAGCGGAGAACAGGACGAGGGTGAGGGCAAAGGTGGGGAGACGCCGGAAGCGCCGATGGAGAAGGAGATACGTGGCCAGGGTTCCGAAACCCAGGATCAACGATTGCCACGAGGCGTTGGGAAGATTTGCCACCAGAGCGCTGAGAATCCCGACGAAGGTCCGTCCACCTTGCTCGACCTGATCCGCGATCCCGAAGATGTGCTTGAGTTGGTTGGCGGTGATGAGGGTCGCGGCGCCCGTGATATAGCCGACCAGGACGCTGCGGCTGATGTACTGCAGAAGATCCGCGACCCTCAGGATGGCCCCCAGCGCGCAGAAGAACGCCACCATGAGGCAGAGGAGGGGCATGAGGGAGACCACTTGCTCGGGGGAAGCGCCGAGCCCGCCGAACCCGAAGAACGAGAAGATCATGAAGGCGGTGGCATTGGTCGGCCCCAGGATGGTGTGCCGCGATCCGGAGAAAAACGGCGCTACGATGGCGGCAACCGCCGAACAGGCGATCCCGTAGACGATGGGAAGTTCCGCGATGGCGGCGTAGGCCATCCCCTGCGGGAGGGCGAGGAGGGCGACATTGATTCCGGCCTGGGCATCGGCCCGAAATTTCTCCCCATTATAGCGCCGGAGAGGATCGCGAATGGGAAGGGGATCGAGCGGGTTTTCCGCAAATGACTCGCGGAGCCGACGGAACCCGTTTCGGAAGCGGCGCAAAGGGTGATTGGGCATCGGGAGACGGCGATTAACGGAAGCTGGCCCGCCGGAAGAGCCATATGCCGAGCAGGAAGCAGGCCGCATTGGGGAGCCACAGGAGGCTGACGACCGCCGCGAGGGGCGCCTTCGAGAATTCCTGCGCGGAGATCATGACGCCGAAGTAACCGCCTGCCACCAGGAGGCTGATGAAGAGCCCGTTGAAGGTTTCCTTGCGGCGGGCCGAGATGCCGAGCGGGACGCCGATCACGGCGAAGGCGAGGCACGCCATGGAGAGCGAGCGGCGCTTGTGTAACTCCAGGCGGAGTTCCTTCTGGCGCCAGTCTTGCATCATGATGGTGCTCTCCTTTTTCGCGATGTCCTCCTCGCTGAGCGCCGGTGCCGGCGCTTCGAGTTCCTTTCGCAGAGTCGCCTGGTAATTTTTCGAGCTTTGAATCGCTTCGGGGATGTCGGCGTTGGTGATGTCGCTGGGCTTTTTCCTTTTGACGTTGGTGGCGGAGAAGTCGATCAGCATCGGCTCGGCCTCCCCGCACAGCAACATGTCCGGCGGTTCCCCTTCCACGAAGCGCTCGAGGAAGGCGTTGGTGAGTTTCAGACGCAGTTGCTTGAGGGCGGTATCGACATAGAGATCGACCGTTTCGGCATAGACATAGCCGATCGGTACGGCGTCGCGGGAACTGCCGGAGAGTTCGTAGATGTGGATTCCGTGCAGCACCCCGTTTTCAGCCCGGCGTTCCACATAGACGCGCTTGTTAGCGAAGCGGGATTGCACGGTGCCGGGGTCGAGGAGAGCCCGGGGATCGCGTTTGACGGCCTCGTAGAGAAGGTTGCGGGATTTGGCCTTGGCGTTCGGGGCGGCGGTACCGGTGATCCACCAGCAGAGGGCGGAGAGGCCGGCGCCGACCACCAGGACGGGCAGAACGACCCGGGTGAGACTCAGTCCCGCCATGCGAA
>CAUZKZ010000669.1:0-2603 GCA_963580345.1 Verrucomicrobiia bacterium | reverse complement strand
CCCGTCATAGTTTCGCACCAGCCGCACGGTCAGCGCCGCGCCCGCTTTGGCATCGAGAGGCTCCTTCAATCTCAAAATCGCGTGGTGAGGCTTGCCCATCTGGGGGGCCACCGCCCACCCGCTCATCTTGTCACGGCTCCCGTCGATCAGCTTGCCGACTTCAAAATTCGCCTGGGAAAAATCCGCCTTCGCCCCCCCGAACGCGAGCTTGGCCTCCCCTTGCAACAACTCCACCTCGTTGAGAACAAAGTTCCCGTTCGGCGCCCGTCCCGGCCCGTTGGCGGGAAGGCGCTTGTCGGTGAGCACATCGAGCCGGATCCCGGTCACCGGTTCTCCGATCGCACCAACCTTGCCCGCGATCTCAAAAATCATCATCCCGTCGGGGTTGGCGCCGGTCACCTGGACCGCTCCCGATTTCTCCACATCGAATCCGACCCCCTCGATATCGGACCCCACTTTCATTTCGGCAAGGTCGTGGAAGCCAGGCGGGTTCTCCCGGGCAAGTCTCTCCCGCATTTGGGACTGCCACCTTTCGAAGGCGGCCCCGTGTTTCGTTTTCGCCGCGGCAATCTCCTCCTCGACCGCCTTCAGCTCCGCGTCGATCGCCGCCTTCTCCTGTTTGTATTTCTCCAGGGACGAACCGATGAGCGGCAGGTCGTAGTTCGTCTCGTCCGCGTTGTTGAAAAAGGCGAAGAGCCGATAGTAGTCGCTCTGCGGAATCGCGTCGTACTTGTGGGTGTGGCAACGAGCGCAGGTCAGCGTGAGGCCGAGCCAAATCGTGCCGGTGGTTTCGGTCCGGTCGAACACCGCGGCATTGCGGAATTCCTCCTGGTCGGCACCGCCTTCGGTGTTGGTCAGGGTCTGGCGGTGAAACGCGGTGGCGAGCCTCTGTCGGGGCGTCGCCTTGGGGAGCAGGTCGCCCGCGATCTGCTCGATCGCGAACTGGTCCATCGGCATATCCGCGTTCACCGCCTTGAGAACCCAGTTCCGGTAAAACCAGGCATCGCCGCGCGCTTTGTCTTTCTCATAGCCGTCGGAATCGGCGTAGCGGGCCTTGTCCAACCAGTGCCGCCCCCACCGCTCACCAAAGTGTTTCGAGGCAAGCAGGCGATTCACCAGCGCGGCGTAGGCGCCGGGCGAATCGTCTCTCACAAAAGCATCCACCTCGGCGGGTGTCGGCGGGAGACCGATGAGATCGTAATAGAGCCGCTTGATCAGGGTGTGGCGCTCCGCCCGCGGTGACGGTTTGATTCCCTTCTTCTCCAGGCGCGCGAGGACAAAGCGGTCTATGGGATTCCGCACCCATTGGCCATCTTCCACGTCCGGCAGTTTCTCCGAGGACAACGGGTGGTACGCCCAGTGCTGCTCGAACTCTGCGCCTGATGCCACCCAGGCTTTCAGCTTCTCGATCTCGGCCGCGCCCAGGGGCCCGCCCTTCGCCGGCATGACCTCGTCGGGATCGTCGCTCGTGATCCGGCGGATGATCTCACTCTTGTCAGCAACCCCCGGAACCACCGCGGCGTGCCCGGACTTCTGCACCTTCAAGAGGCTATCCAAGCGATCGAGACGGAGCCCCCCCTTCTGCTTGTCGGGCCCGTGACATTTCAGACACCTCTGGGCCAAGAGCGGTTGGATATCGGTTGAAAACTTGATCTCATCCGCGGCGGACGCCCATCCGGCCGTGCCGACAACGCCGAAGAGAACGAGGCAGATGGTGGTCAGGCGGTTCATCGATCTCACTTCGGCGTTGGATTGTCAGAATCTAGAAATTGGAGACTCCAATGCCAAGCACCGAAGCTCTCCGGTTCGTGCGACGGGCGCGGGACCGGACGGCACCCGGGATCGAATGTAGATTCCGTCTGATTGTCCCCTCGTTATTGATTTGGACTCGAGGACCGGGGGGCCGTAGGGTTAGGCCATGATCTTTCGCGGAGGAACCCTCCTGTTGGCGGCTTGGATGCTCGTAGCGAATGGCCGGGCCGAGGACGGGGCGAACGCCGGTACTGCAAACGAAGCCGATCGATATACCGGGTGGTCAGTGGCAGATCGCGAATGCTTGTTTCGGGGTGTTGGAGAGTTGGATTGGGTCGCCCGGGGCTCCCTGACCGAGCGCAGGGGCACTTGGATCTTTGTCTACTCGCACGGCCGCACGCACGCACATCGGCCTCCGCAAGTGATGCGAATTCGGTTCTCATCCGATGAAGGGCGGACTTGGTCGGACGCGGACCGGTTTTCCGATGGCTCAGTCGTCGACGGCGCCCCCTTCGAAGCCAATGACCCTACCAACGAGATGTCGGAAGGGATCATCCTAACGTGCCCCAACAACGATCTGCTTGTGCATGGCCGCGAGAACAACAACCGCCAGTATTACGGCACCTGGCAGTTCCGCAGTCGCGACGGGGGACGCAGCTGGCAGAACGAAGGAAGGATTCTGGGGCGGCTTGGAATTCGCACCTCGCTCGGCCATACCGTCGTCGGCAAGACGATCTATCTCCCGCTGATGCTCTATGACCACGAGCCGCCCACGCTGGGCAGCAGTTCCACGTTGGAGCTCTACAAATCCGAGGACAACGGGAAGACCTGGCTGCATGTTTCTCGGATCG
>CAUZKZ010000668.1:0-2603 GCA_963580345.1 Verrucomicrobiia bacterium | reverse complement strand
TGGCGATGACGCTGAACTCCTCTCCGTCCGAGCTGATGCGAAACACCCCTCCGACGCCCGTGACCTTCGTGCCCTGCGTGCCGTGGAAGTACGTCCAGTGCATCCAGTGGTCCCAGACACCGCTCCTTCCCCTGCCATACCCGACGATCTGATCACCGCTCGAGAAATAGATGTCACCTTCTGGCCCGATCGCCAGGTTGTGCATGCCCTGGTGCATGTCCCAGCCCTTCATCTGGGGCAGCCCCCAGACGAGGCGCTTCGCCACGATGCCCCCGCGCTTCTTGACCGCTCCTTCCAAAAGATAAATCGCCCAGTGCGTGGAGACGTAAAGGTCATTGCCGCGAATGGCGATGTCGTAGACCCACGCATCCTTGGGAAAACGGAAGAGCAATTGGCGCGGCTGATAGAGTCCGCCTTCCGCGGGCTCATACACAAAAAGCGCCTCCCGGCATCCGGCAAAGAGACGCCCCGCGCTATCCAGTTGCAGACCGAGGAATGACTCACGTTCATCGCTATCGATCACCACTGACTTCAGGCCCGGCTCGGCAATGGTGAACGCAGCTCGCGATTGAATGGGGAACGAAAAGAGCAGGACAGGGAGGATTAAGCTGAAAGTCCGGGTGATCATCTTGCCTTGGTTTGTGAAAAGTGTCTGTCCCGTGTCTGGCACTTTTTGCCCGTTGCGGCGAGCAGAAGAATCGCTCCGACGGAGGCTACCCTCCAATTGGATTGCAACTCGCCAGTCACAGGAGGAGCCCTGGAATCACCTTGGCCCCTCCGACGCCCGTGAGCCGCACGTCGAGACCTTGGCGCTTCACCGAGAAATTCTTGTGATCAATTCCGAGACAGTGGAGCACGCTCGCGTTCAGGTCGCTGATGTGCACCGGGTCTTTGACGATGTTGTAGCAGTGGTCGTCGGTCTCGCCGTAGTCGATCCCGGGCCTGAAGCCGCCACCCGCGACGACGGTGGTAAAGCAGCGGCCGTGGTGGTCGCGCCCATAGGTGTCCTTGGTGAGATCACCCTGACCGTAGATCGTCCGGCCGAACTCGCCGCCGAAGATGACAACCGTGTCTTCGAGCATGCCTCGCTGCTTGAGGTCTTTGATGAGAGCGGCGGCTGGTTGATCCGCGCTGTCGGTGTTTTTCTTGAGATCCTTTTGCAGAGTGCCGTGCTGATCCCAACCGCGATGAAAAAGCTGGATGAATGGCACCCCGCGCTCCGCCATACGCCGGGCGAGAATGCAGTTGGAGGCGAAGGTTCCCTTCTTCTTGGCGTCCGGTCCGTACATCTCGAAGGTTTTCTCCGGCTCATCGCTCGTGTCCATGAGGCCCGGCACCGACATCTGCATGCGAAAAGCCATCTCGTACTGCGCGATGCGGGTCTCGATCTCGGGATCCCCGGTCCGGTCGAACTTCTCCTCGTTGAGGGTCGCGATCCCGTCGAGCATCCGGCGCCGCAGATCGCGATCGAGTCCGTCGGGGTCGGAAAGATAAAGCACCGGATCTCCGACGCTGCGAAAAAGGACGCCCTGGTGACGCGAGGGCAGACATCCGCTGCCCCACAGTCGCGTGTAGAGCGCCTGGCCCGCCGCCCAACCAACCGAGATCATTACGACGTAGGCCGGCAAGTTGCTATTCGGGCTGCCCATCCCGTAGCTCACCCACGATCCGAAGCTCGGGCGTCCGTGTTGCTGACTTCCCGTGTTGATGTAGGTGATGGCAGGATCGTGATTGATCGCTTCGGTGTGCATTGACCGAATGATCGCGAGGTCATCGACCACGGTCGAGAGGTGCGGAAGGAGATCGGTATTGACCCACGTTCCGCGCTCTCCGCAACGCTCGAAATTGAACCTGGGAGCAACACAGAGAAACTCTTTCTGGCCGCTCGTCATGGTCGTCAGGCGCTGACCCTTGCGAACACTTTCGGGAAGCGGCTGACCATCGATTTTCTTGAGCTCGGGCTTGTAGTCGAAGAGATCGATGTGGCTCGGGCCGCCGGCCATGAAGAGATAGATGACCCGCTTGGCTTTGGGGGCGAAGTGAGGCAAGGCGGGAACCCCAGCGGCTCCCGAGGCCGACGCCTCGCCTGCGAGCAGCTTGGCGAACGCGGCGGTGCCGAGGAGGGACTTCGAAGTGTCGAGGAACTTGCGCCGAGTGAGGCCTTGCACGAAACGTCCAGCGTCAAATTTGGAAGTGGTGTTCATTTCGATTCTTGCATGCTCAAACCAAGCCCAACGGGCTTGTTCAAACTAGCCTGGGGCAACGCCCCAGGATTCCGATGTTTATCAAAGACAAGCGCTGATGGCGCGATTCAACCTCCCGTACCCTGTCTCCGGGTCTAATCCCAAACGTAACGCTCGTCGTAATCGACTCCGTGTTTGGCGAGAAACCTTCGGTATTCGTCTTGGAACGAGATCGTCCTGTGGTGCTCCTCCTGATTGGCGACGTAATGAACGACGTTATCCATTTGGCTAGGACTGACGGAGAATGCACCGTATCCTCGCTGCCAGGCGAATCCCGAATAACTAGTGTAGTCCGTCAAGCAGACTGGGTTTTATTCAATTTCTTCCGTCCCCGCTTCACCTTCTCAAGAATATCGCTGG
>CAUZKZ010000667.1:0-2608 GCA_963580345.1 Verrucomicrobiia bacterium | reverse complement strand
GGCCGAACTCATCGATGCGATCGAAGCTTATCTCGCCGCCCACAATGCCAGCCCGAAGCCTTTCGTCTGGACCGCTTCAGCCAGCGATATTCTTGAGAAGGTGAAGCGGGGACGGAAGAAACTGAATAAAACCCAGTCTGCTTGACGGACTACACTAGCGACATCTCCCCCTCCCTGATGCTTCATGCTACCTCCGCCGGCAGGATGTCCGCGTCATTTGAAGCACCAGTGAGCAGTCTGGACAATGAACGGGACCCTTGGGGCGCCATGCGACCCGGCCCGAAAAAGAGAATTCAGGGCAGCGGCAGTGGTCTCAGTTCGCCGGATAGGTGAACTCGAGGAGCACGAGTTGCTTCGCCTGCGAGGGAGGACCGGGCCAGATCACAAACCCGTAGAAATCGACCGCGAACCGCGTTCCGCTGTCCTCGATCACGATGGCTTCCAAAGGGGTGTAGAATATTCCACCGGGGCCGCCGAGCTTGAACTTCCGCGCCAGGCCGGCGGTCGAATACGCCGGCTTCGCGACCTCTGCGGCGGTGATGAGCGGACCGGCGGATCCGGACCGCACCGTGAACCCGAATTGTCCCCGGCTCGCGCCGTTGCACGGATCCGAGCCGTGGCCGAACTCCTCGAGGTTCGTCTGTCCGTCGTCGTCGGGGTCGTCGAGGGGCCGGACCTCTCCCGGCACCTTCACATCGAGATTCGTCGCGCCCAGCCAGTCTTCGTAGGACCCCGCCCGGAAGATATAGGCCGCGCCGTGGTCGACGGGGCGAGGATTGTACTGATGAGTCCCCACCCCGAGGGGCTGCCCGTGTAGGACTCCTTCAGGTAAAGATAGGCTTGTCCCTGCCCGGAAAACAGGCCGGGCGCTCCCACCGCGAGGAAACCGCCATCGAGATCCAGCGACTTTCCGAACTGCGCCAGCGCACCGGTTCCCAGGCTGATCTGGCGCACCAGCGTCCACGGCGTCGCCGCCATCGAGTCGTATTCGTAGACATGCACCGTCCCGCCGCCTTCGTCATTCGGCGCGCCCACCGCCAGGTAGTCGCCCCACAGCGACAGCGAGGCCCCGAAGCGGTCGCCGGTGTCGATCGTGCCGGTCGCCTGAAGGAGTCCCGAGGAGGTCAAGGCGCCGGTTCCGACCCGCACGTAGACGATCACGGATCCCGGGTTGCCGGTCACGCCATCGCCGTCGTTCGGCGACCCCACCGCCACAAAGCGATCACTGACCGCCACCGCGGCGCCGGCCTCGTCACCGGTCGAGCGGGTCGAGATCGCGAACGGCCCGACCAGCCCCGGCGATGCCACCCCCGATCCCACCGCGTAGCGGTAGGCGCCCCCGCCCCCGGTGATTCCCGGGGCCCCGATCACGATGTGGGTGAACGAACCGACGTGGATGTCGACGCTCGCGCCGAACCGCGCCCCGGCCTGCGGGGTGGCGGGCTTGATCTTCTTGAGCAATTTCCACTCGACCGTCCCGCGGCGCGCCTGCCGCTCGAACCAGAACACCGCCCCGGAATCGGTCGCGACCTCGTCGTCGCCCGGATCACCCACCACGAGGTAATTCCCTGCCGCCGCCATCGCCGCGCCAAACTGGGGCTGCCACCCCGGAAGGGGCCGGAACTCGTTGACCTCCCCCCAGTTGTCGGTCCCGCCGGCATTCCGCACCCGCACGTTGACCAGCCCGCTGCGCGTCGTTTCCGAACCGACCCCCTTCAGGGCGTTGAAGGCCAGCACGCCGTTGCGCATCACGAGGGCCGCCCGCGATTGCGCCCGCGCGACGTGGCTCTCCTCCGCGCCGTAGGCGTCGTCCAGCAACACCCCTGCCACGCGGACCCGAATCAAGGACCATGTTGCTCCGGTGCGCTTGAAGACGGTCGCGACATGCCGCAGATCCGGCGTCGTGAAGCGATCATAGTAGCTGGCGATCGCATCGTTCCAGGAGAGCGCGAGATCCGATCCGAAGGAGTGGGCCGGCAAGGGTGAGACGCCGGCCGGGATCTCGAAAGTGCTCGCTTCCGTCCAGGTTGATCCGCCCGCGTCGAAGAACCACACCTGGCGCCTTCCGCTCCCCGCGTTGACCCCCGAGAAGACGAGGCGGTTTCCCTCCATCGCCACCGCTGGACCGAGGAACGAGGCGCCGACGTTCGCGGGGAGGAAGGTGCGCTGGATTCCCCACTGGTCCGCCCCGCCGGTGTTCGCCTCGAAAACGTAGACTTCGCTCGTCCGCTCCTTTCCGGCGACGCCCGGGATTTCCAGGTCCGACATCGACGCGATCAGCCGGCTCCCATTCAGGTCAAACTCGATCCCGAAGTTGTCGTCGGGCGAAAGCACTCCACCCGGGGGCGACGGGGCATTGAGCCTCTTTACGAACCCCCAGTTGTTGGATCCGCCCTGCGTGGCGCGGTGGATGTGGATTCGTCCGACGTCCCCGGAGTTTTCCCCGATCGCGAGGAGCATCCCGGACAGATCCAGTTTCTTCCCCCAGTCCGTGTTGATATTGTAGAGCGCCTTCACGAGGATCCAGTTGCCTAGCGCGAAGGGATCGGGCACGTAGATGTAGACCGCCCCCTGGCCGGATTCGATGGCGCTCACCGCCGCGATCGAG
>CAUZKZ010000666.1:0-2625 GCA_963580345.1 Verrucomicrobiia bacterium | reverse complement strand
TACAGCTCGTCCGTGTCATCCAGACGGCTTATGTATTTCCATTTGTGCGTGCGAACCATGGCCGACTTGCAGACGGCCGCCGGATTGTCCGTCTGGATACGGGCCTTTTGGTAGTACACAAAGTCCTCGCCCGGCCGGTCCTGTTTCATTTCCAGGCTCTGCGTCTCGTGCGGACCGTGCCCGCCCTCGGCGAAAACGGCGGCGCGGTGTTCGCTCGTCTCTCCCCGCAGAAGTGGTAGTAAGCTACGCCCGAACTGGTCGTGTTTCAGTTCCACCCCTGCCAGCTCCAGGATCGTGGGAGTGAGATCGATGGTCTCCGCCATCGCGTTCGTCAGCGGCTGTGCATCAAGGCCAGGCACCCGAATGGCCAGCGGGACCCGTGACAGGCAGTCCTCCATCCCGCTCGGCCACTTTTCCGTCAATCCGTAATCCGCCACATAGTCCCCGTGATCCGAAAAGAAAAAAGTGGCGGTCGAATTCCACAACCCGTTGCGCTCCAGTGCCCCAATCACCTCGCCCAGCTGATCGTCGATTCGGGACACCATCCCGTAGTACGTGGCCACAACCTCCCGCAGCTCTTCGGGCGTGAACCGGTCAAGTCCGTAGGAGCGGTGAATTTCCTCGTAATACTTCGGCTTCCCCGCGTGATCCGCCGGCAGCGGCGTCGGTACCGCCTCCCGGTCGTACATGGAGAAATACGGTTCCTCAACCCAATACGGAGGGTGCGGGAAAAACAGCGGCAGGTAGAGGCAAAAGGGCTCCGGCGGATTCGAGTTCAGGAAGTCGAGTGCGCCGTCGATCCACTGGCGGTCCCAGTCGTTGGCTTCCTTTATCGGACGCTCGCCGTAGTAGAGAGTGCGGAACCATGGATCGTCCCGGTCGACGGGGTTGGTGTCGATTGCCCGGCGCCGATCGTAGTCGACCGTCCCTCGAAAACTAACGCTCGACGGGACGCTGGCGTCGGCCAGCAAATGATTTTTCCCCCAGAATTCGACGTGATAGCCCGCTTCTTTCAGGTAGCGGAACACGTTCGGTTCATCCGGCTGCAGCAGGTACCACAGCGTCCGGTGCCCCCGAACGTGCGGATACCAGCCCGTGAACATACACACCCGCGACGGGCTGCAAACTGTGTGATTGACATAAAAATGATTGAATGCCGTGCCCTCGGTCGCCAAGCGGTCCGCGTTCGGGGTGCGGATGACCTCATTGCCGCTGTAGCCGACACAATCCCAGCGGAGCTCGTCCGGCATGAACACGACCATGTTCGGCGGTTTTGAGGGCATTCCCCATCTCCGATTCATGTAAGCGCCCGGCGCCTCCAGGCCACTTTCAAATTCGCAAGACTGGCTCCGCTCACGGAGCCTCTGCTCGCTCGAGCCGAATTTTAGACGATGCCTGCCAACTCCGTTCCCGGCAAGCCCCGCATGCCACGAACGGACCAGAGAGGACGCCAGCTGCCGGTGAAGTCGCCTAGACGCGCTCCAGCTTGATCATCCGGCCGCGGATCATCCACTCCGCCACATAGATGTTCCCTTCGGCGTCCGCAGCGAGCCCTTGCGGGCTGTTGAACCGGTCTTCTCGCAGGCGCGGTGTACGCATCGGACGGCCGCCTCCGTCAAACGCATTCGGACAGCCCTCCTGCTGCTACGAAATTCCCTTATTCACTCCGATATGCCCCACCTCGTTCCCATCACTATCAACAATTCCTAGGTGTGCCATCAGGTCGCCGATAACCAGCAGGTCTCCCAACGCCGCGAACGCGCTGGGTCTATCTAAAAATCCTTCACCAAGATCCGCTTAAATTTCCCCTCAAGATCGAAGATCTGCACGCGGTTATTGGACCGATCCGCCACCAACAGTTCCAGCTCGGCTCCCCGGTAATCGATGAAGATTCCGTGCGGGCAGTTAAACAGCCCGGCTTCGTCGGTTCCATCGAGCGTCTGCAGTAGCTCGCCGTCGGCACTGTATCGATGCACCAGGCTGGCGTCATAGCCGTCGGCCACCCATACGTTGTCGGATCCGCCCTGCTCAACTTCCGCCACCGCCACCATCGTCGCCGCGTAAGGCAGCGAACCGTATTGAGTATGCGTCAGCCTTGCCAGTCGCGTGAGTACGGACCCATCCAGCGCCATCTGCACCACCTACGAGCCGGAGTCCGCCTGCACCGACGCATGGTTTGCGTCGGCAGATTGTTTCGCACCGGTGTCCGCCACCCACAGCGTCTGCTTCTCCCCTTTGCCGGAGACCGTGATGCCGTGGCCCGTCGTCAGGTCGGTATCCCAGCGTCACGCGATCGAGCCGTCTGGCCGGTAGACGATGAATTCCGGGCTACCGGCATGGAAGCGAACGATCTCGCCGGTATCCAGAACCGCCAGCCGGTGGTGGGCCCAACCGATTGCATAGATATCATCATCTGCATGGGCCGATCCGCCCGAATTGTCTATCCAACGGAATCTCAAACCCGCGACCGAAATTTCCTTGGGCGACATGTCCGATCTTCCCGTCATAGCTACGACGGCTGACGCTCTTGATCTAAGGTCCAGTTAGCGAACGTCGACTCATCTCAAAGCGGAACGACCGATCTCGCTCTCAGCGGCGTGCCTGACAGGGTAGCGGCGCAAGCGC
>CAUZKZ010000665.1:0-2630 GCA_963580345.1 Verrucomicrobiia bacterium | reverse complement strand
TCGGAGCGGTGGCCTCGATTTTGGCCGCCATCATCTCCTCCTCCGTCCCGGTTTCTATTTCTATCGCGGTTGCTGTTACGGCGGCGACGATTACCGGAGCGCCGGGGTCCTCCGGATCCAGAGCGTCTGGATTGTGTCGAAGAGTCTGACATGTGTTCTTATTAGGTTCGGGTTCGCGCGGGAACGCGACGGGTGTCTCGATACCTCTGTGCGGATACTCTCGATTCGGGATCAGCCGTGGCGAATGGAGGGGCATGCTTTTTTTGGGCTGTCGCCGGTTTCGGTTGAATTGAAGTGGAATTCCGCGTGCTTGGCAGTTCAGTGGCGTTCCCGCAATGTAAGGCCTGGTGGCCCGAGAGATGTATCGCTGCCCGTGGGGGCGGGCGATCTGGTGCCGGAGATCCCCGTCAAGAGTCGTGGCGTTGCCTGGTTGACAGTCTTCAGGGGATCGATAGCCAAGCGTGAGCATCGATGATATCTCCGTGACGCGAGAAAGTTACGCGGCGGGGGGTGGAATCGCAAGGGAAATGCCCGGATTCATTGATTTGGCGGGGATTGAGAGTTGTCGAGGGGGCCCCTGCGGGGCTATAATCACAGGGAAATCCGCTTCATGATCTCCGTGACAACTTGTCCCTCCCGCCGGAGTCTTTTCCTCCTGCTCCCCCTCCTCGCCACGTCGGCCCCTGCCGGGGAGGCTTACCTGGTGGTCGAGGCCAATTCGGGGCGGATCCTGATGGCTCATGCCGCGCAGGAGCGCAAGCCGGTGGCGAGTCTCACCAAGATCGCCTCCGCCCTGGTGGTCTTGGACTGGGCGGCCGCCACCAAGACGGACCTCGGGACGGTGGCGGTGGTTCCGCCTTCCTCGACGACCCTGGGGGGGTCGAATCCGATGGGGCTTCGGCCCGGGGACCGCATCACGCTGCGCAACGCGCTCTACTCGGCGCTGCTGGGCTCCGACAACGCCTCGGCACAGACCCTGGCGCATCACGTGGGGGGCGCCCTCCTGCGGGCGCGGGGCGAGGGGGGCGATTCGGTCAAGAATTTCGTGCGCGAGATGAACGTGTTGGCGAAGGGACTCGGCATGAAGGATACCAGTTTCGCCAATGCGCACGGGATGGACAACGCCAGGGGGCGGGGCCTCTCGACCGCGACCGACATGTGCCGTCTCTCCATCTACGCGATGCGAAAACCGGGCTTCGCCTTCTTCGCGAAGCAGAAGAGCCGGCGCGTCAGTTTCCAACAGCAGGGCGGACAACTGCGCGGATTTACGGTGCAGAGCACGAACAAACTTCTCGGCCAGCAGCACATCAACGGAATCAAGACGGGCATGACGGCGCGGGCGGGTGAGTGCCTTGCTACGAGTTCGGAACTGAAGCCCCTTGTGCACAAGCTTCCGGATGGGAAAAGCCTCCTCACGCCGCGCCGTCTCATTTGCGTGGTGCTCGGCAGCGAGGACCGCTTTGGGCGCACGAAGGGACTGGTTCAGCAGGGCTGGGCGTACTACGACAAGTGGATGAGGGAGGGCGGGGTAGTCACCGACCCGGCCCGGGAAACCCTGCGGGTGCCGAATCCGAGGTGAGGGCGTTTCACCACAGGCCAAAATTGACGCCTAACTGCTTGTTTCTTAGCAGGTTCCGAGGGTGATTGTGACGCGGTTGTCAACCCCTGACAAGTCGCTGAAATGCAGGGAAATGCGCCGAATTGAAGCCTGTATTGCACGGTGCGTTGCACGGCAATTCCCGACGGGTTTCTCCACCGACGGGAAAATCTCGACGGAATCCCGCCAACCCCACCGTGCAACGGGCTATTGCACGGCATGAGAGCTACCACTAGCATGTTTAGGATTGCATTCGCTCACCTGTCAACCCTACGCCTTGGGGGTCATGAGAAGCGCAATCTCCTTTGCCGCGGTCGTCCTTCTTCCTCTGACCGTCTGCAGTTGCCTTAGTTCTTGCGTTCATAGTCGTGTGTCTCGGTTCCACTCCCTACCTGCTAAGGGGGTCGGTCAAACCTTCACAATGTATCCCGCTAAGGGGCTTCCAAAACTTGAATTCCAAACTTACGCGGTTGAAGTCGCCAAGCACCTTGTCGATTACGGATGGCTGCCAGTTCGCGTAGGTCAAGAAAGCGACTATAAGGTCGGACTGCACTTCTGGATGGGGGGAAGCCGCGAAAATGTCTCGGGTTCGTTTTCATCAGGAACGGGCTATGTCGGTTCTTCAACTGAACACGACCGCTTCCTCGTGATGGTCATCCTGGACAAAAATAACAATACTGTGTTCGAGGGGCGCGTTCGCAGCGCGGGGAGTAGAAGCGATATCGCCGCTGTCATGCCTCAGATGATCGATTCTCTATTCGCGAGCTTTCCAGGTAAGAGCGGGAAAAGCACACGCATGATCCGCTAAGACGAAGGCGTTGTTCAGCGGCTCTATCATTTCGATCTGAATCGCAGCGGACAGAATTTTTCTTCGGGAAGGCCTAACAGCCTGTTGAAATACTCGCAATGGCCGACCTTCTCGGTGCGCAGATAAGAAATGTTCCGCGATCGTGACGAACACGGCGAAGATCAGCAGGAGTTTTGGGTGGAGCGGCGCAAGTTGCCGAAGCTCAGTGCCTCGACTTTCTATGTG
>CAUZKZ010000664.1:0-2642 GCA_963580345.1 Verrucomicrobiia bacterium | reverse complement strand
CGCCACGTCCTGGGGAACCAGCAGTAATCACTCGGGAAGTGTCAGCTACTTCTTCGATTCTGACGGCGACGGAGGTCAGGAGGAGGTGGAGATCGAAGGCGCCCAGGCCGTGAGGCACAATACGTTCGCCAACACACAGGACGGAGACAGCATCGGTGTCGGCCTGACGGCCTGGTCCGGGTGGTTCGAACTTGGGCCTTACGACCTGACGCCCGAGAGCGTATTTCTGGCCCAGGCGGAAGCCAGCGGAGCTGTCGCTCCCGAGGCGGTTTCGGTGGCGCTCTGGAGATTCGTCCGGGCGGGGGGACCACCGCCGCCCGCTTTCGAGATCACCAGCTTCGATTACTCCCCGGCCACTCGCGAAGCGACCTTCACGTGGAATTCGAAGGTGGGCGTGAATTATGCCACCGAGTTCACAACCGATTTCGTCGTCTGGAGAGAGCTGGATGACGGGGTTGTGGGCGAGGAGGATGGTTCGACTACGTATACGGAAACCAATGTGCCACCCGATGCGGTCGAACGCTATTACCGCGTCCGGGTACTTGATTGAGTGAACATCTCGAACGATCGGAGTTGGAGGTCTACGTATCGCTGCATTAATATGATGATACAGAACCAACCCGATGCACCTCACTTGCTGCGCGAGGGACAATCTGAGTGAGATGACAACCGGCTGGAACAAGGGAAACAAGGGAGCGGCCGGGGAAGCTGACGCCTGGGGGGCAGGCTGGCCTACGATCCCGAAAGCGACGCTGCGTGGTGCTGTAGGCGAGCCCGCCCCGGGCGTCGATTCCTCCTCAAAGCGAACCCACCTCACTGGAAGCGTGAGCCCTGGATTTTCACTTCCGATACCGATAAAGTAGCGGTAACTCCCTGATTCAAACCCCTTAAGATGTCCCGACGACCCCCACTCTTACAAAACTGGCGAGCCTTCGGAGTTCTCGCCGTGATCGCCCTGAGCATCGGTCAGGCACGCGCCGACAGTGTCGTCGTGTTCAACGAAATCCAGTACCACCCGGCGAAGCCGGACGATCCCGAATGGATCGAGCTGGCCAACCTCATGACGGTAAACGTCGATATCTCGAACTGGAGGATCCGAGGTGGCGTGGATTTCGATTTCCCCGAAGGAACCGTGATCGAGGCGGGCGGATTTCTGGTGATTTCGAACAAGCCTGCGCCGGCAGGAATCGAAGGCGGGTTGGCACCGTGGACTGGAAGTCTCTCCAACGGCGGAGAGCAGTTGCGGCTGCGCAACAACTCCGGCCGGCTTATGAACTCGATCAGCTTTTCCGATGGCGGCGACTGGCCGGCCGGGCCCGATGGGTCGGGCGCTACGCTCGCGAAATTCGATCCGAATACGGCGTCGTCCGACGCGCGGAACTGGGTGACGAGTTCTGAAGTCGGCGGAACTCCGGGGGCGCGGAATTTCGCCGTCCCCGGTCAAAAGCCGACGAAGAGACGAAGAGAAGATTGACGAACAAATAACATGTGTCGTGAGCCAGCACGACCTTGGACTGCGCGCGACTTGTCGCCGCCTTGCGGTGGCGGGGACTTGTCCCCTGAGGCAAGTAGCCGAGAGCATCCTGGGATACTTCGAGCCGAGCCCTCAGCAAGCTTCGGGAAGAAAAGCGGCGACAAGTAGCACGCAGTCCAAGGAAGCTCCGCCCTCGTGGTACTAAACCTAAGGACATTGGAGATGGAGGGGATTCAGATCGTGCAGAATATGCCGGGCGATTGCTCTTGGTGGGAGAGTGTCCGTTCTCAGCGAAAGGAGGCTGAGGCGTTTCCGGTTCGTGGCGGTGAAGGGATCAGCGGCAAGTTGTCAAAAGCGCGACATTGTATAACACTGTTCCAATGAAGAAAGCGGTCACTCTCGCCGGAATTGCAAGCATTCTGGCCATGCCAGCGATGCCACTAGGCGTGGAGGGTGCATCGGCCGGAGAAGTTCGATTCTCCGAACACATCAAGCCAATCTTTAACAAAAAGTGCATTGCTTGTCATGGTGAGGTGAAGCGCGCCGGGGATGTGTCGTATATATCGGAGGAAGGCGCCACCGGGGAGGCAAAGTCGGGAAAGCGGCCGATTGTTCCCGGTGACGTTGGGGCTTCCGAACTGATCCACCGGGTGCTGTCGGACGATCCTGATGAGCGTATGCCACCGCCGGATGAGCATCCGGAGGGACTTAGCAAGGGGGAAGTGGAATTGCTGAAAGCATGGATTGAGGAGGGCGCGGTGTGGGAGAGACATTGGGCGTATCGATCGCCGGTGATGCCGGCAATGCCGGAGGTAGACGACAAACAGTGGCAGGACGGTCTCGATCGATTTGTTTATGCGCGACTAAAAGAAGAGGGATTGGCACCGTCGCCGGCGGCCAAGCGCTCGCAGTGGCTGCGGCGGATGACCATTGATCTGACCGGCCTCCCGCCCACTGCCAACGAATTGCGGGAATTCGAGATGGATCGGAGCGGCCGGGCTTACGAGACAGTGGTCGATAGGTTATTGGGATCACCCGCGTTTGGCGAGCGATGGGCGGCCATGTGGCTGGATCTTGCCCGTTACGCGGACTCTCAGGGGTACGAGAAAGACAACCACCGCAACATGTGGGCCTATCGGGACTGGGTGATTCGCGCCCTGAATGATGA
>CAUZKZ010000663.1:0-2676 GCA_963580345.1 Verrucomicrobiia bacterium | reverse complement strand
GAGCAGGATCGGCGCTCGACGAGACCCCCCATACTTCGGCGGTTCGAGGTGGAGGATCATGTGCCCGTTGCGCGTTCGGGGTGTCCTCTGCCGGCATCGGATGGGTCGGCTATATCTGCCCCGTGGGGCCGGCATTTCGGCTGCCGGCATTGCTACGACCTGACCTATACAAGCTGCCAAGAGAGCCATAAATACGACTGGTTGTATGCTTGATTTTCAGCGCAAGCTGCTGGGCGTGAATGTGCAGATCAATATTGCTGAGCAGCAGGTGAATGTAGCTGGGTAAGACTCCACCGCTTTCACCTGAACCAAAACCTCCTGTACGTACCAGTACGAGGTAGTCAGTCCCTCCTACATTTCGTATATCTCATTGTCGTCCAGAATAGTGGACGATTGAAGAGTGATAGTATGCAGCTAAGAGCAACATGGACCGTGACAGCCTTGAGTGTCTTGGTTCTGTCTGCCTGTCACGGCGCACGCCCGTTCGCCGGCTCTTGATGCGATTCAGTCCATTTCCTCTAAAGTCGGTTGTCCCTCGACGCCCAGCCAGCCGCGCGCGTGAACGCGCCCGATGACGCCGCAGGCGATGATGGCGGTGCGGTACTTAGCCATGCGATGATCCTGACGTTTTGGTGGATGTCGTGCGGATATGAAAGAGCGGAATGCCGGAGTGTGACGTCAAGGTGCGACCGGCCCGCACGCTAGTCCGGACGTGCGCGATAGAGTTCCCCCGACACCAGGTCGTAGGGAACATAAAGCAACATCCCTGGGCCATACTTTTCGCCCTCCGGGTATCCGGCGGTGCCGGTCACCAGATGACGGGCGCCCATAGGGCAATAGATCCCATCGTACGGCCCGTCCTCTTTGACGATGGTGAGCCGGCCCGATTCGGGTCCCGGGACGAGCCTGTCCTCGAATAAGACATCAAAAAGGCCGGCGCCATCCCGGCCGAGAGCGGAGAAGTACGCCCCGCGATCGTTGCCTCCCGTGGCGAAGAACACGGCGCGGCCACTTGGGTCTGGCTCAATCTGCAGATTGTGACCTCCAGATGCCGGCAACCCCGTGTCCGCAGCCTCTTCAATCGAAAGGTGGTCTCCGAAGCGGTCGCCAAAGCGGTTGACCCATTTGACGTGGCCGCTGTGATCCGAGAAAACGATAGGCGTGCCGCCACTCCAGCTGGTCATCCAGATGCCGTGGTTGTTGACGCCCAGATGCATCGGACCGGAAGGGATGCCCCCCGTCGGTTTGCCGTTTTGCACTTTGACCAGGGTGAAATATTCAGTGACGTCGATCTCGCGAACAATCTCTCCCGTCACCTTGCTCCAGGCCTCCACTGTACACACGGGATCGCCGATGACCTGACCCTCGTGTGCGGCGTACACCACCTCGTGCCACGGTTTGATGTCCATCATCCTGTTTTCCTGGCTGCGGGCAAATCCGTTGTCGGCGAAGGTGGCGTCCCGGATCCAACGCCTGGCGGCGCGATCGATGCGCATCTTGTAGAGCCCGCCCCGTTCGCGATCCAGGCGGACTCGGTCTGGCTGGCCATGGTATCCTCTATGGGTAGTCCAGTACACCTCGGCGTCCTGGTCGTCCAGCTGCATACTGATGGTGCGGGCACCGTCGAAATCCAGGACCTCGTTGTAGGACCAACGTTCCCAGGCCGTCGGATCGGCAATGTAGTCTGTTCCCAGGGTGCCGCGAATCATATCGCCGGCACGGTGGCCGCGCTCGTCCAGCTGCCGTTCAGATTCCTGCACCCATATTTCAGGCGGATCATGGCGTGTATCGATCAGGGTGCGACCAAAACCGGTCCGGGCTGCGGGACCCGCGAGCACCGGCTTGTCGAGATTGTTGATGGCGATGAGGTCGAACTCGTACACACCATGGGTCAGGTCGCGACCGAGCCGATCCTTGCCGTCCCACCGCAGTGAGTGTGAGCCCGCTTCTAAGGCCTGTCCCGGGGATACGTACACGAGAAGGTCCTGTGGCCCCATGCTTACCCATGCACCCAGCGGCCCCCGCGGTCCCGTTCTCGAAGAGTGTTGATACACCGCGAGCCACACGGTCGCGCGTTGACTCAAGGTGAGCGGGAACTCAGGAGGAAGGGGATCAGGCCAGGTGACGTCGCCGGTAGTCAAGTGCAGCGGTTGAAACGCTGCCGACAGATCGGGCTGCTGAAATTCACCCTTTGGGTGCGGTGCTTGCGGGTACACTACGCTCTGGTATTCGGGAATCACCACCACCTGTGCTGGGAGATGTTGAGCAGTGAGTGAAAGGCAGAGCGTTAGAAGCAACCGATGCATTCTAGGAGTCCACAGAAAAAAGCGACGGCTCTGAAACAAGCCCGCCGACACGTCGGCGCCCGCAACGATTCGGGCCTCAAAAATCAGCATGTTGTTAATGACGCAAGGCAGCTTCATCGGTCCGCTGCTCCCATATCGTCAGAACCTGGGCTGCCAGTTGCTCGGGCGAGTGCCTCGCATCGAGGACGTGGTCGGCGCATTCCAGGTACGCGGGCGCCCGCTGCTCCAGCATCTCCTCCACCTCCGGGAGCCCGCCGGAAGACAGGTTGGGCCGGGTTTCCGCGCTGGCCGGATCGGCGCGGAAACGATCCCATAGCAACGACGCCGGCAGCTCCAGGTAGAACACCATGCTGTTGCGGCAAGCCCAGGT
>CAUZKZ010000662.1:0-2681 GCA_963580345.1 Verrucomicrobiia bacterium | reverse complement strand
CCAGAAATGGCTTTTAACATACCGAGCTTGCCGACTCGCTCAGTAGGTCAACCTAAAAGTTGGCTTTTCTTCACTTTTATCTCACTGATAACCAATCAGTTCCGACGCTAGATTGACGCGAATGGGAACCATCCCCACCCAGGCGGCGGACGAGACAGTGGATCTTGGCGGCACAAAGGTGCTGGTCGCATTTGATCCCTATGATGTGAAAGAAGGGGCTCGCAAGGAGTTTCAAGAGGCGTTGAGAGATCCGTAGGTCTGTCGGAAGCGTCCGAGAAGCGCCACCGCAAAGCTCTGATGCTCCGAAGCGAGTTCGGTGGTGAATCCTTCTGTGAGAAAGTCGCTGAAGCCTTCGGGTCTCGTCTCGAAGCGGCCATCGAGGTTGTCAAAGGCCATGGTCCAGGAGGCGAACTGGAACTCGCGGATCGGCCCTTCGGAGGCGAGATCGACGCGGTAGTGCCGGTCATCAATCGCGATTTTTCCGTAAAAGAGGCCGGTGACGGCTTCCTCGGTACCCTCCCGGCCTCAATGGGAAGGGGCGAGGGCGGCCGAGGCGAGGGATCCGGCGGCCTCGCCAAAGGCCTGCGAGACGGCGGAGGTGGACGGATCGAGCAATGCCACCGGCTTTCCCTCGTCGCAACGACGCCGGGTCTCCGGATCGAGGGGAATCTGAGCGAGGAGCGGGACATGAAGGCGATCCGCCTCACGTTTTCCGCCGCCATCGCCGAAGAGGTGATACCTGGTGCCGTGTTCGCACTCGAACCAGGACATGTTCTCGATGAGGCCCAGGATTCGGACATTCACCTTGGCAAACATGCTGATGGCCCTGCGGGCATCGATGAGGGCGACTTCCTGGGGGGTGGTGACGACCACCGCTCCGTCGAGGGCGATGGTCTGCACGATGGTGAGCTGGATATCGCCGGTGCCGGGCGGGAGGTCCAGGACGAGGACGTCGAGGTCACCCCAGGCCACGTGCTGGAGAAACTGCTGGGTGTAGCGAGTGGCGAGGGGACCGCGCACGATCACCGGCGAGTCGTCGTCGAGGAGGAATCCCATCGACATGAGCTTGATGCCGTGGGCCTCGATTGGGATGATGCGGTCCTGCTCATCGGCCAGCGGTTGCTTGTCACCCACCCCGAACATGTGCGCGATGGAGGGACCGTAGAGATCGCAATCGCAGAGTCCGACGCGAAGCCCCTGCCTGGAAAAAGCGACGGCGAGATTGGAGGAGACGGTGGATTTTCCGACCCCGCCTTTTCCCGATGCCACCGCGATGATCTGCTTCACGCCCGGGAGGGACTGCTTGCCGCCCACGCCCCCCGGGGCATTTGGGGCGCCGGGAGGATCCTGGATATCGATTCCGATCTGCACCTTCTCCGCCCCGCCCGCCAGGTCGTCGAGGGCGGCGTGACAGTCCTTGAAGATCTGTTCACAGAGCTTGGGATCGCGGGTCTGGATCTGGATGCCAACCGCCACAATGCCGTCCTCGATGGAGACGGACTTCACGAGGCCGAACGAGACGATATCGCGGGAGAAGCCCGGGTACTTGACGGCGGAGAGGGCGTTGCGGATCTCGGTCTCGGTCATGCCGAGTTGTCGGCTGTCGGTTGCCGGTTGTCAAACGCCACGCCGGGGCTGGCGCCATCGAGCACCGGGAAAGCGTCACTGAAAGCTTTTCCGGAGGTGGCTGGGCAGGATGCCGAGTTGTTCGCGATATTTCGCCACGGTGCGGCGGGCGACCGTGATGCCCCGGGCCTTGAGTTCCTTTTCGATGGCGGAGTCCGAGAGGGGCTTGAGGGAGGCCTCCTTCGAGACGATTTCCTGGATGGTTTCCCGCACGCCGGCGTTGGAGACTTCTTCGCCTTCGGACGTGGTGTAGCCGGTAGCGAAGAAGCGCCGGAGGTCCATCACGCCGTGGGGGGTGCGGGCATACTTCCCGGCCACGGCGCGGGAGACCGTGGTGGGGTGAACTCCAATGGCCTCCGCAATCTCGTTCATGGTGAGGGGTTTGAGGCTGCGCGGGCCCCGCGCCAGGAACTCGAGCTGGCGCTTGATGATCTCTTCCGAGATGGCGAGGATGGTGGCCTGGCGCTGGTCGAGGGCCTTGATGAGGGTGCGGCCGTCTCGCAGCTGATTGCGTAGATAGGTGCGGAGCTTCCGGTCGGGGCTGGTGGCGACCAGATCCTTGTAGGTGTCGCTGAGGCGGAGGCGGGGCAGGTACTCATTGGTCAGGACCGCGGCCCACTGTCCCTCCTCGTTTTTCTCGAAGCACACGTCGGGGATGATGTAGGGATTGCTGGAGGGGTCGAAGCTGGCGCCGGGCGCGGGATCGAGCTGGGCGATGTGCTCGGCGGCCTCTGCGACCTGCTCCACGGTGGTCTTGAGGGCCCGCGCAATCTGCGGGTAATGCTTGCGCGCCAGTTGATCGAGGTGGCTTTCGACAATCTTGAATTCGATCGAATCGTGGCGCCCGGCCCGCTGCAGTTGCACCAGGAGGGACTCGCGAAGGTCATCGACTGCGATCCCGGGAGGGTCGAAGCTCTGCAACAGGAGCTTGGCCCGCTCCAGGTCCTCGACCGGCACCCCGAGGCGGCCGCCCAGGACGGCGAGCGGTTCGTCCAGATACCCGCGCTCGTCCATGCTGCCGAGGAGACCCAGGGCCGCAATTCGGATCTCGGGAT
>CAUZKZ010000661.1:0-2683 GCA_963580345.1 Verrucomicrobiia bacterium | reverse complement strand
GATGCGGGCGTCCCTGCCCGCATTTTCCCCCTCCTGATCGCTGCCCGCATTTCTGCGAGCTCATTTCTCTGCCCGCATCTCTGCGAGCTACGACTGGGCAAGCCGAACCACCGCCCCTCACCCAGCCTGCACCTTGGCAATAACAGGCCCGGCGGCCTCCTCGAGAATCTCCTGTCCCCCGATCTCGGTGAGTTGCAGATGCGGGCGCCAGCGGTAGAGGGTCAGATTGCACTCTTTCGCGATCCGGTTCAGCTGATCCGCCCGCTCTGGATCGAGGCGCGTGGCGGTGATCACCACCCCGTGCAAGTTGAAGCGCTCGGCCAGGGCGGGGAGATCATCGACTGATCCGTAGATGCGGAAGCCATCGAGAACGCGGTGCTTGAGATTGGGGTGATCATCGACGAACCCGAGAATACGCACCGCGTTCAGTTCGATCGAACTCGAGGTCTTGAGGTAGCTGAGGAACAACTCCCCCAGGTCGCCCGCCCCGTAGAGGAGGAGACGCGGGTGCCGCCCTTTCGAACTTCCCAGGCGCCGATGGTGCGAATCGATCATGGCCTCCCGGATCAGGGGCGTGATCGAGCGCGGCAGGAGGAGGCAGGCCAGGGAGATCGTTCCCAGGATGAGGAAGACCCGCCCGGAACTCCACGCCAGGTCCTGATCGGCGAGGGTCGTAAGCGTAAAGGCGACCTGGAGCGAGACCCCGTACCACAGGGCGAGTGCCCAGAAGTCCCTGATCGAGGCGCGGGCCCAGTACCGGGAGTGCGCCTTGGCCATGCGCAGACCCCCCAATCCGCAAGCCAGGGTGACCGCCGCAAGCGGGATAAGATTCGGGTCCTGCAGCCAGCTGAAATCCCCGCTCGCTTCGATGGTGAGGGCCAGGCCGAGCACCAGCAGAATGACCGCCGCATCGTAGCAATAATAGAAGAGGGCGATGAGGCGGGCGGGCGGCGGGCGCTTCAGGGCGAGATGGAGAACGGCCCCACTGGTCTGCAATTCGATCGGAGCGAAGTAGCGGAATCCGAGCAGGGCCGCGACCATGAGGGCCGCCACCGTGATGCCGATCGCGCGCTCATCGAAGATGTAGGGCAGGATCGCCACCAGGGCGCAGGCCGCAGCCACGAGGTAAAGGAGACCGGCGACTTTCCGCTGGTTGAGGCCGGCACTGAGGAGGCGGTGGTGCAGATGTTCGCGGTCCGCCCCGAAGAGGCGTGCGGCGCGGCCCACCCCGAGATCGGAGAGCCAACGGCGGGCGGTGCGCCTCCACACCGCCAGCATCACATCGAAGAGGGGCACGCCCGCGACCAAGAGCGGAATGAGGACCGAGACCAGAACCGCGCGCTCTCCCGCCGAGACGGTGGCCGCCGAGGCCACGAATAGACCGATGAACATGGAACCGGCGTCCCCGAGAAAGATGCGGGCCGGATGGAAATTGTAGCGCAGGAAGCCCAGGAGCGCTCCCACCATGGCCAGCATGATGAGCCCATCGAGCGTCTTCCCGAAGAAGAAGGACATGACCGCCAGCACCGAGATCGAGATCGAGGCCAGCCCCGCGCACAACCCGTCCATGCCATCGATGAGATTGAAGGCGTTGATGATGCCCACCGTCCAGACCACCCAGATCGCAAGGTCCAGCCCCCAGGGAATGTGGTAGCCAAGAAACGTGCCGACTCCGCTTCCCTTCGCAAAGAAGAGGAGCACCGCCACGCCCACCTGCGCTCCCAACTTGAGCCAGGCCGACATGCCCCGGCGGTCATCGACAATCCCGACCACCAGCAGAATGGTGGCCGCCAGGGCGAAGGCGCGAAACCATTCCCAGTTGAAGGCTCCCGGCCCCGAAAAGAAGGTCAAAACCGCGGCCCCCACCGCGAGGAAGGTCACCCAGACCGCAATCCCGCCCGCACGCGGGACTTCGCCCGTGTGAATACGCCTCTCGTCAGGCCGATCCACCAGCCCCCAGCGCGGAGCCATGGAAATCATGGCTCTCGTCATGAGGAGAGCTAGCGCAACGGAGATTGCGAGAACTATAAGGATTTCAACTGCCACCCACCCTGGGAACTTTTATGGAAGATTACGGAGTTCGTTATTTTTTTGAAGCGGGAGAAGCACGGATCAAAGCGGGAAAAGCCTGGATCCGCAATTGATTTAACCTTCCCGCAAAGGAATGCTTTCCGCCCTTATCACAAATCTGGTTGGGATAACGGAAGAGTTGACTGTCACTCAACAAATAACAGTGGCGAGTTATTCACAAAATATTTTCTGAATAACCAAGGGAAATCATTTCGATTGTCTAACTTGTGCATACAAAGCGTGCCTTCTACCTGCTTACCCGCAGGGACGGACGGGGACGTGCGCACTCCCAGCCAGTCCTCCCAAGCCCCGCCAGGGGCGTAGGCAATAACCCCCGGGCCGAGGCCCGGGGATTATTGATCGCGCAAGAGGACGAGCTCCAAATGGAGCGTCGGCGGGCATCGAGCACGAAGAACGAAGCCCCGAAGTCCGAAGAACTTCACTCCTCGGGAGGCACGTCGTCCCTCCGCTGGCGTGAACCGAAAAACCGAACCACCGAAATATCGACCTGTCCTGGTCGCGGTAGGACCGCCGGTTGCCCGGCGGCCCCCGCACAGATCCCAGCGGGCGCGATTGACGCACTGGGCTCCTGCCTCGGGTCTTAACGGCCAAG
>CAUZKZ010000660.1:0-2686 GCA_963580345.1 Verrucomicrobiia bacterium | reverse complement strand
TCGCCGGACTGGGGAATCTTCTACGAGCATCACCAGTTTCCCGAAAAGTATCGCGACGCCTTCCTGGTGTGCGATTACCAATGGAAGTCGGCCACCACCGGTGGATATGCCAATCCGGGACGCGTCGTGGCCTTCCATCTCGAGCGCGCCGCCGCCACCTGGAAGGCGGAGATGACGCTCCTGGCGCAGCCCAAGAAAGAAGCAGTCGATGCCGCCGGGAAGCGGATCAATTTCGGCGTGGTCGATGTCGATGTGGCGCCGGATGGGAGCATCGTCATCAGCGATCACAACCAGGGCATCTGGCGGATGTTCCATGATGCTTCGAAGACTCCAAAAATTCCGGCCATCAGTCCGAGGGTGCGATCCACCACGGCGAGCGCGCGGCCCATCGATCGATTGCTGAACCTCCCGCAACCGATGGCGGAATGGACCCGGGTAGAAGAAGAGCGCATTCTGAAAGCCGGCGGGGAAGGCATGACGAAGGCATTGCACGAGGCGGTGCTCGATCAGAAACGGCCGCTGCGATCCCGGCTGCGCGCGCTTCGTCTTCTCGCTCCGCGGTTCCGGTCGCTGGAACCCTCCTTCCTCCAAAAGCTTGCCGGCGATTCGACGCCGGAGATTCGTGGGCAGGCGGCCTGGCTGGCGGGGATCCGGGGGACCGGGGAGAAGCTGGCGGAAGGGCTCCTGAGCGACAAGGACCCGTTCGTGAGGCGGCGGGCCGCGGAGAGCTTCACGCGTATCCGGAGCGCCGTCGCGACGCCACTACTGGTGACGCTGCTCTCCGATGAGGATCGCTTTGTTCGCTACGCGGCGATGACCGCCCTGGCGCATCGTCCCACCCCGGAGCTGATGAAGGAGGCCGAGCAGGCCGACAGCCCCCACGCCATTATGCGCCTGCTGGTCGCCGCGATGATTCGTCGTGAAGGTCCCAAGCCCGAGCCGGTGCAGGCCCTGGTGGCCCGCCTCTTCGATGCCGGCCCCGCCAAGATTCAGACCAGGCAGGATGCCCTCGACTTTCTGCGGGTGCTCGGTTTGTTCCGGGCCGAAATCGCTCCCAGCGAGTCTCTGAGAAAGCGGGTCGCCTCCCGGCTTCTGGCCGGTTTTCCGGACCGGGATCGGGATCTTCGCTGGGAGCAGGTTCGCTTGGTGGGCGAATACGACCTTGCGGCCGGCTTCGCGCCCTTGCTGGCCGAGCTGGAGAAGGAAAAGGACCACCTCACGCAGTTTCATACCGCCCAGGCCCTCGCCAAGATATCGAAAGGCTGGACGGACCGCGAGAGTTTGCGCCTGGTGCGCTGGCTGCTTTCCACCCAGACCGGATGGTTTTCCGAACTGGACGGCAAGGGTCTGCAGTTCGGAGGATTCTGGGCCACGGTGGCGAACCAGCTCGCCACCCGACACGCCGCGGCGCTCATGGTGCTCGCCGATGAGTTGAAGCCGGACAGCGCCCTCGCCAAGGTCGCCTACAAGGCGATTCGCGGGGCGCCCGATGCGGAACGAATTCTCCTCAAGGCCTTTCAGAACGCGAAGAATGACGCCGACCGGAATCGCCTGATCGGTTTGCTCCAGGAAGTGAGCAGCCCGGTGATCGCGGAAAAGCTGCTCGCCGATCTCGATGCGGCCAAAGAGAGAAAACAGCGGGACAGTCTGATCGCGGCCCTGGCGTCGCAGCCGATGCCGCCGGATCGGGCCGCCCTCTTTGTGCGGAGTTTGTTCGAAGTGAATTCGCCCGCCGCGGTGGAGCGCAGTGCCAACCGTATTCTTTCCGATGGCAAGGCCCTCAAGGACTACGGGGACGCCGTGGCCTCATTGAAGGTGGGCAAACTCAAAGGAGAGGAGGCCCTGGCCTACCGGCTCATCGAGTTGATGTCGGCTCACCCCGCACACGTCTCCGTCCTGGAGCGGGCCCTGCAGACGCTGAGCGGCCACCAACGGCCGAGCTTTGCGCCGCCCTTGCAGGTGTTGTGGTTATCCGATCAGCAGAATCCCGATGAGCGGGCCTGGTTTGCGAAGAGCTTCGAAATTGCGGAATCGCCCCGGAGCGGGGACCTGATCATCACGTGCGACAACGTGTTTCAGGTCTGGATCAACGGCAAGAAGGTGGGCGACGGACAAAATTGGGAGCAGCCGCAGCGGATCAACGTTGGGGCGGCGCTCAGGAAGGGGGTGAACGTGATCGCGGTCGAAGGGCAAAACGAGGGAGGTCCCGCCGGCCTCGCAGCGATCCTTCGCTGGACTACGGGAAGCGGCGCGCGAATCCTCGCGACCGACACGACCTGGAAGATGACGGGCGCCCGCCCGCCGGAAGGCTGGAAGAGCAAAGGTTCGGAGGTCGGCTCCTGGGGCCCGGCGGTCGACGTAAGCGGGCCGACGGGGAACGTGATGGACGTCATGGCAACGCACATGGAGAAGACGCCCATGCACAGCTCCGAGGAAGTGCAGGAGTACTGGCAGGGCTGGTATCGAAAGAGGTTCGGTCAGCCTTTCCTGGCCCGGGCGGATGCCCCCACCACAGAAACATGGTCCGACCAGAAGCTGCACAGGTTGCTGATGGATATGAAGGAGTTCAGCGGGAACGCGGAAAAGGGGAGGCAGATCTATCTCAAGACCACCTGCTTTGCCTGTCACGGCGGTTTGGGGGACAAGCAGGGGACTCTCTTCGGCCCGCCGTTGGCCGGTGCCACCC
>CAUZKZ010000659.1:0-2723 GCA_963580345.1 Verrucomicrobiia bacterium | reverse complement strand
TCGCCGCGGGGTTCTTCGGTCTTGCCCGCTGCACCAAAGCCGCCCCCTCCCTCCGGGTCTTCTCCCCCTACGGCCCGCTCCAGAACGACCGCCACAAGATTCTCGATTTACCCCGCGACTTTTCCTACACCGTCCTCTCGCGCACCGGCGACATCATGGACGACGGGTTCAAGGTCCCCGGCATGCCCGACGACATGGCAACCTTCGCCGGCGATGACGGCCGCGTGGTCTTGGTGTGCAATCACGAACTCACCTACGATCAGACTCGCATCGGTCCCTTCAATACGAATCGCTTTCCGGACGGCCTCGATCACAGCCTCTCTCACGATCCGGGCGGACAGACCCAGGCGCCCTACATCGGCGGCACCACCACCCTCGTCTACAACCCCCAAACCAGGCGGACCGAAAAGCACGTCCTCTCTCTCACCGGCACGGATCGCAACTGCTCGGGAGGCGCCACTCCGTGGGGATCGTGGATCTCCTGCGAAGAGCCCTCCGATCTCACCTCCTCGCGTGGCAGGAAGCATGGATACTGTTTCGAGGTGAAGGCCGACCCCGAACTCGGCCTGCAGCGTGCCGTGGCCCTCGAGGGCCTGGGACGCTTTCGCCACGAGGGCGTGGCCTACGATCCGATCGACGGATCTCTCTACGTCACCGAGGACCGCAACGATGGACTCCTCTACCGCTTCATTCCCGACCGGAAGGAGGACTTCACGCGCGGCAAGCTCTATGCCCTCGCCCTGAAGGGTCAGGGCTCGACGGACCTGCGAAATTACGATCCGAACGGACCGCAGATCCTCGAAGGCAAACCCCTGCCGGTGCAATGGATCGAGATGAAGGGCATCGATGCCCCTCGCGACGACCTCCGCTACCGCGGCTTCAAGGCCGGTGCAGCACGTTTCGCCCGCGGCGAGGGCATCTACTATTCGGACGGTGCCCATTACCTGTGCTGCACCGATGGCGGACCGGAGAGGCTGGGTCAGATCTACCGCATCCTGCCCCGCCACTTCGGCAATGCCGACCCTGCCGTCGAACTCTTCCTTCAATCCACGGACAACGACCTCCTTGCCAACGGCGACAATCTCTGCGCCGCCCCGAACGGCGACCTCATCATCTGCGAAGATCTCGTTCCGCCCCACAACAGGAGGCGCACTCCCCACCTGCGCGGCATCACCCCGCAAGGAAAAATCTTCACCATCGCGCGCAACGCCAGAGACCGTACCGAGTTCGCGGGCTCCTGTTTCTCCCCCGACGGCACTGTCCTCTTCGTCAACCTGCAGGGACTGGGCCTGACCCTCGCCATCACGGGTCCGTGGCGGGCTTAGGGAGTGTTCAGTATTCAGTGTTCAGTGTTCAGACTGGACTCGGCCGTAGGGGGAGGCTGACTTGAGGGTGGCCCGGCCAAAGCGCGGTGCGTTTGCGGAAGACGGATTCAGATGCATCAAGCCCATCTGAGCGTATCCACTTGCCGACCGGCCGCTCTGAACACTGAATACCGAACACTGAACACTCCAATCCAGCCCGATCTCTCCGAAGCGCTAAGAACTCACTTCGGCTTCCCCGAGTTCCGCGACGGCCAGCGCGAGGTCATCGAGGCCCTCCTGGCCGGACGTTCCGCCCTCGCCGTCTTTCCCACCGGGGGCGGCAAGTCGCTCTGCTACCAACTCCCCGCAATTCTGTTAGACGGCCTCACCCTGGTGATCTCGCCCCTCATTGCCCTCATGAAGGACCAGGTCGATGCCCTCGAGCGGCGCGGGATCTCGGCCGCCCGGCTCGACTCCACGCTCGGCGCCGAGGAAGCCCGCGGCATTTACGACCGCATGCGTGACGGTTCGCTCCGGCTCCTCTACGTCGCGCCCGAGCGCCTCGCCAACGAGAACTTCCGGGCCCGCCTCGCCACGACACCCATTTCCCTCCTCGCCATCGACGAGGCGCACTGCATCTCGGAATGGGGGCACAACTTCCGTCCCGATTACCTCAAGCTCGCCAAGTTCGCGCGCGACCTCGAAATCACCCGCGTCCTGGCTCTCACCGCCACCGCCACCCCCCAGGTAGCGGCCGACATCCGCGCCAACTTCGCCATCGCGGAAGAAGACCACACCCAGCTCTCCTTCCACCGCCCGAATCTTGAACTCAGGGTCACGCCCTGCCTCGAGTCCGAGAAACGTCAGCTCCTCTTGAACCGCCTGATGGATAATCCGGCCGCCCCCACCATCATCTACGGCACCAGGCAGGAAACCGCCGAATCCCTCGCCGCCTTCCTCAAACGACACGACCTTCCGGCCCGGCCTTATCACGCGGGACTGCGCGACGAAACCCGCGCGGCCTGCCAGGAATCCTTCATGTCGGGAGAAGCCCCAGTCATCACCGCCACCATCGCCTTCGGCATGGGCATCGATAAGGCCGACATTCGGCGCATCATCCATTACAATCTCCCCAAGTCGCTCGAGAATTATACGCAGGAAATCGGCCGCGCCGGGCGCGACGGCAAGCCCGCGACCTGCGAGCTTCTCGCCTGCCGCGACGACCTCCGCACTCTCGAAAACTTCATCTACGGCGACACCCCTTCGCCAGAGGTGGTCCGTCGCGTGCTCGACCAGATCCTGGACCGCGGCGACACCTTCGATCTCTCCCACTACGACCTGGCCGGAACCCACGATATTCGTCCCCTCGTCGTCAGCACCCTCCTCACCTATCTCGAGCTCGACGGATACATCGCCGCC
>CAUZKZ010000658.1:0-2749 GCA_963580345.1 Verrucomicrobiia bacterium | reverse complement strand
CCGTCTCTCTTTCCGGGTAGCTTGCCCTCCTGCCGTTGACCTTCTGCACAAACGCAGGCATCAAGATTGTGCCCTTGCCGGATACCTGCTGCATGAGTGCTTTGATAACCCCGAGAGCACCGCCATCTACGGTTCCGAACGAGGAAAGAGATGAATGAACCATGCCCGCGGAACCCGTGCCGGTACCAAGACGATCCAGGCCATCGCGGATGTCGCGCTGAGTTACTGCGGGATCCTTCTTCCTCGTTTCACCCCTCATGTCGGTCCGGGCAGGCAGAATCCAGGTGAAGGTGGCGACGATTCAGGTTCTTATCAATCCCGGCCCAGCATCTCAACAAGTTCCACGAGCTCCCGCCGTTTACGTCGAAACAATTCGCGATCCGAGTCACGGTTCACGGCGACTGTCTTGATGATCCCGTCCAGCGCTTGTTGATGGGCTGCCCCGTTCTCCCCGAGTTCCTCGATCCGCTCTTGCGCCATTTTCAGCAGCATGTAGTCCTCGATGCCCATCCGGACATACCGCCACCGGCGGCTCGGGACGACCTGTTCGGCGGTCTGCACGTCGGGCGGCGGTTTCTGGTAGCGCGGCGGCCCGATAGGATAGACCATCGGCCAGTATACCTGGCCGATGTCCTCGTCTTCCCAGATCGGCGAGGTTCCGTTGTTGTGCAGCATGTTCCAGAAGTGCACCCCGGTTGCACCGTGCAGGAAGGCGGTCCAGTGCAGGTAGCGGAAAAAGCCGAGCGGGTCGCGTTCCTTGCCGGACCCGAACGCCGCGTCCGCCGCGCCGTAGAAGTGAAGCTCCCGCCCGCCCGACGAAAGAATCGGATAGCCGTCGGGCGCGTTGTCGTATCCGACGCGTATCGCATGATGGTTGAAGACATTCATGCCGGCCGCCACCACGTGCGCCACAGACGCCTTCGATGCCTGAGGCATGGTCATCTTCATCCGCACGTTGGGATCCACGGTGTGCACCAGCTCGCAGGTCTGCGCCACTTTTGGTGACAGCGTCTCATCGAAGATCATGATCATGAATTCGTCGTAATCCCGGCCGCCCGCCTTGAACCGGTCGATGATGCCGCCGATCCATTCGCGGAAGATGGCCTTGAATTCGTCGTCCATCCAGGTCACATCGCCGAACCAGTCGTAGGTCGGCAGTGCAATATGCTGATTGAAGCCGATGAAGATACTGAGTTGGGGGAAGTCCTTGTGAAACGCGATGAACTTGTCCAGCGCGGTGGTATCCAGTTCGACCGGGCGGATGACTTCGCCTTGTTCGTTCTTTTTGGGCTGCGGCCAGACGCCGCCTCCCGCGCCGATGGTTATCCGGTTGGCGAGCATCTCCTCGCGAACGGGTATGGCCATGGCAAACTCTGCATCGTTCAGATCCGACCAGTTTCCGGTTGCCAGCGGAGTCTCCAGGGTAAGCGTAACATCATGAACGTGAACGGACAACGGAATCTCGTGGGCCGCATCGCCGACCCGCACGGAGACTTCGTATTCATAACGACCGGGCTTGGCGCCCTCGCTCTCCACTTCCAGCCACACCAGCACGGATTCGCCCGATGGAATCACCCGGGGCGAATCCGTCAGCAGCAATGCGTCGGGAAAAATCTGGGCGTTTGTCGTGACGAAGAAACGTGCCACCCGCGGCGTGATGGTCGGACCTCCTTCGTGTTCTTCCCGCACGTTGATCTTCAGGGGCTGTTCGCTTTTCGAGAGGTTGGCGACGCCGAGTGCGGTTGCCTCCAGCGCGTTGACGACCGTGTGGACGCTCGCCTGTTGTGCGGGCTTGATCGTCGTCGGCAGGGAAAGCATGGTGAACTTTTCGTCCGGAACGGTCTCCCAGACCAACGTGTCCACTCCGTACACCCGCCGCGCGCGGACGCGGTGATTTTTCGTAACCTCGGCGCGAATTTCGGGGAGTTTGTCCGACTCTTTGACGGCGCGCTGCTTGGCGGCAGCAAGATCCTTCCGTTGCGATTCCGCCAGTTCCGCGGGCCAGCTCCGCATGTGTTTCTTCATGGGCGCCGTCATATCCTTCAGCAGATTTACCGCGCGCGTGCCCCCGGACAATGCGCCCTGGAGTCCTTTCGCCCCGCTGGCGGGGACCGCGGCGAGCACGGGCAGGCTCGATGCGGGATCGGCGGGAATTCGCCCGTGGATTTCAATCTCGTCCACGAAGACGAAGTAGAACGGCGGCGGTGCTTTGGATGCCAGCGCAACGTAGCGCGCGCGTGCCGAATTCAGCGGCAGCCGGATCTGCACGCCGGTTCGCTCATTTCCGGCAGCTTCCGCGGGCGGCGCCACGTGCTCCGCCGCCGGAATATAGTTTTTGTCATCCAGGCTCACAAAGACACGAACACCCACTTCGACAACATCTGCCCCGCCACCGCCGCAGGTGTTGAAAACCAGTTCGTCGAGAGTCGCTTCTTCGCCGAGATCGAACTGAATGACCACCGGCACATCCACGCCCGGGGTCCATCCCACCGTCGACTTGTTCATCCACATCCCTCCCGTGTACCTCGTCACGCCGTCGGTGAGGTGAACCGGGTCATTCTCCGGGTCGTGACTGTCGTAGTATTCGGGGATGGGCCAGTAGGCGTAGGGTCGGTGGAGAATCAGGTTGGTGGAATTTTCGGCGAATGCTGGACTGCCGGCAAGAATGAACGACAAACCGAATATACACTGACTTTTCACGATGCCCCTTTCATGGATTGTGTGCGAGGTAGCCTGGGGGTCCTGCCCA
>CAUZKZ010000657.1:0-2774 GCA_963580345.1 Verrucomicrobiia bacterium | reverse complement strand
TGGGTGGGACGCCTGCTCGCAGTATCGATCTCTCACGTGCGCGAGGCCGTTTCCTTCTACAACATGTTCCACACTCAACCGGTGGGCCGGCGCGAGCTTCGCGTCTGCACCAGCCTGCCCTGCGTTTTGCGCGGGGCAGGAGATCTGCTGGAGGGAATCAAGGAGCGCCTGAAGATCAGTCCCGGCGAGACCACTCCGGGCGGGGAAGTTACCCTCACGGAGGTCGAATGCCTGTGCGCCTGCGAGATGGCCCCCATGGCCCAACTCGACGAACGCTTCGTCGGCCCGCTGGTGGGTGAAGCCGTCGGGACGCTCATCCAGGACGCGCTCTCGGAGCCCGGCAACCCGGAATCGACCCCAGAGCCTGAACCCTTCATCTGTTCGGACGGGCCGGTGCTCTCCCCGCGTTTTAAAGATACGGAAGGGACGTGGTTGGAAGGCTACACCGCTGACGGCGGATATCTTGCGGCTATGAAGGTCCTCACTTCCATGACCCCGCAACAGGTGATCGACGAGGTTTCCAAATCCAACCTGCGGGGTCTGGGGGGGGCGGGTTTCCCCGCCGCCAGGAAGTGGTCCTTCATCCCCAGGGAAACAACGCAGCCCAAGTACCTCGTCGTCAACGCAGACGAAGGCGAACCCGGCACTTTCAAGGACCGCTACATCATGGAGCGGGACCCACACGCGCTGCTCGAAGGCATGATCATCGCGGCATATGCCATCGACAGCCATAAGGCATATGTGTACATCCGGGGCGAATACTTCCGGTCGGCCGATCGCCTCGGTCGCGCCATCGATGAAGCGCATGCCAAGGGTTGGCTTGGAAAGAATATCCAGGGTACCGGCTTTGACCTCGACGTGGTGATCCACCGTGGCGCCGGCGCCTATATCTGTGGCGAAGAGACCGCGCTTCTGACTTCACTCGAGGGCGGAAAGGGGTTTCCGCGACTCAAGCCCCCCTTTCCCGCGATCTCCGGTCTGTTTGCGTGCCCCACCATCGTCAACAATGTGGAAACCCTGGCCTGTGTCCCCTTCATTCTGCGAAATGGCGCGGAACGATTTGCCGGCATTGGCTCCGAACGCCAGGGCGGCACGCGGCTCTTCTGTGTGAGCGGCCATGTGGAGCGGCCCGGCGTCTACGAGGCGGCGGTGGGCGTCACTCTTCGGGATCTCATCGAGAACTACGCCGGAGGTGTGCGCGCTGGCCACAAGCTCAAGGCCGTCATCCCCGGGGGCATCTCGGCCAAGATTCTGACGGCCGAGGAGATCGACGTGGCCATGGACTTTGACTCCCTCAGGGCCGCTGGAACCATGGCGGGATCCGGGGGCGTGATCGTGATGGACGAGACCACCTGTATGATCGAAGCCCTCGAATCCGCGGCAAAGTTCTTCGCCGATGAGTCTTGCGGACAGTGCTCACCCTGCCGTGAGGGAACCGGCTGGGTCCATCGCATCGTGCGCCGCATCACCGAAGGCCAGGGAAGTCCCGACGACCTGGATCACCTCCTCGCCATCGCCGGCGACATGGAAGGAAATACGATCTGCGTCTTTGCGGACGCGGCCGCCTGGCCGGTTCAGTCCTACATCGCAAAATTCCGAGACGAGTTCGAGGAGTACATCCGAAGCGGTCGGAAGGCCGGGGACCGGGAAGCCGCGCATGCCTGAGTTAAGCATTGACGGGCGTGAGATAAGTGTCTCGAAGGGAACCACCGTCATCCAGGCCGCCGAGAAGATGGGAATCTTCATTCCGCGTTACTGCTACCACCCCGGACTCTCGATCGCAGGCAACTGCCGCATCTGTCTGGTGGAGGTGGAGAAGGCCCCCAAGCTCCAAATTGCCTGTAACACCCCCGTGGCCGAGGGGATGGTGGTACACACCACGAGCGACGAAGCTGAGGAAGGCCGACGCGCGGTGCTGGAGTTTCTCCTGGCCAACCACCCGCTCGACTGCCCGGTCTGCGACCAGTCCGGCGAGTGCGACCTGCAGAACTTCTACCTGGACTTCGGACTCTATAATCCGCGGTTCAGGGAACACAAGGTCAAGAAGCAAAAGGCCGTGGAGCTCGGTCCCCATGTGATGCTGGACCAGGAGCGCTGTATCCTCTGCTCCCGATGCGTGCGCTTCACCGACGAAATCACCAAGACCGGCGAGTTCGGTATTTTCAATCGCGGGGACCGCGCCGAGCTCGGGCTCTACCCGGGCGATGTACTCGAGAATCCCTACTCGGCCAACGTGGTGGACATCTGTCCCGTTGGGGCCCTGACCGAGAGGGATTTCCGCTACAAGGCCCGGGTCTGGTACCTCTCGAGCGCCCCCACCGTCTGCAATGGCTGCAGTCAGGGGTGCAATATCGACATGCACTACGTCCTGGACCGGCCTCATTTGAACGATGGCGCGCGGATGGCGCGCGTCAAGCCCCGATACAACCCCGATGTCAACCAATGGTGGCTGTGCGATGAGGGACGCTACGGGCTTGGCTGGATCGATCAGGCGCGACTGGGTAACGTACGCGGGCCGGGCGCCAATGGAGAGGATGCAACCTGGGAGCAGGCACTGACTGCAATCTCGACAGCCGTGGCAGAGTCGGACAAGGAACAGAACGGCGGCGCCCGGACCGGCGTGATCGCCTCCGCCCAGCTCACCAACGAAGAGCTCTTTCTGATCCGGGAAATTTTCGTGGGCAAGCTGGGCGCCCAGGTCACGACTGTTGTTCCGGAAAGACCGGGATCCTCGGACGACTTCCTTATCAAGGCCGACAAGAATCCCAACACGC
>CAUZKZ010000656.1:0-2775 GCA_963580345.1 Verrucomicrobiia bacterium | reverse complement strand
CACCATCAACGGCGTTCCCGAGTACATGGGCCTCAACGCGGACGAATTTCCGAACAAGGACCGGATCGAATCCATGGTCACCCGGGAAGGCTGGCAGCTTCCCCGGGGGAACTGGCTTCAGCTCGGCCCCGGAAAAGGCGTGCAGACGAAGAGCTGGCTTTATTCCGCAACGCGCGGGACGCACTTGATGTGGCATGCCAACTACCACAAGCGCTACTTCTTTCCCGCCTTCGCTCCGGAGAGAAGTCTCGAGAAGCGCATCGACATGGCTTTTGACATCAGCTTCCTGTGGCCGCACGCCGCCGTGAAATACAAAGACGGCACCCTCGAATTGATCGAGGGCGACCGGGAACTGCACATGGGGGGGCTGAACAAGCGCTGGGAAAACGAACCCATTGAGGTAAAAACACCCGATGGTGGACCGCTATGGCACCAGCGCCTCGATGCGTTCGACGCCGCGTACGCGATGTTCGAATCGCTCGACCTCGATCCTCGCGCCTGGGTCACCTGCGGTCTGGCGGAGACCATGTACACCATGGGCGATTTGCTGGCCGACCACATGTGGATTGCGCCGACCGGCGCCAGGGCGAAGCTCGAGGAGATGAAGAAGGTCCCCATGGACGAGTACTTCCGGTTCGTGCGCAAGCTGCAACGCCGGTGGCCCCGGTTCAAACTCTTCAACTACGAACGCGGCAACTACTATCCCCATACCGATACCATTCGGGCGCATCCCGAGTTCGCTTTCCGGCCGGTCCCCAACCACGACGGCGTCGGCGTGAATAACTATACCCCGCGCTGGGACCACTATTTTTCTCAGCTGACGGACAAATACCTGGAACTCCAGAAGGAAGGCGTTTCGCTCTACGAGGACTGGGCCCTGCCCAGTTCCATGATGGAGGTAATGCCGGATGGGAAGATGACTTTTCAAAGCTACGAAACCTGCCAGATCGCGCTGAAGAAGATGGCGCGGGCCATGCGCGACGCCGGCGGATTCTTTTTCGTGAACCAGTCCTCGGGGCCCTGGGCGGATTTCGGCTATGTCGAGGGTGGAAGCTGGGACACCGACACGCGGAGCGAGTGGCGCTTCTGGGCCGACCGGCTGCAACTGTACAAGCTGCATGAGTTCCGGCCCAACACGGTGGTCGCCCTCGACATGATGTGTGACGAGTTTATTCACCAGTGCCTTCTCTATAACTTTGTGCCGAACACACGAAACCGGGTGGGGGTGGCCACGGTCCAGAGTTGGGCCCCCAAGGAGCTGATCCGGCTGCGGTGGTATCTTCGGGAGGCGAGCATGGCGCCGGTGCCGTTGCGGCCGGTCCCCTGGGAGACCCCGGGAAGTCCTCTGGAAACCAGCGTGATGACCCTGCCCGGATCGGTTTACCTGGGTGCCTACAACCACGTGACCAATGACCATACCGCCGACCTGTCGGTGGACCTGCGCCCGGTCATCGACCGGAAACCGTACGCGATCTGGAGAGTGGACATTACCAAAGGACCGTGGGCGGGCCTGGTCACCCCTCAGGGGTTCGAGCCGCATGTGCCCACCGATACCCGGCCAGGCGAAATATTCCAGCAAGTGGGATACAAGTTCGAAGAGGCGGAAACGGAGTTTTCTTCGTACGACAAAGGCATATGGGACGGTCTGCGCCTGAAGCTTCCGGGCGTCGAGATTTCGAGGCGTCAGTCGACCTACTTTTTCCTGGCCACGGTGCCGGCGGTGGTGCGGTCAGTTGAAGGGAGAGAAATCCCCTGGCCGGTAGGCAGCCAGCCGCACATTCATATCGAGGAGATCGAGGACGACACCCTGCTCATCCGCAACGACTACAACGAGGCCATCGTAGCCCTTCATCCGCAGTGGCTTTCCGAAGAGTCCAACCTCGACACTCTGGATGAAACACTGGGGTGGCCCACGATCAGGATTCTCCCCGGCACCTGGCGCCTCAAACCCGACGGCCGCCTCCTCTGGGAAAACCGGCCGAAGAATCCGATCGCTCAGATCAGTCCGGTCAGTTCGATCGAACCTGAACCTCGCGCTGCCCTTGACACGACCCAACTTGCCGCGGAGAACGTCCTTCATATCCAAAACGGGAAAGACGATTACCAGGGGCAATCCAATGAGCAGATGGCCACGGGCCAGTGGGGAGACGAGGGGCACAACAAGCCCGGTGATGACGGCATCTTTCTATACCGCGATGACGACAAAGACCGGCATGCCCGGGCACTCATCCGGTTCGACCTGCTGGGGCGGCCGCCCGAGGGCGCACGGGTAACCCGCGCCGTCCTGGTTCTCAACTCCCCCAAGCCGACGGCCGGCGGGATAAACGTTGTGAAGGGATTCAAGGCGCTCAAGCCCTGGACGGACGGCAAGACGTGGTGGAACAACTGGGGGCGTGGCGGCAGCGATGCAGGGTATGTCGACGACGCGGTACTGGGCAGTGCGAAAGTCGGCGAAGCCGGCAATACGTACTTTGTGCTGGATGCATCCGGCGTTCAGGCCTGGCTCGACCAGCCCGAAACCAATCACGGAATTCTGCTCAAGCCCGAGGGCAGCGACAACGGTTTCCACTTTTGGGCCGACGGCAATAAGGACACAAGCCCGCCCAAGCTCATCCTCGAATACGACATGAGATCGACACCATGAATAGTTCAAGACCCAAAATGAGTTTACCCAGAGTCGCCCTTGCCTTCGCACTGCTGCATGTTCTTTGCGGAGCAGCGATTGGGGACGATCACCTCCTCAAGAACACCAGCCCGGTTGAAGTCCTCCCACCC
>CAUZKZ010000655.1:0-2777 GCA_963580345.1 Verrucomicrobiia bacterium | reverse complement strand
TGCCGATCTCCCGACGGAAAGATTCCTCCTGCTGCACTACAACCGCAATGTGATCGCTGGGATCGAGAATGCCCGGAAGTACGTGGCCGAGGTGGTGTCGTTCCTGAATGAAAAACCGGCAGGCCGGTAACTGTCCAGCGGCCTTCCGGAAGAGAATCCGCAAGCGTATGGACCAGTTCTGATTGATGACCGGGCGGGGCAAGTAGACCATGATTACACAGTAAATCGTGATCGCAGCAGGGCTCGCCTGCAGGAAGAAGCCGAGACCGAGGTGAGCTCACTGACCAGCATTTTGAAAAATCCCTGTTCTTGAGAACGCAATTCCTAACTGGAGGAGACTTAACATGGTTGAACTGATGAATACTCGCGAAACTTCAAGTCCCGGCCGTTTCTGGTCATTCGGAGGAGATTTGCTCCTGTCCGTTTTTCTCGTGGCAATGATCGGCGGCGGTCGCGCGCTAGCCGAATCCGAATCGACAGACGGTATCGCAACGGGAGCGTTCCTCGCACGGAATGGCCAGGCCGAAGCGGTGATCGTCACTGGAAAGGCGAGTAGTGCGTCGGACCGCTTCGTGGCCGAAGAACTCCAGCGTTATTTACAGGAGCTGTCCCAGGCCGAGCTGCGCATTGTGACCGACGATCAAATCCCGGCAGGACATCCCCTCATCGTGGTGGGAGGACCCCAGGTCAATCGGTTGTCCGCACAAGCCGAAAAGCGCCAGTTGGTGAGTTTCATCGGGCTGAAGGCAGACGGTTACATCTTGAAGACGATCGAGCTGGATGGCCAGCCGGCGATTGTCGCGGGCGGCAATGACGAGACCGGCACGATGTACGCGGCCTACGAATTGCTAGAGCGGTTGGGCATCGTGTTCCAAATAAGCGGCGACGTCATCCCGGAGCGGAAGCCGGACCTCTCGCTGCCGGCGCTCGATGTGCGAACGGAACCCATGGCTAGGTACCGCGGATTTCTCGAAATGCATGCATGGAATTTCTTCATGGGGCTCAAGGATTACCGCCGCTTCATCGACCAAATGGCCAAGTTGAAGTTGAATTATCTCCAGTTCTATTGGGGCATGGGTTCCCCATGGCTTGAGTTCTCCTTTGACGGCGTGGTGGCCGAGCTCACCACCACGCCGGAGTCCGGCTATCTGGCTTGGGGTCGGGAAACCCGGTCGTGGGGCAGGAGTCCACATTCAACCACGGGAACGGCCAACGACGTGAGGGTCGGGCGGGAGGTCTTTCCACAGGAGCATGTCGGCGCGCCCGAGTTCGCGACGGTCCGGACACCCGCGGAGGCTTACCGCACCGCTCGCGAGTTTCTGCGTGAGCTGATCAGATACGCTCACCAGCGCCATGTTCAAGTTGGTTTGGTGATGGGCGAGCTTTCCTTCGTGCCCCCCAACTTGGCAAACGTGACTCCCGAGCTTCGCGACGAGGACGCGTATATGTTCCAGCGATACTGCGGGGTTGCCCTGTCGCCGGGCGATCCACGCACGCTGGACATCTGGGAAACGGCCATGCGGGCATTGATCGAAACGTATCCGGAGGCGGATTCCTACGGCTTCTGGACCACCGAGCACAGTCCGGAAATGGAGGATCCGCGAATCCAGGAAATCCTGCGCCAAAACGCTGACCTGCGCGCGAAAATCCCGTCGGTCGCGGAAATCCGGCGGCGTGGCAATGTCATCGTGGGGGGCGCGATGCATGCTCCCGAAAAGGTACAGCTCGACGCCGATTTCCTACAGATGTACCTGGCCGCACAACTTATCGAACGGGTCAAGAAGCACCATCCCAACGTACAACTTGGGGTAATGTCGTTGTTCCGCGGCTACAAGCTGGCGATTATGGATGAGATGATGCCCAAGGATGTCTGGCTGGGGAACATGGAGCAATCCTCAAACACCGGGTCGACAATGGACTTCTTCGGCGGAATAACCGGCCGGGAACTGTTCGTGGTTCCCCGGGTAACCGACGACGGCAACGAGCTGAACATCCAGTTCAACGCTATGGAATACGACCGGGACGAGATCATCACCGGCACCGCCAAATACGGGCTGGCCGGCATCGTTGGGCAGACGCTGCATCATCGCAATTCGGAATTCAGTTTCCGCTATCTCGCGGACGGAGCGTGGGACGCGCAGATCCGCCCACGGTCGTTCTATGAGGGCTATCTGAGCCGTCTATACGGTCGGGACGCCTTGGGACCGTTGTTGCGCGCCTTCATGCTGCTCGAAGAGAATGAGAATGCCATGGTTTACTGGGGACGAAGCGAGATCTTCAGGGCTTTCAAAGACTGGTCGCCGCTCGATCAGCTGAGAACAAATGTCAATTATCGCGATGCCACCCCGACCGTTAATGTGGAGGGAGGAGAACGGGTCAACGTCGCCGAAGATCAACGCGTGACCAAGGAATTGGCAAAACCGCTCGAACGGGAGGAACTGGTGCGGGCCATCAATGCCACCTGGGGTGAGGGACCGTTTTGGAAATGGCGTATTGAGGCGCTTGGAGCGCAGTTTGCAGCCGCTGTGGCCGGGACCGAGAGGCAGCATTATGAAAATCGCGCCGCCCATTGCCGCCAGGCCTTGGATCTGCTGCTTCAAGCCCGGGCCAAGGTTCTGCCCGGCTCGCGCGCGGAGCTAGAATATGTCATTTATAAGACCGAGGGTTTCATTAGCTATCTCGACGTCCTCAGCGCCTGCAGCGAAGCCGTGGTGACCTTGGATCGTGCCTGGTTGGGCCTGGTTGATGGTGACTGGGTCGAGTTCGGGACACAGTTG
>CAUZKZ010000654.1:0-2778 GCA_963580345.1 Verrucomicrobiia bacterium | reverse complement strand
ACGTAGAGTTTTCCGGAGACGTTCTCGGGATATTTATTGTCAACGTCGGCCATCTTGGAGCGATTCTGCGGGTGACAGAAATTTTCGGAAAGCCTCCCATCGGAAGCATTCTTTCTCGACAAAACATTTCATAAGCTCTAGCTTTGTAAAGGTAAAACTTATGAAAGTTCAAGCGTGAAGGCTGATCGTCGCGCCTGTTATGGATAAATTTGAATTTATGGCAAAACAAAGCCGCTTAGCGACTGAAGGCGGCGGGCTGACGCTCGACCGTGGGCCTCGAACTGTTCTCCGGGCGTTGAAGCGACGAGGGGCAAGCGATGCCGCCTCCCTCGCCACAGGGCTGAAGATTACCCGCACGGCGGTCCGGCAACACCTCTACACGCTCGCTGAGGCGAAGCTGGTCACGTTCAAAGAAGATCCGCGTCCGCTGGGCCGGCCCGCGAAAATCTGGAGCCTCACTCAAGAAGCCAACGCGTTCTTCGCCGACAGCCATGGCGACCTGACGGTTGCCTTTGTTCATTCGACTGAGGAACTCTTTGGAGAGGAGGGTGTGGCGAAGGTCGTCGAACACTGCACGGAACGGCAGGTAGATGCGTACGAGGGAAAAATTCCACGAAACGCTCCTCTTCGGCGCCGGCTGGAGACCTTGGTCAAAATTCGGAATGAAGAAGGCTTCATGGCCGACCTTCAGAGAAACAGGGACGGCAGCTTCGTTTTGATTGAGAATCACTGCCCGATCGCAAAGTTGGCGAGCGCCTGCCGGCTCTTTTGCGATGCCGAGCTTCGTCTGTTTCAGGATCTCTTAGGCAAACAAGCAGAAGTAACGCGCTCCGAACACATGGCCGCCGAGGGCCAGCGCTGTAGTTACTTGATCGTCCCGAAATCCCCAACCTGAAATTGTGAATCGCTTCGCATGAATCACAATGTGATCCAACTCAACCGGGAGGCCAGTGCCATGCAGATTCCCAGCGGCGAAGCGATTATGCTTCCCGCCGGTATGGAGGTTGTTTAGAGGATTTCGTTCATGAGATCCTGGGCCTGCTCGTCATTGATGCCGAGCTCGCGGTAGGCCAGAGGACCTCCATCTTCGAGCACCGGCTCGGACTGTTCGAGGGTGGGTAGATCGGTGCGCCGCCAGAAGAGACCGATGGGAATTTCCTCGCCCCAAAGGTAACCCTTGTCGAGAGCGGCGTGGAAATCGGTCGGATCGTGGCCCTCTTCTTCGAGGATTTTGATCCGCGGCTTGAACCACTGATAGGTGTTGTCCAGGTTGTAGGTCACGCAGGGGCTGAAGACGTCGACCAGGGCGAATCCCTCGTGCATGATCGCGCCCTTGAACAGCTCAATTAGGTGTTTCAGCTTGGCGCTGTAGCCGCGGGCCACGTAGGTGGCTCCGCCGATCATGGCGAGCGGGATTGGGTTGATCGGATTTTCCACGCTCCCCTCGGGGGTGCTCTTGGTCTTCATCCCCTTGACGCTGGTGGGAGAAATCTGCCCGGTGGTCAGCCCGTAGATCTGGTTGTCCATGACAATATAGGTCAGATCGACATTGCGTCGCATGGTATGGAGGAAATGGTTGCCCCCGATCCCGAATCCGTCTCCATCGCCGCCGGTAACGATTACCTTCATTTCGTGGTTGCCGAGCTTGACGCCGGTGGCGACGGCGAGAGAACGGCCGTGCAGGGTGTGCATGCCGTAGGTATTGATAAAGCCGGGGAGGTTGGAGGAACACCCTATGCCGCTGATGGTGATCACTTTGTGAGGCTCGAGTTTCAATTCGAGCAGGGCTTTCTGCAAGGCTGAGAGGACCGAGAAATCGCCGCAACCCGGACACCAGTCGGGATGAATTTTCCCTTTATAGGCCTCCGCGGTGGGTTCCTGTGCTGTCTGAAGTTTTGATTCTACTGTTGTGCTCATAACATGAAGGGTTCCGCGTATAGAATGATTAGACCATGATTTCGTGTGTGGGGACGGAAAGCTGCGTCGCCCCTTCCAGTTGTGCTTTCACCGCTTCGACAATGTGGTGTGGCATGAATGGTTCACCGTCGTATTTGCGGATGTGTCCGTCGGCGGAAAATCCGGTCTCCGAACGGAGGTAGCGAGCGAACTGGCCGGTCGCGTTGTTTTCCACGATGATCACATGTTTGCTCTTTGAGAGGATGCCCGAGATCTCCTCGCAGTGGAAAGGGACGATCCACTTGATGTGGAGGTGGTTGGCGACGATGCCTTCCTCACCGGCGAGTTTTTTCACGGCTTCGAGAATGACGCTTTGCGTGGAGCCCCAGCCGACGAGGGTGACGGCGGCGGCGGCGGGCCCCACGAGCACGGGCGGGCTGATCTGAGAGAGCACGGTTTCCATCTTGCGCCCCCGTTTGTCTGCCATCATCTGCCTCTTATGCGGGTTGGTGAACTCGTCACTGATGAGGGTGCCGTCTTCGTCGTGTTCATCGGTGGCGGCAACGTGAATATGGCCCGGGACGCCGGGAACCGCCCGCGGGGAGATGCCGCTCTCGGTATCCTTGTAGCGGAGGTAGGCGCCGTCGCCGTATCCACCGTAAGGGTTATCGGCATTCTCGCTGCCGTTGGGTAAGATTATTTCGCCGCGGTCGATTTCGGGGTGGAAATCGAGTTTGTCCGGATCGACGCTGGCGGTGCCTTCCGAGATCAGCAAGTCAGACAGCAGGAAGCCAGGGCACTGGTATTTATCGCAGAGGTTGAAAAGCTCGGGAACGGTTTTGAAAAGATCCAGCTGGCTGGTGGGAGCGACGATGATTTTCG
>CAUZKZ010000653.1:0-2781 GCA_963580345.1 Verrucomicrobiia bacterium | reverse complement strand
AGTGCCCGACTTGATGGCGATCCGGCCCTATAAAAAGGGCCGCGTTTTTCTGCAGGCCCAGATCCCACTCTTCACTTTCGGCCAGGGGACACAGTGGCTGTACGATCGGCGCTGTCTTTCGAAGGGGCTGAACGGCATCCCGTCGGATTACGAGCGCCTGATTCTCAACACGCTTCGCTGGCTCGGCGAGCCCAGCCTGGCCTCCGGCGATGTCGGCGGGTTCAAGGCTGATCATGAGCGCCTCACACCCCCCAACCTGAGGCCGGGCGCGAAAGAGAAACTGGAAACGCACTTCCACTCCTCCAACCCGGAAGATCCGGTCTATCGCGGCCTGATTGGAGCGGAGACCGGCATGACCGGGGGAACCGGAACGGTCGCAGAATTTGCGGCCGCCGCGAAATCCGCGGGGCTGGACTTCGTCGCCTTCTGTGAGCAGTTCGGGAACCTCACGCCCGACAAGCTTCGCCGGCTCGATGAAGAGTGCCGTAAACACAGCGACGATGATCTGCTGCTGATACCGGGTTACAAGGCCGACACCAACATCGGAAATCATATGTTCTTCCTGGGGTACGACCTTCCCTGGCCCGTTCCCGATTGCCTGACCGGCCCAGACAATACCGTCATCCGGGTTCAGCGTCCGGTAGGCGAGCCGACTTCGTTCCTGGCCTGGGTGCTGTATGATCACGTCCGCTATTATGATCACTCGGTCGGGTTCTATGATTTCCGCGACCCACGAGCGATGCAGCTTGCCGACCTGAAGCTCTACTCGATGCAGGCGGTCCTGCACTACCGCGACGGCAAACTCGTCGAAGACCTCACCGACGATTACATCCTGGCGGTCGAGGGGACGCTGACCGGGCTGCCGGTGTCATTCAACCTGGTTCAATCCCCGGAGGAACTGGTGCGGGAGATCCGCTCCGGGAACGGACTGACGTACGCCCAGGCGCGGTCGCGGTCTACCCTGATCCGCGATGCGTTGCGGTGGAACGCCAGCAATGACGGGATCAATGTGTTTCCCTCCACCGGGCCCGTCATCCAGGCCTGGCCGGCCGCCGACATGCGGTCGGGTACCTACGGGGCTGAAGGATTTGCCGTCGACAGCGAACTGATGGCGTCGGACCTTCATGTCACCTCGGAAGCGGGTCTGGCGGAAATACGCATCATGAACGGCCGGCAACTCGTCCGGCGTTTTCTGCCCAACGGGGCGAAGACGTTTAATCAAACCCTTCATCTCTCCCGCCTGATACAGCAAAATCTGGTGGCGATCGCCACCGACGTCGAGGGTGGCGAGGCAGTCAGTTTTCCCCGCCGTGGCTGGAAGCCGGGGTCGATGTGCGTCCAGTACTGCGGCGATCACGTCAACGACTGCGGACGGGGCCTGCTGGCGCGTGGGACGGGAATGTTCCGGTCCCACATGTTTCCCGAGTTTCCCGGCGGATACTCCTGGGACGGCGGCCCGAAAGGCCTGAGGCCGATCCTCTACCTGGGTGCGATCCAACCGGCACTGACCAGTACGATCGGATACAGCACGAAGCTTTTCGCGGAGGGCGGCGGCATGAACTGCGTGCCCACTCTCGAAACCGCCGACGATCAGGTCATCGTCCTTCGTTCCACCGCCACGCAGGTATACGGGCCTGAAACAACACCCATCAACACCTGGTACACCTACGGCCCGATGGATCCGTCCGTCTTGATGGATGTGTTGAGGCGCTACACAGAATACAATACCCCACTCAAGGGCGTGATGCCGACCGGACGGGCGACGGAAGGAGTCAGAACGGGCGCGACGGTCGCAAATTTCTCCAGCACGGTCACGTTCAAGAAAGATCAGACCGTCCAGTCCCTCCGGCTGCAATTAAGCGATTGGACCACTGCTCAACCGGCCGCGCTTGTGGTCGGCCACGGGACTGCCGTCGAAGAATACGACCTCGTGGGGCTCGAGACCTCGGTCGAACTGCGCATCGACACCGCGGGATGGTTCGGATTCTACTCGCCCAATACATACAACAACGCAATGTTCATCAACCGCGGTGAGCCGATCCGGCTGCGCGTCACTTCGGACGAAACGTCCTGGATGGCCGCCATCTTCGCGGATATTTCGGGCCGGGAAGTCAAGGTTGGCGACACCTTCCACCATGAGCTGTTCTCGGTCAACGAGGCTATTGACACCAAGGAGCGCGGCCCCGAGCGATTCGCGAGGGTCCTGGAGTACCTCGAACAACCCGATGGCATGCAGCTTCTCTCCGGGCGCAGGGTCACGGGGTTGGGTTATCTGGATCTCGAATCGGATGCCCCCGGCGAGGCGGTCGAAATCAAGGTGCCCAGCCCGCCGGCGCCCATCGCATTGACGATCCCGGTACGGGTGACCGGACTCAACCCGCGGTGGAGCACGGGGCTATTTCAGATTGTCGGTCACGCATTGGGCAATTACACGAATGGGGAAAACGTCTACACGACGCTTGGTGTGGATATGGAGGGGTATGTCCACGCCGCGTTATATCCGGATCAGGTACCCGAAACGCATGTCATGATCGGCCACCCGGTTGTTTGCAATCAGCCCGAACTTTTTCTGGAGGTGATGCCGCGGACGAATCCTGGTGGCGGTTTTCAGTGGAACGTGGCGGTCAATAATCCCACGGATGTTCCTGTTCGTGCGACCTTCCGTAGGGGCATGGAGTTGCCCGGACTCGATTTTGAGCCTCAGGAGCATACGATCCCGGCTGGAGGGTATGTGAAGCTGAGCCCTACGGATTGATTACGAGGTTGGTCGCGCCGGCGGAA
>CAUZKZ010000652.1:0-2781 GCA_963580345.1 Verrucomicrobiia bacterium | reverse complement strand
TCTGCAGCCGGGAGAGAGAATCATGTGGCGACAAGGGAGAAAAGCAGGGTGCGCATCACGGCTGGAAATGCTGAACGCTGCGGACGCCCTTTCAAGCCGCTATTACTCGAATCCCGGAATCCCTTTGCGAATGCGGGCCGAGAACTCCGGATCGTCGTGGGCCGCCTTGGCGGCCTCGTTGATGGAGGCCCGTTCCACAAGTTCCTCCAAGGGGAGTCCATTCGAGACGATCACGCGTCGCTCGTAAAGAAGCGACTCGAGCTTACCGTTCAGGAGCAGGCGGTAGTCGAACCTGGCGCGCTTCCCGGCGGGCGCCTGCGACCAATAGCTGGTAGTACAGTTTGCGGTGAGGGAGTTGTAGAAGCGCGGCCTGTTCTTGAGGACGTTCAGGCCACCGACGGTCTCGAAGAACATTTCTCGGATGCGCTTTTCGCTGTAGCTGGCCCGGTAGAGACGCACCGGTTCGTCCCTGATATTGGTTCGGAGCCGGATGAAGTCGCGTTCGTCTCCCACGAGATAGCTTAGCTCGAACATTTTGAAGAGTCCGCCCACCGGCGTGAACTTTTCTCCCACTTCCCGGCGGCACTCGATCGAAAAGGCGACTCGGCCCTCTGCCCCGAAATCGAACGAGAGGATGGGATGGGCCAGCAGCTCGCCGCCGAACCCATCGTGGAAGTAGTCGAGACCACGCAGGTTCGACAGGTGCACGGTGCGTTCCTCCCATCGCTCCATGACTTTGCCGTCGAGGGCATAATCAAAATTGCGGAGATTGTGGAACGTCACCACGTCGCCCTCGAGATCGGCCCAAGCGGTCCGGGCCCACGGCGGTTCCCAGTTGCGATCGTTGGACGGGCGGATCATGAGCCATGGAACCAAGACGACCGACATCGCGACCAGCCAGACGACGAAGCGTCCACGCCGAGTGCGGATCCCGGCGAAAAAGAGCAGGACCACCACTGCGTAGCCGATCGCGAGCAGCTTGCGGGCCGTTTCGTCTTCGATCGGGACGTCGAAGAACACCGCCCCGGCCGCCCAGGCGATGCCGAGGAGGTAGATCACCAGCCGGAACAGCCTGAAGAGGGCAGACCATGCCTTCTGCCAAAATGCCTTCTCCAGTGGCATCGCGGGCCGATCGTCCGAACTGGTCTGCTCGCTCATCGGGGTAGGGACAGCCCTACCTCCGCACTCATGCCAAGGCAAGCTACCAGGGCCCGCATTCTCCCGGACTCGGGTGATCAGGTTGACTCCCTCGAGTCTGAAGAACTCGGGCGTGGCAGGCATATGGGAACATTCGGGTCGCGGTCCAAGGACATTGCCCTGATCCGTCCCGGTGGTAAACTCCCCCATGGCGCTGGGACGGCGGTCGCGGGTGACGCGTGGTGGAAAACTCGCAGCTCAGACCGCGTTTCTCGTGGTCGCCATCGCGGCCATCGTGATGCGCGAGCAGTTGGGCGCTGCCGTTTGGTTATTCACGCTGTCCGCCCTGGGCGGAATGGTGGTGCTGGCCTTTTGGCGGGCGCCCGCGTCGGAGGCAGAGGAAGCGGACGAGGCTCTGCGCGTCGCGGAGGAGGCCATCAAGCGTGAAGCCAGGCGGCTCGATTCGCGCCGGGCCGATATTGAGAAGGTGCTCATGGCCTACGGTGAGTGGATGGAGTTTCCCAATTACGAAGAGATTCACAATGTCGACTGGGCCACCCCGGCGCGATCCGCGCAGGATGCCGAGGTTTCGGAGTTGTTGGATCGGAAGGCGGATCGCGTTCTGCAGCAGGTGGCGGAGGGCCACTACTGGGAAGACGGGCAACTGCAGACCCGCACTCTTCTCATCGAACTCGGCGAGTTCGTGGAGTCGATCGCCAAGATCTACAATCCCGACTCCGAAAAGGCCTTCCTCGAAACGAATCTCGAGGATCTGCTCAAGTCGGTGAATCGCGTCTCACTTCAGATCATCCTGCTCCTGGAGGAGGTGCCGCTCCTCGATGTGAAGGAGTGGAACCTGCGCCAAGTCTCGGACAACATGCGCAAGGCGAGCAGGGTGGCGAGGAAATACGAGGACCTGCAGCCCCTTCTCGGTCCGGTCCGTTACCTCTGGCAGGGCAGCAAGTTTCTCCTGGCTTCCAACCCGCTCGTTGCGGCCGGTTGGATTGCCGGATCGAAGTTGATCTGGAAGGGCGGAAAGAAAGTCGGGAAGCGCTCTCTTGATGCCTACCTCCTGAGCATGCTCCGCCAGACCCTGGGAATTGTGGCGTGGGAGACAGCCTCGATCTACGACCGCACCAGCCGCTTCCGCGATCCAGAGTGGGTGTACGGCGTGGAGCTGGCCCACCTCGTGAGCGAGTTCCCGCTGACCCGCAACAGCCTGCGGGGTGCTCTCCAGGACCTGGGTACCCTCTCGCTGCGCAGCAGCTATGACCGCATCTTCCTCTACCGCTGCGTGGCACAGCACGTTAGTCCGAAGCCCGACCGTTTCGCGCAAGCCGAACTCCTCGCCGAGGAGACCCGCAAATCAATCGCGGAACGCCTGCACCAGTTCTTCCGGGAACACGTCGAGGGCGCCACCGGGAAGAAAGTCGCCTCGTGGCGAAAGGGGATTGGAAAGAGGTTGGGGGTGAGCATCACACCGGTGGCGAGTTCGTGAGGCTTCCAGGTTCCCGCGTCACGCACAAGATTATTGGTCACGCGGATTCAATTTGCTAAAGAATAATCTGGAACCGCAGAACAGGACGGCATTTTTGTTCTGAACGAAGCCCTCCAACCCTTGGAATCACGGGGGTTTGGTCAGAA
>CAUZKZ010000651.1:0-2782 GCA_963580345.1 Verrucomicrobiia bacterium | reverse complement strand
TCCACCACAGGCTGATTTGAAATCACACCCTTGCTAGATCATGGGTTCCAGCCTGACAAAGCGAAGAATTTAGCCAATTTCGAGCGCGAATAGCGAAAGTCGGGTTAAACACGTGCCATTCTAACCTGTCCCTTTAAATGGTCGATGAAGTCGACAAATACTGGGAGGAAAAGGAGTCGGCTTCAAGTGGGGGAAAGTCGGCCCGCTTAAGCGAGCCAGTCTTTGATCACCTTCCCGCCAACATCGGTGAGGCGGAAATCCCTGCCCTGGAACCGGTAGGTCAAACTCTCGTGCTCCATCCCAAAACAGTGGAGCATGGTGGCGTGGAGGTCGTTGATGTGGACCGGCTTGTCCTCGGCGCCCCATCCGAACTCGTCGGTCCGCCCGTATACCTGGCCACCCTTGATGCCGCCCCCGGCCATGAGCATGGTGAAGCTGAAGGGGTGATGGTCGCGCCCGGGAAGCTCCTTGCCGTCGATTTGGCCAAGAGGCGTGCGGCCGAACTCCGCTCCCCAGACCACCATGGTATCCTCGAGCATACCGCGCTCTTTGAGATCCTTGATCAGGGCGGCGATGGGCTGATCGACCACCGTGGCGTTGTAGGGCAGCTCCTTGTCGAGCTTGCTGTGGTGATCCCACGAAGCGTAGACGATATTGACGAACCGGACCCCTCGCTCCACGAGCCGCCGGGCGAGCAGGCAGTTGCGCCCGAAGCTCTGGGCCGTATTCCCGGATTTTCCGCGATCGCCGTTTGGCGGATCAGCGCGGTCGACTCCGTAGGCCTCGAGGGTCTCTTTCGACTCGCCTGAAAAGTCGATCAGCTCGGGGGCGGAGCTTTGCATGCGGTAGGCTAACTCGTAGCTGGCGATCCGGCTCGCGATTTCGGGGTCGCGCATGAGGTCGAGGCGTTGCTGGTTCACGTCGCGGAGGGTATCCAACGAAGCGCGCTGGAGTTCCGGCGGCAGGCCAAGCGGATTGGCCAAATTCAAAACCGGCTCGCCCTGCTCGCGGAACAACACTCCGGCGTAGGTGCTCGGCAGAAATCCCGATTGCCAGAGGGTGGCGCCTCCGCTGGATCCGCGCCCGCTGGTGAGAACCACGTAGCCGGGAAGGTCTCGCGATTCGCTGCCGAGGCCGTAGGTGAGCCAGGATCCCATTGTGGGGAGGCCGAAGGTTCCGCGCCCGCACTGCATCATGAGCTGGCCGGGGTGGTGGTTGAACTGCTCGGAGTGGAGCGAACGCACCATCAGGAGGTCGTCCGCGCAGGATCCCAGGTGCGGCAAGAGGTCGGAAAACTCCATCCCGCACTGACCGTAATTCTTGAAGGTCCGCTTCGACCCCAAGAGGGTGGCCGTCTCCTTTTTGATGAACGCGAACCGGACGTCCTTGGTCATCGACTCCGGAAGAGGCTTTCCGTGCAGTTCATTCAGTTTCGGTTTGGGATCGAAGAGGTCGATCTGGGATGGCGCGCCGGCCATGAAGAGGAAAATACAGTTCTTGGCCTTGGCCGGGAAATGCGGCCTCTTCGGGGCGAGCGGGTTGGTGGCTACGGTCGGCGCGGCGAGGAGTCCATCCTGCTGGAGGAGGCTGGCCAGGGCGATTCCTCCCACCCCGCTGGCCGCGGTGTTGAGAAACGACCGGCGGGTGAGTGCCAGCTCGGCCTGGAAGTCGATTTCGCGTTGTATGTTCATGGTTATTCCCGGGTGATGAACTCGTCGAGGTTGAGGGCGGTCCGCGCTGCCGTGACCCACGCGGCCGCTTCGGGCGCTTCGATGCCTTCGGGCTGGTAGTTGCCGACCAACTTTTGGGCGCTTTCGGGATTTGTACGGTAGTAGGCGCGGCCTTTTTCTAACAGGTCAACAAAACGCGCGGTCTCCGTCTTGTCGGGTTCCCTCCCGATGCAGAGACGCAGCGCCTGCCGCATGCGTTGCTTGTCGCTGGCGGCGTCCATCTCGAGGACGCGCTTCGCGAAGGCCTGGGAGGCTTCGACGAAAACCTCGTTGTTCATCATCGTGAGCGCCTGCAGCGGCGTATTCGAGCTGCTCCGCCTCACGTTGGTGGTATTCGAATCCGGGCAGTCGAAGTTTGTCAGATTCGGGTGCGGGGCCGTCCTTTTGAAAAAGGTATAGAGGCCGCGCCGGTAACGCTTTTCCCCTTTGCTTGTGTTCCATTTGAAATTGTTCGCGTAGCTCAGGGCCGCCACGCCCGCAGGCATCGGCGGAAACACGCTCGGCCCGCCGAACTTGTCCGAGAGAAGCCCGGACACCGAAAGGCTGAGGTCGCGGACGATCTCCGCCTCCACCCGAAAGCGGTTCTGCCGCGACAGAAGCTTGTTGGTGGGATCGGTCTCCCGCAGCTCCTCGCGATGGGCCGAGGCTTGCTGGTAGGTCGCGGAAGTCACGATCGATTCGATCATCTTCTTGCGGCTCCATCCGAGCCTCCGGTACTCGGCGCCCAGCCAGTCGAGCAGCTCCGGATGAACCGGGCGCTCACCGCGCACGCCAAAGTCGTTCATGGTGCGGACCAACCCTGCGCCGAACAGCTTGTCCCAAAGGTGGTTTGCCAACACCCGAGGCGGCAGCGGGTTTTCGTCCGAAACCAGCCAGTTCGCGAAATCCAGACGGTCCAGCTTCCCTTCCTCCCGCCCTTTGATCGGCGGCAATACGGTGAGACCACCCGCTTTCACCATGTCCTCGGACGGATTGAGGAAATCGCCGCGCACAAGGATTCGCGTTGTCCGGGGAGATCCCCGCTCGGCGATCACCCGAACCTTCGCGACCGG
>CAUZKZ010000650.1:0-2782 GCA_963580345.1 Verrucomicrobiia bacterium | reverse complement strand
GCTCCGTTCACTGAGCGTCAAGACCCAAATCACTCCCCACAGGAAGAGCAAGAGCGCGAGAAGATTCAGCGGTTTCATCGTTCCGCGGCCGCACCGGGCAGCAAGCTACATCCGATTCGTTAGAAATCCGAAGTTGTCACTTTCCGCAGGAAGGACAATTCCGCCAAGACTTTTCCCGTGCCCTCCGCCACGGCGCTGAGAGGATCTTCCGCGATGTGCACCGGCAGCCCGGTTTCTTCCCGCAGGAGCTTGTCGATACCGCGCAGGAGGGCGCCTCCGCCCGCCAGCACCAGGCCGCGGTCGACCAGGTCCGCAGCCAGTTCCGGCGGACAGCGCTCGAGGGTGGTGCGCACCGCACCGACGATGGTGGAGAGCTGTTCTCCCATCGATTCGCGCACCTCCTGGGAGGTGATCGTGATGGTCTTGGGCAGACCCGACACGAGGTCGCGGCCCTTCACTTCCATGCTGGTTTCCTTCGGCAGCGGTGCCGCCGAACCGATTCGAATCTTGATATCCTCCGCGGTCCGCTCGCCGATCATCAAGCTGTAGGCGCGTTTCATGTACTGGATGACGGACTCATCCAGTTCATCGCCGGCGGTGCGTACGCTGCGCGAGTACACGATTCCCGACAAAGAAATCAATGCCACCTCGGTGGTGCCGCCTCCGATATCGACGATCATGTTTCCGGAGGCGTCCTGCACCGGGAGACCGACCCCGATCGCGGCGGCCATGGGTTCCTCGATGAGGAAGACCTCGCGGGCGCCGGCCTGCTCCGCGGATTCCTTGACCGCCCGCCGTTCCACCTCCGTGATTCCGGAGGGAATCGCTACCACCACGCGCGGGTGGGAGCGCTTCTTGTTGTTCACCTTGCGGATGAAGTGCCGCAGCATGGCCTCGGTCACTTCGAAGTCGGCGATCACGCCATCCTTGAGAGGGCGGATCGCCACGATATTGCCGGGGGTGCGGCCCAGCATGCGCTTGGCGTCGTCGCCCACCGCCAGCACTTCGTTTGTCCCGGCCTTCACCGCCACGACCGAGGGCTCCCGCAGGACGATCCCGTGATCCTTGACATTGATGAGGGTATTGGCGGTCCCGAGGTCGATACCCAGGTCCTGGGAGAGGAATCCGAAAAGTTTAGCAAACATTCGTGCGGTGAAATAGTTTGGAATGCTGAAGCGTTTTTAGCTGGGGAGCACGCCGGTGCAAGTTTTCCCTCCACGGATATCCTTCACACGGGAAACAACTCCCGACCTCCGGCCGGCCCCTCATCGCTGCGGAGCAGTATCGAAGAGCAGGGGAGGGAGCGCAAGGTGAAAGCCCGGGAGGGGGCCGGCATTTCACGCAAATCGCCTGCAAATGAGCGCGGCTCGCTGGCGCTCAGGGCCGGGCGGCTCAGGACTCCGCCCGCACCTCAAGCCGCGACGGGTGCGGGCCGCACCTTATGGCGGCGCAGGAATTCTTTTGCGGCCGAATCGTAGGACACGCTGCCAACCCCGTGGGGATCCCACTCGAAAATCGTCTGGCCGTGGCTGGGTGCTTCGCCGAGCCGGATCGTGCGCGGAATGACGCTCCGGTAAAGGAGTTCCGGGAAATAGGTCTTCACTTCGTGCACCACGTTGCGGGAGAGGTTGGTGCGGCCGTCGAACATCGTCATCAGGATCCCTTCCAGCTTCACGCCGGGATTGACGCCCGAGTTTCGGATCTGATCCACCACATGGATGATCTTTGCGAGGCCTTCCAGGCCGAACCATTCGCACTGGAGAGGAATGAGAATTTCGTCCGCGGCCGCCAGCGCGGAGGTCATCAGGACTCCCAGCGAGGGAGGCGTGTCGAGGATACAAAAGTCGTAATTCCGACGTCGCTTGGCCTCACGCAGGATGCCCTGGAGCCGTAGAAGGTGGTTGTCCATGCGTGCCAGCTCGATTTCCACGCCCGCCAGGTCCATCTCGGACGGAATCACGGCGAGGTTCTCCAGACGGCTCGGCACAATCTTGGAATCCAGGGCATCGTGGCCGAGCAGGACATTGTAGATGCTGCAATTTTCCTCGACCTCCAGCCCGATGCCACTGGTGGCATTGGCCTGTGGATCCAGGTCGATCATCAGGATCCGCTGGCGGCGGCGCGCCAGGGCCGTCGACAGGTTCACCGCGGTGGTGGTCTTGCCAACACCGCCTTTCTGATTTGCAATCGCAACTATCTTCATCGACCGAGATCCGCCCCCATCCAAACTCGGATGATTCGTATTATTTCTCAGGCCGGCCCAGAATGCGACCCCGAAAAGGAAAAAGGATGCCGGCCGTCCCCAGCCCGCGGGAAGCGATTTGCCGCCGGTGAGCCACTTTCCGCCGGAGCGGTTCCGGCGGGTTGGCAAGGCCCAGCGAATCCACGACAACGGGATGCGGCACCATCTTCCGAAAGCGAGTCCGATCCCAGCACCACGATCGGCCCGCGCCCAGCCGTGCCGCCGGACGAATCGTCTGGCGGCCGGCAGACCAACGCCGAAGAGCAAGGCCGCTGGGAGACCGGTCGCCAAGGCTCTGGTTAGCTCCCTTATCCCCAAAATACAGGCTTCGTAGCCGTTTCCCGCCACCCGGCAGCCTCTCTGTATAACTTCACACAATATATGTAATGCGGAGTCAGCAAGGGGAGTTTGGAACCGCCTGCCCGCCCCTCCTGGACTTAAAACCGGAGCGTGGCCCGGCCCGGGTCCCTGGCGCACTACCCCGAGGATTTTTGCCGCGAGGCCTGTGGAGTGGCGGCCCGGAAGGAGCGGTCTGGTTGG
>CAUZKZ010000649.1:0-2788 GCA_963580345.1 Verrucomicrobiia bacterium | reverse complement strand
GAGGCCGCGCAAGATCCTCCGATATAATTCACCATCAGAACTAGAACATAAACTCGCAGCGTGAACGAGTTCGTGTCCCTTCTGTTAGATAATATTCTTTAGAATTTTGAATTCGCCGACGCTCATTCTTGCCGTGATAGGCTTTCAGCGTTTTCAGGGCTATGCGCAAGAACCCGAGTCCGAGCTCGGTCCGTCAACCCAACCGACTGCCGAGCTACGGAGGGAATCGGGCCTGCCGAGAGTTCACCCGGCCAGCGACGCACACGACAGCAGGCGGAGCGCCTGCCCTACAATTACCGTTCTGGCACGTCCGCGAACATGAGCGTGGACCACGGGCAATAGACCGTGGAGTTTTTCTCGGGCCGGACCTTGGCGATCATCTGGGCGGTGAAAGGCATCTCCACTTTGGCGCGCTTGGTGAAGTGCCGGAAGGGAATCTCGAAGACCGGCGCCCAGGTGCCGCGCCCCAGCGGGCTGATCTGGGTGTGATCGTAGCGGCCGTCCACGCTCACATAACGCTTGAAGGAAACCTCGTGGCCCAGGTTGTACTTGGCGTTGTAGTCGAAGGCGGCGGCCAGGCGGTTGCCGCCCGCGCGGTAGAGATCGATCCCCTGCTTCCATGCGATCTCGGCCGCCATGGCGAGAAAACCCAGGCCCATCTGAGTGTGATGTTGATCGCGTCCGCTCTCCTGGGCCTGCCCCGAAGGCTTCACGTAGTTGAAGAGGCAGCCGTTCCCCCGGCCCTCCATGAAGTAGGCCGTGCCGCGATCGAAGAGGACACGGTCATCGAGAAAGACGCCCATCGCCATCACTGTTTGAATCATGGAAGCGTCCCAGTTGCCGTTGGCGGTGGGAAACCAATCCGCGATGACAGGATAGAAGACGTCGCGCAGGAGTTTTGCGAACTGCGCCCGCTGCCCCCCGCTCCATCCCGCCTCGCTGTGTGCGATCAACTCCGCGGCGCTCACAAACTGAATTCCCGTCATGCCCACGAGCAGGCGAGCATCGTGCTCGGTCACCGTTTTCACCGTGCTCGCATAATCGTCGAGGATCTCGATGGCCTTCGCAGCGTGCTCTTTTTTGCCGCTGATCCACCAGGCCAGGGCGTGCGTGTAGGCCGCGGCGGCGTCGCTCATCATCTCGCCCGCACCCACGCTGGGGCGGGCCCGCGGACCGCGCTGGATGTGCGGATGGGCCCGCGACTTCCATTCGAGGGAGGCCAGCGGATCCCGGATGAGCGCTCGCCAGCGCGCGAGCCAGGGCTCCTCACCGGCCTTCACCTTGTCGCGCACGAAGTCGAGCTCGGCCTTGCTGTGCAGGATCCCGGGATGCCGGAAGGCAGGCGGTGCGGCGCCTCTCAGGGCGGGCTTGGCCGTCACCTTCGCGAAAAGCACCTTGTTGATTCCGCCCTTGCGCTTGCCTTCGCGCAGGAGTCCCTCGCCGCAGGTGATCCAGCTTTCCCGGTCGCTGATCCGGCACACCCCCGAGTTGCCCAGGGTGGCGTGATTGGCAGGCAGGACGACGCGCTCGGTCGCGCGCAGGACCCGCAGCGATTTTGGATCGACCTGAGCGATGAAGAGAGGTGCTCGATGCCGGAAGATGTGATCGTTGTCTGCGCCCTTGCGGGTGTAGACCAGGAAGAGCCCGCCGCCCACCGTGATCCAGTGCTGCTGGGTGTTGTAGCTGCTGAGCGGTTTGCCGTCGTCGAATTTCCACTCGCGGACCTCCTCGAAGTGGAGGCCGTCGACACTCTTCGTCACGTAGGCGGAGTGGTCGGCGCGCAGGGTGAGAAAGTACTCGCCGCGGAACCTCGTGAGGGACGGCTCATACAATCCTCGCCCGCGCGGAACGGTGAGCTCGGATCCGTGCTTCAGGTAGGTGAGCGTCTCGCCATCGAACTCGCAGCGCACGACCACGCTGGTGTAATTCTTGGCGCCACGCCCGGCCCAGTAGCGCACCGGCAGAAGAATGTCGCCGTTCGGTAGATCGTGGCGCTGCGTGCAACCGGCGTTGGGCGCGATGATCTCCCTGCCCGCGTGGTCCTTGCCCGGCATCTTGAGAAAGCCCATCGGTCCCCACGTCCCGGTCGTGGGATCCATCACGGCGTAGGAAACTTTTTCTCGCGAGCGATCCTCTCGCTTGCCGCCCGCAAAGTTGAAAGTCTTGCCCGTCACGATCACCTTACCCGACTTGGCATGCCAGGTGGGCCAGAGATCGCCGGGCGCAACCTCGTAGCCATCGGGCTGCTTCGCCCGCTTGAGAGATTCAATGACGGCGGGTTCGCTCCAGCTCTTTCCGCCATCCCGGCTCACCACCTGATAGATGTCGTGGAAGTCGTGAGTCCCGTCGCGTCCTGTTAGAGACATGGTTGTGATCCACTGGGGCTTCTCCCCGGGCAGGTAGGCGGACCGCGCATGCCACCAGTCCCATTTCTCCGAACGCCCGTCGATGGAGGTGAGGGGCTGCACCTCGATGGGCACCTCGACCAGCGCCGCCCCCGCTCCCGCGGCCAAAAAACACCAGACCACACCCGGTATCACGAATCGCGCCATGAATCCTCCCGTCATCGTTGAAGCAGCAAATACCAGAGCACGCCATTCGGGTCAGTCAACGTTTTTCGTTGCAGCATTCGTGCAAAAAACGATCCCAAAGCGAGTTCGGGGAACAGATGCACACGATGGAAATAACGAAAAACGTTGACTGAGAAAGCGCCGGGATAAACCGGCTTGGGATAGAGAATGAAAGAGTCTTACAGAGAAAGCCTAGCCAGTAGCTCTGGCCTCGAACC
>CAUZKZ010000648.1:0-2800 GCA_963580345.1 Verrucomicrobiia bacterium | reverse complement strand
GCTTGCAAACCTGGGTCAGGACGGGGAATCTCGAATTGGCTGGTTTTTGTTTTTTCATCAGGCCGATCCTAGGTGGGATCGGCCGCCAGCCACCCATTAATACCTCAGTCTATGGGATGGCTGTGTTGTTTTTTTGGTGTTGTTGTGTGGGAGGTGGAGAAGCACCTCCGTGACAAAGATTCCGCCACGACAGCGGAGGTCGAACAGATTAGCAGGAACACTTTCGCACTGTTTTTGCGAGACAAAACGGGGTCTCAACCGGCGCGTCTTTGCGGTTCCTGCCGCAGGGGTTGGAGGGCGAGAGGAACGGCTTGCCGAAACGTAACGCGATGGAGAATATATGAGCCTCCGAACTCTTGGCCCTCGGGCAGCCGTGCAGTGCGGATATTTTTCCGGGCGCGGTGGCGCCAGTCCCAGGAGCGCGCTCGAGCAGGGAATTTGAACACCGGGAAAATCGAACCCGGTGATACAGAAATCAGGTGTCGCGAAATGAATACCGAAAACCGGGACTGCAGCGGTTCAGTGAGAGAGGGAGAGAATGATGGGACTTGTCCGCCCCGCTCCTGATTTTCTTCGTAACCTGGAGAACCTCATCAAGTTCATGAGGTCCCTGCGGGGCAATTTCGCTCGACAGGGAGGGGCCCCTGTGCGACTCCTCGTGCCGATGAGCACTTGGACCACGGCACTTCTTCTTCTTGTGCTGCGACTCGGACGCTAGTCCGGTCTACTCTTTGCATTGGTCCAACTCCTGCCCTCCCGTTTCCGGGGCGAACTGTGTCCAATGCGCTTGCCAAGGCTCCACCCAGATCGCAACACCAACCAACCAAAACGATGAAGACCCAGAACCTCCGCAAATACCGGCCCTTTCCGGAGGTCGGCTTGACGGACCGCCAGTGGCCGAATCGTGCCATCACGGAAGCGCCGATCTGGTGCTCGGTCGATCTGCGCGACGGCAACCAGGCCCTGCCGATCCCCATGAGCGTGGACGAAAAGCTCGAGATGTTCGACCTCCTGGTAGGGGTGGGTTTCAAGCAGATCGAGGTCGGATTTCCCTCCGCCTCCGAGACCGAGTTCAACTTCCTGCGCCGCCTGGTGGAGGACAACCGCATTCCCGACGATGTCCAGGTACAGGTCCTGGTGCAGGCCCGCGAGCATCTCATTCGCCGCACCTTCGAGGCCCTGGCGGGGCTGAAGAACGCCATCGTCCACATGTACAACTCGACCTCTCCGCTGCAGCGAAGAGTTACCTTCAGCGATGCCTCCCGGGAAGACATCAAGAACATCGCGGTGGAGGGTGCGAGGCTGGTGAAAGAGCTCATTTCCACCGTTCCGGAGACCAAGATCGACCTGCAATATTCTCCCGAGTCGTTTTCCGATACGGAGATGGACTACGCTCTCGAAATCTGCGAGGCCGTGATGGATGTTTGGGACCCGACTCCGGAAAAACGCGTCATCTTGAACCTGCCCGCCACGGTGGAGTGGACCACTCCCAATATCCACGCCGATCAGATTGAGTGGTTCTGCCGCAACGTGAGGAACCGCGAGAGTGTCATCATTTCCCTCCACACTCACAACGACCGTGGCACGGGCATCGCCGCCACCGAGCTGGGCCTCCTGGCGGGCGCCGACCGGGTGGAGGGCACCCTCTTCGGGAACGGGGAACGCACCGGTAATCTCGACATCGTGATCGTGGCGCTGAACATGAACAGCCACGGGATCGAGACCGGTCTGGATTTTACGGACCTGCCGCACATCCGGGAAGTGTACGAGCGTACCACGCGGATGGAGGTTCCGGACCGGCAGCCCTACGCCGGGGAGCTCGTCTTCACGGCTTTCTCGGGCAGCCACCAGGACGCGATCAAAAAGGGAATGGACCGGCGCAAAAAGGAAGGCGACGGAGAGCGCGACCAGACGGCGAGGTGGGCGGTCCCCTATCTCACCATCGATCCGGAGGACATCGGGCGCAGCTACGAGGCCCTGATTCGGATCAATTCGCAGTCCGGAAAAGGCGGAGTGGCCTATATTCTCGATCGCGAACACGGGTTCGATCTTCCCAAGACCATGCACCCGCAGGTTGGGAAGCAGATCTCGGATCTCGCCGATCAACTGGGGAGGGAGTTGAATCCGGAGGAGGTGAAGGACTCCTTCTTCAAGTACTTTGCCAACATCAGCGAACCGCTGCACGTCCTCAAATACGAACTCGATCACCAGACCGGGGAGCGCGGATCGGTGCGGTGCCGGGCCGATGTCCTGCTCAACGGGGAGAAGAAACCCATCGAGGGAATGGGCAACGGTCCGATCAACGCCTTCGTCCACGCCCTGGAACAGGACGGGTTGAAGGACTTCGTGCTCACCGATTACCGCTCCCACGCCCTGCATGGAGGATCAGGCTCCGATGCGGCGTCCTACGTGCAGCTCAGGCACGACGACGGCCGGCTCGTCTGGGGCGCGGGAGTCGACCCCTCGATCGAGATGGCGGGTTTGAAGGCCCTGGTGAGCGCGTGGAATCTGCTGAGGTGAGAGTGGCGCAGGCTTCCAGCCTGTGAACGGTGTCCGGAACTCCTGTTCCGGATCGGGGCGGCTAGAGCACTTTAAATAATGCCGTGGTCACTGGTCTGTGCCAGGCGGATCGCCCGGCCTACAGTTGTAGGGCAAGCGCCTCGCTTGCCGATGATCTGCGGCTACGGTTCTGTTTAAGATGCTCTAGTGTAGTCCGCCTTACAGATTGACCTGTAATCTGAAACTACTATACTTGTAGTATGAGAGTGGCCCAAGTGATCGAGTTGACCGCCAGTCAGCG
>CAUZKZ010000647.1:0-2835 GCA_963580345.1 Verrucomicrobiia bacterium | reverse complement strand
ACTGGATCGACGGTTGGCCGCCTCTGGAGTCAGGGCAGTTGCCGTTCATCCGGGAATGATCATGACCGAACTCGGCCGCCATCTCTCACCCGAAGACGTTCAGGACTTGATGAGCCGAGGGGATCCCAAGAGCGATCGCCCTGCCTTCAAGAGCGTTGAACAGGGAGCGGCTACATCTGCCTGGGCCGCCGTCTCAAGCGAACTTGAGGGACGAGGGGGCTTCTACTGCGAAGACTGCAACATTGCCGAGGAGAAGACCGACGGGGACTCGACGACCGGCATTTCTTCCCACGCCCTGGACCCCGAATCGGCGCGGCGCCTGTGGGCGTTGAGTGAAGGCTGGGTCGGTGAGAGCTTTCTCCTGACCTGACCCTATACAGTTTCCGGCCCCGCTCACTTTGGCCCCGCTGTTTTTGGCCCCGCTCACTCCTGCCCCGCTCACTCCTGCCCCGCTAAACAAAAGACTCGCGACTCTGGCGTAGGAAACCCATGAACTCTTGCCGGGTCTTGGAATCTTTTTCGAATTCCCCGCGAAGGGAACTCGTGATCGCGTACGAGTTCTGCTTTTCCACCCCACGCATCATCATGCAGAGGTGCTTGGACTCGATCACGACGCCTACACCTCGGGGATTGAGCACTTTCTCGATCGTTTCGGCGATTTGGGTTGTCAGCCTCTCCTGAACCTGGAGGCGGCGGGAAAACATTTCGACCAGCCTGGGAATTTTAGACAATCCCACCACCTTGCCATTCGGGATATAACCGACGTGGACTCTGCCGAAAAAAGGGACCATGTGGTGCTCGCAAAGACTGAAGAAATCGATGTCTCGAACGAGCACCATCTCGTCGTAGTCGACCTTGAAAAGCGCGTCATTCAGGATCTCCACCGGGTCCTTATCGTAGCCCTCTGTGAAGCGGCGCATAGCCGCCGCCACCCGGGCCGGCGTGCGTTCAAGGCCCTCGCGACCGGAGTCCTCACCTATTTCCTTTAACAGCGTGGCAATCAATGGCTCAATCGGATCATTCACAACAGTTCTCCCTGCTCAACAAAGTTTCTAGGCGTTTCCGTCACGCGCAATTGCGCCAGAGACGCCGTACTTCGGTTCTTGACGGTCTCTGCCAGGGCTTCATGGCATACCCGCGCAATATTTTCCGCAGTGGGCACCAGCGCACCAAAGGGCATTTCTTCGTTCAATAGGCGGTGACTGAAACGCCGGGCCACCGCCTGCTCGAAAATCTCGTCGAGCAACCCCGGTGCGATGATCTGACCCGTCTCCGGATCAATCGGCCCCGTCACCGACACCTCAAATCCATAGTCGTGACCGTGCCCTCCAGGATTGGCGCACTTGCCAAAGATTCGCTCATTCTCCTCTGGACTGAAGGCGGGCTGAGCGAGGATATGGGCGGCGGCGAGGCTGTAACGACGAGTCATGTAAATCATGGTTCGGACCGAATCACATCGACATAGAGATCCGATGACTGGTGGAGTCGAACCCGATTCAGCAAGCCTTCGGGTAGCGCTGCATCCAGAAGACGAAAAATGAGACTTGCGAAATGCTCAGGCGTCGGAGGAATTCGAACGAAGTATTCGGTGTCGTGGTTCAGATCTTTATGGTCGAAACGAGACATAATTTCCCTCTCGGCCACTTCCTTGATCTGAGCGAGGTTGATCACCATGCCGGTCTCGACATCGGGTTCGCCCTGAACCGTGATCTCCAAACGGTAGTTGTGCCCGTGACGGTCGGCATCTTGGCCGAAACGCTTACGATTCTCCTGCTCGCTGAGATCGTTCAGCCAGTAACGCAGGGAGGTCGAGAAGTGAACGCTGCGGGTTACGCGAAGCATGCCACCCCCTTAGATCTCTTCGTGATTTGGGTACCCTTCAAAGCTTCCTCACTCTCCCCGTCGCATCTGCCGCTCCAGGCCCAAACTCGGGAGCATCACTCTACGGGGTCTACGGGGTCTATGGGCTCAATGCCGTGAGCACCCCAACGCTAGCAACCGGTCAGCGACTGCCGCGACTCTCGAATCGACCCGGCTCCAAGAGCTCGCTTTGGCTTTTCCGGGGGGCAAGGGCCGAGAATGAGCAATGGCCTCGGCCAACCGCGGAGCGGGTGACGGTTGAACACCTAGCTGCCCAATCACCCCGGCACGCTAGCAAAGTTCTCAGTAGCTACGAATCAATCCTCGAACTACACCACGAATCTGGACATCGGAAGCCGCCACCTCGATGGGCTGCATAGTCGAATTCGCAGGGACAAGCTTGACCATGGATCCCGCGCGATAGAAGCGCTTCAGTGTCGCCTCGTCTCCGCCCACCAGTGCGACGACGGTCTCGCCATTGCGAGCCTCAGAGCGGCTCTCAACAATGACGAGGTCACCGTCACAAATCTGGTCTTCGATCATCGAGTCGCCCCGCACCTTGAGGGCAAAGGTGTCATCCGGGCGCCCCATCAACTGGGCGGGCACTCGGACGTGCTCACCCCGCTCCTCGATCGCCTCAATGGGATATCCCGCCGCCACCGTCCCCAGCAGGGGGATCGAGGGCAAATCCGAGGCGTCCTCCCGGACAGGCTCCAGCGAGCGGGAGCGATTCCAGGCCTTTCGGAGGAACCCCTTGCTCACCAAGTGTTGAACGTGCTTGTGGACCGTAGCCACCGAGGCCAGTTCAAAGTGGCCCCCGATTTCCTCAAGGCTGGGCGAGTAGCCCTTTTCCTCGACAAACTCGCAGATGTAGTCATAAATTTCGCGCTGGCGACGAGTCAGGGCCATGATTCTCAATCTCCTCACGATTCACTTTTTGTGCTCGGTGCGCTGTTTGCTCTGTTTGCTCTGTTT
>CAUZKZ010000646.1:0-2839 GCA_963580345.1 Verrucomicrobiia bacterium | reverse complement strand
GGCATTGATGAGCACCACCGCTTGCGCCGTGAATCCGGCTACCGGGCAGCGCCAGTTCATGCTGATAAGCGAGTCCGAAGAGATTGAGATGGGGCGCGAAGCGGACGGACCGATTACCGAGTCCTTTGGGCTGTACGAGTCCGAGACGCTTCAGGCCATGGTCACCAACCTCGGGAACGAAATGGCTTCCAGGTCAGAGCGCCCCGCGTTGCCCTGGTCGTTCAAGCTGGTGGACGACCCGATGGTGAATGCCTTCGCGCTTCCGGGCGGGTTCATCTTCATCACCAGGGGCATCATGGCCTCCCTGAACTCAGAGGCCGAGCTCGCGGGGGTCATCGGCCACGAGATCGGGCATGTCGCGGCACGCCATTCAGCCAGCCAGATGAGCCGCCAGCAATTCCAGCAGATCGGCCTGGGGGTCGGATCCATCCTGTCCTCGGACGTGGCCTCGGTGGCAGGGGTCCTGTCGGCGGGACTGGGACTCCTCAACCTGAGGTATAGCAGAGGAGATGAGTCCCAGTCGGACGAACTCGGGGTGAGGTACATGTCGCGGGCGGGATACGATCCGAACGCCCTGGCGGGTGTCTTCCAGACCCTGGCACTGGCGGGGGGTGGAGGGGGGAGTGTTCCCGGGTGGGCGGCCACCCACCCCGACCCGGTAAATCGAGAGGAGGACATCCGCGAGATCATCGTGGCTTCGGAGCAGGATTATTCGGAGTATATCCGGCGGGGTGGGGAGTACCTGCGGAGCCTGGACGGGATGACTTTCGGTCAGGACCCAAGGGAGGGGTTCTTCGATGAGGAGACGTTCTACCACCCGGACATGGCGTTCGCGCTCGATTTCCCACGGGGATGGACGGCGGTGAACCAGAAATCTCAGGTGGGGGCCACTTCTTCGGATGAGGCGGCCCTGGTCGTTCTGAGGGTGGAGACGGGTGAGACCGATGCGGAACGTGCGCTCTCCACCTTCCTGGGGCAGGACGACGTTCGCGGGAGCGGCTTTCGCCGGACGTCGGTCAACGGCCGCCCGGGGTGGGAGGCGTCCTTCACCGCCGACGCCGAAGGAGGCGGACTTCGGGGCGCGGTCCTCTTCGTGGAGCACGGCGGAGCGGTTTTCCGCCTGCTGGGTTATGCGGCCGCCTCTCGATGGGGGTCCCACGAAGGTACGGTGCTCAGGACCATCGAGAGCTTCCGTCCGGTGAGTGATCCCGATGTCCTCGGGGTCGAGCCGGCACGGATCGAGATCGTTCAGCTTCCCTCAAGGATGACGCTGCAGCAGTTCATCGACCGATACCCCTCCTCGGTGAGCGACGAGCAGATCGCCATGATCAACCGCCGCACGTTGGATGAATCTATTGCCGGCGGAACCCTGCTGAAGCGGGTGGCCGGGGGGCGCCTGAACTAACCCTGGGATCCGCCCCAGCTCGGGCCCATCCTGGCCCGGATCTTGAGTCTATTGAGGGCATCATGAGTGTTCGGAGGCGACTCTTCCACCGCTTTGGTAGTTCGGCGTGCCAGGCCGATGGAACACGGCACCCGAATATGCCACAGTGGCAGAGTGCCTAAGGGGAATGAGCCCAATTCTGAGCTTCGATAGATTGACGGTAAAGGCCGGGGAGGCCCTTTAGGGCGCCTCGCAAGAAGCCCGCTGCCTGGAGGCCACGGAGATCGATGGTGCCCACTTACTCCACGTTCTCCTCAACCAGGAAGAAGGGATCGTCCTTCCGGTGCTTCAGAAGTTGGGGGCCGCGGTGCCGGTGGTGCGAGAAGGAGTCGAGGCGGCCCTCGACGCCCGCGGCCGGGTCACCGGGGGTTCGGATCCGTCCATGAGCCGTGACCTCGACCACGTTCTCGTCGAGGCCGAGAAGCAGGCTCAGACGTTGGGCGACGAGTACGTCTCCACGGAGCACTTCCTCCTCGGGCTTACGGTGGAAGAGGGAGAGGCCGGTGCGGCGCTCAGAGAGGCGGGCGCGACCCAGGAGCGAGTTCTCGAAGCCCTGAGTGCGGTACGGGGTGGTCACCGGGTCACCGACCAGAGTCCCGAGGGAAAGTACAGGGCCCTCGAACGCTACAGCCGGGACCTGACCGTGTTGGCCCGCCTGGGTGAGCTCGATCCTGTGATCGGTCGTGACGAGGAAGTCCGCCGGGTCATGAAGGTCCTCGCGCGCCGAACCAAAAACAACCCGGTCCTCATCGGTGAGCCCGGAGTGGGGAAGACGGCCATTGCCGAGGACCTCGCCCAACGGATCATGAGCGGTGACATACCGACCTCTCTCGCGGACAAGCGCCTGCTCGCGCTCGACATCTCCGCCATGGTTGCGGGCGCCAAGTACCGCGGCGAGTTCGAGGAACGCATGAAGGCCGTCCTCAAGGACATCACGGAGGGGGAGGGGCAATTCATCATCTTCATCGATGAGCTCCATACGATCGCAGGGGCCGGAGCCGCGGAGGGTGCCGTTGATGCCGGAAACATGCTGAAGCCAGCCCTTGCCCGCGGTGAGTTGCGGGTGGTGGGAGCGACGACGCTCAGTGAGTACCGCAAACACATCGAGAAGGATGCGGCGCTCGAGCGGCGGTTCCAGCCGGTTTACGTGGCACCACCCTCGGTCGACGACACCGTGGCGATTCTTCGCGGGCTCAAGGAGCGTTACGAGGTTCACCACGGGGTGCGGATCACCGACGACGCCATCGTGGCCGCGGCCACGATGGCGGATCGTTACATCGGCGGCCGCTTTCTCCCCGACAAGGCGATCGACCTCGTGGATGAGGCCGGAAGCCGTCTTCGTATCGAACTCGACTCGATGCCGCAGAAAATTGACGAGGTGGAGCGCCGCATCAC
>CAUZKZ010000645.1:0-2841 GCA_963580345.1 Verrucomicrobiia bacterium | reverse complement strand
GGCGAGGGATCAACGTGGCAAGAAATAAGGCGCGTTCCTATGGTGGAAATGGTGAGAATGAAAAATGGAATTCGGTCGAGAATGGAGAGCTCAGCCGGAGTTTACAGTGGAAAAAGTGGAGGCGAATCGATGAAGCGTCCGCAAAAATTGGCTGTAATGTTAGTGCCAACTCCGCCGTATGAGATTTGCGGGCTACCGCCTGCACCATCTCCTGAAACCCGGCGAGGAAGTCGAGTTCAACCGCGTCAAACTCAAGTTTCTGCCCAAGAGCGCGGGCCACTTCGGCGGCATGCATCTCAAGGTGGCCATCGGTGAGAGCTATCGAACCAGCCTGACCCTCGATCTTCCCCAGGGAGGCCAAATGACGAAGGACATCGGCTTCGCCGTGCCTGCCAAGGACGAGTGGGTGGGCGAATTGCAAACCGGCGTCGTCGCCTTCGAGATCGTCGGACAGCGACTCGTTGATTTTCTTCCCAGAGAAAACAAACCCGCCAAAGAGATCCGCACTCCCCTCGAAATGCTCAAGAAGCTCAACCGACGCAATCTCGAACAAAACGCAGACCAGGAACTGAACGCGCGGATCGAGATGTACGAAAAGGCCTATCGCCTGCAGACCGCCCTCGCAGCGATCTTCGAGAAGGTCGAGAAGGCTGCCGACATGAAGCCCGAGGATCTGGCCAAGGCCCTCGAGGAAGTGGCGAAAGCGACCGACATGGAGAACAAGGAGGGTTATGTCGGGTTATGTCATCAAAGCGGAGGGGAACACGCTCACCGCATTCAAGGGTGACCAAGCGATCTGGAGATTCGAACTCGATGCACCGCTCGCGGGAGATCCCATCATCGTCGGCGACAACCTCGTCCTCGTGACCGAGTCCAACGGTCGCATCCTGGGCATCGATCCCCGGTCGGGACAACAGAGGTGGACGGCCAACGAGAAGAAGGGCGAGGGCAAGGGTAACGGTAAGGGCAATGCCGAGCCGAAGCCGGCGGCGGGCGGCGCTGCGAAAAGCGGAGCCGAAAATGACAAGGCCGCCGAAGAGCTCGTCGCAACCTGGGCCGAGCTGGTGGAGATGCGCGAGCAGGCTGCGGCCGACATCGAACGAGCCCTCAAAGACGGCAAGGCGTCGCTGGCTCAGCTGGGAGTGGCCCGCGAGGAGCTCCTCCAAGCGCAGATCGGTTACGCCAAGGCCGCCCGCCAGAGCCACAAGCAACTTCTTGGCCTCTATGAAGAACAACTAAAACTCCTCGAGCAACAGGCCGTGCAGGCCCCCCGGCTCCTCGAGGCCGGTGAGGCGACGCCGGCCGAGGTGCAGCAGGCACGCGCTCTCAGGTCATCGAGGCCAAGATCAAACTCCTCGAAGCGCGCAGGGAGATCGAGAGGCAGCCCCAAGATCCCACCCGCTGATCCGTCCGCACATCCATCCGGATCAAGTACATAACGAAGAGTCCGGCCCACCTGCTACTTAGCGCGAATTCGCACGAAGAGCACTTGGTTCTTCTCCCCCTTCCGGTTTCCAAGCCGAAGCAACCCTTCGCCACAGGTAATCCACGATTCGTTGTCGCTGATCCGACACACGCCCGAATTACCCAACGTGGCGTGATTCTCAGGGAGGAGGACTCGCTCCGTGGCGCGCATGACTCGCAGCGTCTTCGGGTTCACCTGCCCGATGAATAGCGGGGCGCGATGCCGGAAGATGTGATCGTTGTCGGCTCCCTTGCGCGTGTAGACGAGAAAGAATCCGCCTCCAATCGTGACCCAGTGCTGCTGAGTGTTGTAGCTGCCGAGTGGCTTTCCGTCGTCGAACTGCCACTCCCGGATCGGCTCGTAATTGATGCCGTCCGTTCCCGAAGTCACGTACGCCGAGTGATCGGCCCGCATCGTGAGGAAGAACCTGCCGCCGAACTTTGTGAGCGATGGTTCATAGAGTCCGCGACCCTGCGGGATGTTCAGTTCTGAGCCATGTTCCTTGTAGGTTAGGGTCTCGCCGTCAAATCCACAGCGCACCACCACGCTGGTGTAATTGAAACTCTTGGGATGTCTTTGATATCGCACCGGAAGGAGTATGTCGCCGTCCGGCAAATCGACGCGCTGCGTGGTGCCGGCATTGGCCGCCGAGATGGTCTTCCCGGAGTGATCCTTGTCCGGTATCGCGAGGAACTTCATCGGTCCCCACTCGCCGGTCTTTGGATTCATGACCGCATACGAGACCTTCTCCCGGACGCGGATCTCGCGGTTTCCGCCCTCGAAGTTGAAGGTCTTGCCGGTGGCGATCACCATCCCGGACTGCGCGTGCCAAGTCGGCCACAGATCACCGGGCGCAACTTCAAAGCCGTCCTCCTGCTTTGTGCGCTTCAATGATGGGATGACCGCTGGCTCACTCCACGTCTTCCCTCCGTCGCGGCTGATCGACTGGGAGATGTCGTGGAAGTTGTGGACGCCTTCGCGCCCCGTTTCCGACATGGTCGTCACCCAAAGCGGTTTCTCCCCTGGCACGAAGGCGGAGCGGGCCTGCCACCAATCCCACTCGGTGGAGCGGCCAGGAATCGCCGCCAGAGTCTCCAGCTTCAGAGAGACCCGTGGCAGATCGTCGGCGGAACCGACAAGCGGGGCCGCAAACAAGATGACGAAAGCCGCTCGGAGCAAACGAGTTGACGCAAACACGCCTCATCAACACCCATTTTTCGCCTCCTTGCAACCCAATCCGCGCGTTCGCGCTCTCTTCGTTGCCCCTGGCCCGGACCTTGGAATTGGCCCCATTGGGCCGAATGGAAATGGGATCAGACGCAATGATCTACTCTTTCCAGCTTTCGTGAAGTTCCTTCCACGACGGGCTTTTGGTT
>CAUZKZ010000644.1:0-2845 GCA_963580345.1 Verrucomicrobiia bacterium | reverse complement strand
GGAAGCGAAGGGCCGCATGAGATCTTGCCAACCGCTCAGCCGATGCTAGATATTGAGCCAGATCTTCTCACTCTGAGTGGGCCACAAACTGGAAGCAGGTCAGGTCAACCCCCGGCGCTTTTCGATCGACAGCCTCGTGAGCGTGATCGCGGACAGCTTCCTCGACTGGAGTTGCCCTGCTGGAACCCTCGACCGCGCCGGTCAGAATCTCCTCCATCCGTGAGACCGCGGAGAGCCGGAGCCCAAACCACCAGCACCGTCACTCTCCTCGTCTTTTCCAACCTCTCCCTCCTCGTCTTGCAGCGGAAGGGCAATGCGCCCGCCGGAGGATTTCACGCCCCCCCGCTGGGTTCCGGTCACCGGTTTGCTCCTCCGCCTCGCCCTGCTCGCATTCTCCCTCATCACGCCCCGCTCTTGAGCTTGCACCGATCTCGATCTCGCCTCCTGCAGCTCCAGGTGCGTCCCGGCTAGCCTTAGCTTTTAACATATCTTAGTAAGAATCCGCTCCCTCATTGAAAAAACATTCGTTGATGCGCTTGAGGACCGTGGCGGCAATGCTTTAATCGCCCCCCCTCAATCGCATCCCCCCAAGCCCCTCCCGTCTATGGCGGAATCTGCCGCACTCCACGAATACGAACGTCGTCTCTTTGATCGCCTGGCGAGTTCGGAGATGTTCCGGACCTATCAAGACGCCTTCCGCACCGCCACGGGACTCCTGCTCCGGCTCTTGAGAGTCGATGAACAGTGGACCCTGCCGGACCATCAAGACAATCAAGCGCCGTTCTGTGAGCAGATCAATCTCTGCAAGACGGCTTGCGAGGCTTGTGTGGAAACCCACCGGCGGATCATGGCCCGCGCCAAGGACGTCAATGGCCCCGCCAGCTGTACTTGCTACGCAGGAATGTCTGCCACCGCGGTCCCCGTGAAGGTCGGCTCCAGCGTCTTCGCCTACCTCAAAACCGGTCAGGTCTTTCAGCGCACGCCCTCCGAATCCGAATTTTCCAAGATCGCCAAGACCCTCACGACCCGCGGTCTCGGCAACGGGGAACTCCAGAAACTCAAAAAGGCCTACTTCGAGACCCAGACGGTGGATCCCCTTCGCTACAACAGCATGGTCACCCTCCTCGGCAGCTTCGGCGAACAACTCTCCCGCCTCGCCGAGGACCTCGCCATCATTCAGGAGGGGCGCGAACCCGAAGCCATCGCGAGGGCCCGCCACTTCGTGCATGCCCACCTCGACGAATCGCTCCCGCTGCCCATGGTGGCCCGGCAAGCAGGTCTGTCCGAGTCCCACTTCTGCCGCGTCTTCAAGGAGGTCACCGGCCTCACTCTGACCGACTACATCACCCGCTGCCGCATCGGTTGGGCCAAGCGGGAGCTTCTTCGGCCCGCAGCCCGGATCTCGGAAGTCGCGTTCAAGGTCGGGTTCCAGTCGCTGTCGCAGTTTAACCGGAGCTTCGCCCGCCTGGTTGGATGCTCCCCCTCCGCCCTCCGCAACCAACACATCGCCAAGGTCAGATCCTGATCCCGACCCGCAGACCCTTTTGGATATTGCGCCATCCGGGTGTATGGTAAAAATCGCTTTCCGCAGCGCATCTCTCCATGAAGGAAGACCGGTACGAGATCAAAGGGAAGATCGGACAGGGAGGAATCGGGGTCGTTTACCGCGCCTCCGACAAGCGACTGAACCGTGACGTCGCCATCAAGCGCGTCCTTCCCGAAGGCGGCTTCGAGAATCAGGAGGAGGCCATCGAACACCTCCTGAAGGAGGCCAAGTCTCTCTCCTCAATTCAGCACCCCCACATCGTCACGGTCTACGATGCCGGTGTCGATGAAGAGGGACCCTACGTCGTCATGGAGCTGCTGGCGGGCCGCACCCTCGACGAAATGATCGAGCGCGGCTCCCTCACCTACGAAGACTTCCGGGAAGTCGCGGTCCAAACCCAGGAGGCCCTCATCGCCGCCCAGGACCTCGCCCTTGTCCACCGCGACCTGAAACCCACCAATGTCATGGTGACTTGGCTCCCCAGTGGAAAGTTCCAGATGAAACTGGTCGACTTCGGTCTCGCCAAGTTCTCCGCCAAGCCTTCCCTCCAGACCATCGACCACGGAGACGCCGTGTTTGGTTCAATTCATTTCATGGCCCCGGAGCAGTTCGAGCGCACGCCCCTCGACCAACGCACCGATATGTATTCAATGGGTTGCATGTATTATTTCGCGCTCACTGGTCTTCAACCATTCGGTGGTGATTCCGCTTCGGAGGTGATGGCATCACACCTTCAGCACCGGGTCACTTCCCTGTCCGAACTCCGCCCGGACCTCGCCCCGTGGGTTTGCGATTGGGTCATGTGGCATATCGAACGCAAGATGGACAAGCGCCCTTCCAATGCCCGAGAATCCCTCCAGAAGTTCCTCATGAACGAACAGCAAAATCCCGAAAACTCGGAAGAGCCGACTCCGGAAAAACCAAGGCGACCCAAATTGGTCTTTCCCGGTGCGGAGCCCACGCCCGCCACTCCGGCCGTGCCCGCCACTCCGGCCACGCCCGCCACTCCGGCCACGCCCGCCACTCCGGCCGTGCCCGCCACTCCGGTCGTGCCCGTCACGGCTGCGCCTGCTGCCACCATTCCCGTTGCTGCGACACCGCCCGCCCCGCCCGCCGAAGTGCCCACCGGAACCGCCCCGCAACCGATCGAGCCCCCCGCCAGCCAGCCCCCGAGTCTGCACACCACCGGTCACGTCCCCCCCGCCCCGTCCCCGCTTCTCCCGCCGTCCCCGCCACCCGCCCCTCCGGCCTCGCCTCCTCCGCCCCCCGCCGAGACCATCGCGCCGCCGGCCCCTCTCG
>CAUZKZ010000643.1:0-2878 GCA_963580345.1 Verrucomicrobiia bacterium | reverse complement strand
GCGCCGATTGCCGTGACCGCACCCCCGGCAAAATCAAGGCGACGGTGACCGAGCGGGATTATCCCCCCTGGGGGCCCGGCGACGACACCCTCGAGCTTTTCTTCGACACCGACGGGACCGGCGAACGGTTCGTGCAGATTGTGACCAACCCACTGGGCACGGAGTGGGACTTTCGGAAGGACCAAAGCGCGGGGGCGGGAAAGAAGACGCGGTGGAACGGAACCTGGAGCGTCGGCGCCAAACGGACCTCCAGCGGATGGACCGCCGAATTCGCGATTCCATTTTCCGATCTGGAGATGGAAACGCCTCTTGCGGGGCGCCGCCTCAAGGCCAACCTCGCCCGCTACCGCCGCAGTGCCAGGGCCGATCCCTTTTCATCCTGGTCGGTGGTGCAGATGAGTTTCCATAACACGAAGTACTTCGGCGATTGGATCTTCGGAGATCCCGGGGCGAAGGCAAGCCGCGACGACGAAACGGCGGTGAACCAGGCATTCGTCGCCAGCGAACGACGCAAACTCCAGTGGCTTCTCACGCGCGCCGAACATGAGATCAACCTGATAGCCCGCCTCGATCGCCAGGCGCGAACTACCGCGCTGAGCGACCTGGCGGAGCGCATCACGGCTCAACGCACCCGGCTCCAGCGCCAGGTTCAAGATGCGGACACCCTCGGGAAACTGGTCGATGCGCGGACCGCCGGGGATCAGTTCAACTCCCTCTTGGGAGACCTGGCCTGGAGTCTGAGCCTGAGCGGCCTGGCGGGCCCGTTGGACCCGCTGTCCGTGGATCCCGGCGAGGCGAAGCGCATGGGGAACTACTGGGTATTGGGCGGTTCAAGAGGCGCGTATGGCATCGTCGCCGACAGCGGGGCGTTGGGGGGCGTATGGGACCGGCGAGTGGGCGTTCGGGTACTGGCCGCCAGCTATGATCTCTATTCCCTGGAAACGCGGGACGACGAAGTGCGCTCGGACGAGCGATTCGACCGGGCCGAATTGATTGAAGGAAGCGAAGACAGTCTCACGTTCCGTTGCACGAATCCGGATCTCGAGGGCGTCACCATCACCAAGCGGTACGATTTGCGCGACGACGGCGCCGTGCTGGCCAAGCGCGTCTCCGTATCCAGGGAGAGTTCCGAGAAGACGCTCATGGGCCTTTCGTCGAACACGATCTTTGATCCCGCTTTCCGGGAACCGTCCCTCTACAGCCGCCTGATGTCGGCCGGCGCCGCGGGAGGCTCCGATTGGCGTCCCACGATCCCGGCAACCGAGATTGTCGGCAACAGCATTCAGCGCGGCGGCGGGAACAAAGCCTGCGGATGGGCGCAGATGATCATGGTCAACCCCGCGACCGGCAGCGGCGCGGCCCAATACCTGTACAAACTGAATGACCAGTACGTCTGGGTGCCCTATAGCATGACCAGCTCCTACTGGAACGAGCAGGGGTGGGAGATGTCCGTGCTGGGCACATTTCTCGATGCGGCGCCGTTCAGCGCGGAAACCCGCTACCATCTGTTCGACGGAGACCAGATGGACTACTTCCAGGCCTATCTGCGTTTGCCGGAAGTCATGGCTGCGCGCGCGGAGCTGCCGGCTTCCCCCGCCCTGGCCGGCCTGAAAGGCGTCAACATCGGCGTGCCCATCCTCTCCGCCTTCGGCGATCAATACCCGGACGGCGTCCATGAGCGGATCAGCGCGCCGCACCGGCGCCTCCGAAGCGACGAGATTAATCTGAACATGGGCCTGCCGCGCCACTCCATCTTCACCCGATGGCCCGCGCGCGATGACGAGAAAATCATCTGGATCGACCCGAATACCAAAGTCCGCAAGGAGGAAAAAGTGGGCCCGATCCGGGAGACGGTGGAGCGGCTTAACCACGAATTTCCCGGGTACCTGCAGCAAGTCTACTGGGTCCACACCGACTTGCACCCCGATTCGCAGGCCTTCGCGGACCACCCCGAATTCGCGATTCATACCAAAGAGGGCTCCCTCGTTCCGGCCACCCACCCCTATGGCGCCGTCGAAGCCGACATGTCGAAAGCGTTTACCGAGTACGTAGTGCCCCGCTACGCGAAAATGTATGACCACCTCGGCCTGGGGTTGCTCTACTTCGACTTTTTCGGAGGCTCCTCCATGCCCGATTGGCCGGAGGGCAGGGTCCTGCAGACGACCGACTACATGTACTTCGACAAGTCGATCCGAGAGATGCTGGAAAAGCGCGGCGGCTTCGTCTTCTTCAACGGAAACCCCGGGCAGTTATACACCGACATCCAGTACTCGGAGAGCATGGCCGCCACCGCGGCCATGGACCGGCAACTGGGTGAGAACTGGTGGCGCCCGCAGAACGAACGGCTGATGCACTACAAGATCATGGAGCGGGAGAACATGGTCACCATCCCGATCATGTGGAAGAACTACCGCGCGGGGCCGGAGAAGGGCATCCAGGAGAATAACCGCCACTACACCAACATGCTTCTTGCGCTCGGGCTCCGACCCGTTTCGTGCCACTACGAATACGGGCTGGAGTTGACACGCGAGGACGGCACGATCGCCTGGGACCGGCACTACAACTACGCCGAGCCCTACAACCAGGCCGGCATGGAGATGCACAACACCCGGATCGCGCAGGTGGGACAGCAGCCCCGGTACTGGTCCGACCCGGACACCCCCATCGAGGCCTATGTGCTCCGCAAGGGTCCCGCCTATTTCGTCACCGCGATCAGCCACCGGGAGGAACCGGGTGATATCAATGTGTCGATGGATGTGGGAAAACTTGCCTTCAAGCCCGGCCAGCGGCTGTTCCGCTGGCACTATACCCGTCGCGACGACGAGAAAGTGTCCCGCTTGATTGGACCGGATACGTCGCCGGATTGGGACCGTCTCTT
>CAUZKZ010000642.1:0-2897 GCA_963580345.1 Verrucomicrobiia bacterium | reverse complement strand
ATCGTTGGGGCGGAGTCCACTTCTCATTGAAACCGCCGATCGGCCACAGCTCGTAGCGCCGCACGAAGAGCTCGGCGCCTCTGGTGCGCAAGGCGAGTTGACCCTGACCGATCCCCGCGCCCCGGTGCTCGTTGACCTTTCTCCCATTGAGCAGCACACGCACGGAATCTCCCTGGCAGACGACTTCGAGCCGGTTCCACTCTCCCACCGGATTTTCAACGTCGCCGGGAGCACGGAAGCCTTTGAGGTCCTTCCAGGGTGGATCGTCGGCGCCGGACGAAGCTCGCCTCGCAGTCGTTTTGTTGGGCAGGGCGAGGTCCCCGCTCTTGCCCTCCTGCAACACCACTTCGAGGCCGGGGAGGTCTCCGGGCGGATGGATCAGGAGGCCGCTCTTCCTGGCGGAATCGGCCCACGTGCCCCAGGTGTGCTCGCCCCACTTGTACTCCAGGACGAGATGGAATCCGTGATAGGCCGACCTGGTTCGCAGCGTGCCCGAGCCTTTTCCGGTGATGCGGAGATGCTTGTCATCGGTGATTTCCCAGACCTCGCCTGGCTTCACCGAAACACTCTTTTGGGCGTCGAGTTCGCCGACGTGCTGCTTGAAGTCGGGCGCGGGAAGCAAATCGATTCGCTCCCCCGGAACGTGGACCTCCCCGGTGAGGGGAAAGGGGCTCAGGCCGTGGAGGAGCACCAGAACGGTCGCAACGGGACGCGAAGACATCACATTATTTTCGGGTGGACAGTTGAGTCACTTCGGTCGGGGACAGGGCGCGGCCGAAAACCGCCACTTCATCGAGACGCCCCTCCCAGTTCGAGTTGTTGTCGCTGCGTCCCCCGAAGAAGAGCTGAGGCAACTGGGCCGAAGGCAGGTCGGTCGCGACGATTTCTTCGCGACCGTTCAGGTAGACGCGCGTGGTCTTGCCGTCTCGCACCAACGCGACATGCTGCCACTTCCAACGCGGAACCTCGGTTTTTCCGGCGTGGCGTGACTTTTCGTCGGCACCCCTCTGCAGGATGAGGCGCCCCGTGTGTTCGCTGGTTCCGTCGATGCCGACGTGCAGCGCGCCGGCGGCCAGGCCGTGGTCGTGACCCTGGGAGAGCACCCAGCCGCTGACCTCGCGGCTGTTGGTGGGCATGCCGTTCCAAATCCAGAGAGAGGCAGACCAACGATCGCCGAGGGAATGGCGGGTGCGCAGCCGGCCACCCGCGAACATGGCGGCGCGATTTGTTTCGCCGGACCGGCAGAAGCGCTCCGAATCCGGCCCCTCGAGGTAATAGGTCACCTCCGCTTCGTAGAAGCCGTCGTAGCGATGCGGGGAGGAATCCAGCGCCCGCGGGCCGGCGAACTCGTCCAGGCGGTACCAGGCCAGGGGGCCCAGTTTCTCGATCGCGGCGGCGGCCGGTCCCCGGCTCTGCACCGGGAGCCGGCGCGGCTTGCCACAGACCTTTTCGAGCAGGGACTTGCACGACTCGGCAATCTTGGGCTCGGCCATCACTTCCAGTCCCGCCGACCGCGCCGCCCAGGTGTTGTAGCCGCCAAGGAGATGTTGCTCGGGGGGCGGGATGTAACCGTCGCCGCCGTTGGCCAGCTCGATCACCATGGTCTTTTCGAGCGGGCTGGCCGCTTTGATCTTCAGTCCGGTGATGGCGTAGGTCTCGTTGGGAGTGGTGGCGATGGTGATGTCTCCGATCCGAATGGCCTGGGTCACGACTTCGGCGGTCTGCCGTTCGTGTAGAATGATTTGCTCTCGCGCGTAGATCTCCTCCTGCGTCTTGGGGAGGCGGTCTCCCATTTTCTCGACCACGCGTTGCGACCACTCAAGTAGCTGTTTATCGGGCACGCGATACTTCAGGGTCATGCGCTGCTCGGCCATGGCCACGGTGACGTTCTCGCGGTACTCGATGGACTGGAGGGCGCTGGCTGCCAGCTCGACCAGTCCCTCGGAGTACTCCTCGATCTTGGCGAGCTTGTTCCAGCTGTCCGGCCGGGCGTAGTCGCGCCGCCAGATGTCGCCGCTGCAACCGTGCGACATCATGCCCACGAACTTGCTGTCCGGCGCCACCTTGTCCATCAGTCCGTCGCTGAACAGGCCGAAGTAATCGGCGCTGATTCCCTGCTCGCCGGAATAGTAGTGCATCGAAAAATTGGCCAGAACGGCGAGCGGCTTTCCATCGCGGGTCTGCACCGAGATGAGCGAGAGCTCCGGATCTTCCGGGCCGGACTCGCCGGTTACGTTCTCCAGGTTGCGCGCCGAGTGCATGTTGGCGCGTACCGTGGGATTGCCGAAGGGGTCCTTCCCCACGCGGTCGGGCCGGTGGATCCAGCGGCGCAGGGCAGTGTACTCCGGCGCAAGGGTGCGGCCAAAGCCAACGCGGGCCGGTTGCAGTTCCTTCAATGCCGCCTCGATGGTGTCCACCAGGCGTTCTTTGAGGAAGGGCACGTAGTTCGGATCCGGTGGCGTTCCCAGGCCGCCCATGCACGACCCCGCCGAGTGGGTGTGGGTCGCGGAAATGGTGATCCGGTCGGTGGAAATCCCGGTCTTGGTGGAGGCCTTCTTCTTCACCTCGTCGATCAGCGGCCGAGGCATCATGCAGCTGTCCACCACCACCAGTACCACCGTGGTCTTCCCGTCGGAGAGGGCCAGTCCCCGCGCCTTGAGGGGCGTCTTCACCTTGTCCGCCGTCCTGCTCACCATGCCGCCGTTGACGATGACGGGGAACTTCTGCGGGGTGACGTCGATCACCACTGCGCCGGCCTGGAACGCGCTGGGCTGACCGGGCGGAGTTTGCTTGGCAGGGAGGACGCAGAAGATGGCGGCGGCGAGGGCCAGGAGGCCGAGGCAGAGGGGTGATTTTTTCATGGAGCGACTCGGGGTGTGCGGACCGGATCGCAGTGT
>CAUZKZ010000641.1:0-2910 GCA_963580345.1 Verrucomicrobiia bacterium | reverse complement strand
GCTGCCTCTTGTAGATTCCCGCAACATGTCAGCGAGAAAGACCCTTCCTTTCCTCCTCGTCCTTTGCGCCCTCGGCTCCACCCTTCTCGCCCAGCGGGGTGATCGCAAGGGCCACAAGATGGACAGCTTCGTGCCCGAAGACGCCATCCCGCCGGCCCCCTTCCTGTCCGTCGGCGAGGCCCTTAAGACCTTCAAAATCGCGCCGGGATTCGTGATCGAACCCGTCGCGGCCGAGCCTCTCGTCGACTTGCCCGTCACCCTCAAATTCGACGGAGACGGCCGCATGTGGATTTGTGAACTCGTAGGCTACATGCCCAACATTGACGGCAAGGGCGAAGAAATCCCCCAGGGGCGTATCGTCGTCCTCGACGATACAGACAACGACGGCAAGGTCGACAAGCGGACCGTCTTTCTCGACAAGCTTCTCCTCCCCCGCAGCATCTACCTCCTCGACGACGGGATCCTCTGGGCCAGCCAGGAGAGCCTCTTTTTTCAGCCTCGCGATGGTGACAAGCCGAAAGGCGAAGCGCAACTCGTCGACAAGGATTATGCCAAGGGCGGCAATGTCGAGCACAAGGCCAACGGTCTCCTCCTCGGCCTCGACAACTGGATCTACAACGCCAAGTCCGACCGCCGCTACAAGAAGATCGATGGTAAGTGGGTGATGGAAAAGACGCACTTTCGCGGACAGTGGGGCATCGACCGCGACGACTACGGACGGCTCTTCCACAACAGCAACAGCACTCTTCTGGTCGGTGACTTCGTATTTCCCAACACCGTCTTCGACAATCCCGGCGCCAAGATAAACGCCCGCATCTCGACGCGTCTGGGAAGCAACCGCGTCTACCCCATCCGTGTCACTCCAGGGGTCAACCGCGGATACATCAACGTCGTCAACGGATTCGACCAAAACACAATCGATCCCAAGACCTACAAACTCGTCAACGCTACCGGGGCATCCGGCCTCGCCGTCTACCGGGGCGACAACTTCCCCGGCAATGCCTACGGCATGGTCTTCGTGACCGAGCCCTGCGGCAACCTCGTCAAGGCCATCAGCGTGGAAGAAGCAGAGGGTTCCCTGAGGGGTGATCACCCCTTGAGAGAAAAGGAATTCCTGGCTTCCACCGACGAGCGCTTCCGCCCCGTCAACGCCTTCACCGCGCCGGATGGATGCCTCTACCTCCTCGACATGTATCACGGCATCATCCAGCACCGGACCTACGTCACCAGCTACCTCCGCAAACAGCTTCTCAGCCGCAAGCTGGACGGACCGCCCAGCGGACATGGCCGCATCTATCGAATCCGCCACAAGGGCACGCCGCGGGGAGCCGCTCCCAGGCTCGCAAGCCTCACCGCTCCCGATCTCGTGAAGTATCTCAGCCACCCGAACGGCTGGTGGCGCGACACCGCCCAGCGCCTCATCGTGGAGCGCGGCGATGCCAAAGTGACCGAGGCCCTCGAAGCGGTCCTGAAGTCCTCCAAGCCGCTCGGGCAGATTCACGCCCTCTGGACCCTGGAAGGGCTCGGCCTCCTCACCGCAGAACACGTTTCAGCCCTCCTCGGGTCCAGTGACGAAAAGGTGGTCTCCTCCGCCCTCTTCGCAGCGGTCTCCCTTGACCCCTCGAATCAGCAGAAATTGCTCGGCAGTCTCCTCCCGAAAAAGTACGGCAAGGAGTCCTCCATCTACTTGGCCCGTCTTCTCGCCGAAACGGGCACCCGCGACGCCCACGAGGCCCTCGTGGCGCATCTCAAGGCCCACGGAGCGCTCCCACACGTCCGGCACGCCGCCTTCGCCGGACTGAAGGGCCGCGAAGCGGTCTTTCTAGGCGTCAACAACGGCCGCTACGACGACAAGGATTTCATCAAGTGGCTCGAGGATGCCCTCAGCAAAAACCTCAAGAAGATCGAGCCACCCAAGATCGAGGGTGAACACCTGGCCTCATTCCAGCGCGGCGAGACCCTTTACATGGGGCGCGTCGCCTGCATCGGTTGCCACGGCGCGGAAGGCACCGGTCTTCCCAACCTCGGACCGCCTCTCGACGGTTCGGACTGGGTCAACGGTTCCACCGACCGCCTCGCCCGCGTGCTCCTCCACGGCCTGCAGGGACCCATCACGGTCTCCGGCGAGCGCTACTCTCCCCCGGCCCCCATGCCCGGCCTCGCCATGAATCCCACCATCAAGGACAAGGACATCGCCGACATCCTCACCTTCATCCGCCACGGCTGGAGCAACCGCTCCGACCCGGTCGCTGAAAGTTTCGTGAAGGAGACCCGGGACAAGACCCAGGATCTCCTCGGATCGCTCTATACCGAGAAGGATTTCAAATAACCGCCCCCCTCCACCGCCCCGCCTCCCGGCCGGTAGGGGTGTCGCGACACAGCGGCGCGCGGAGAGCGCGGGGGGCACGGGCAGCGCGAACCTCACCGGCGCTCACACCACCTTCCCCGTCACCACCTGCTCCAGCACATGCAGGGATCCATCCCGCTCATCCCATCCAACCACCAGAATGAATCCCCCTCCGTACTGCTCGTTGCATTCCGGCTGCGCCCACACGTGCACCACCGCCTGGCGGGTGGAGTGATCCAGCCCGACCCGCGAGAGCGAAAACTCCCACTTCTCCACCTTGGGGAGGCTGTTGTGATCCATCGTCCCGATCTCGAGCCCCAACTCCCGGAACTTGCCCCGATCGAAGCGCTCCGCTTCCTCCCCCGCCTTCAGGAGATCGATCCGGGCCCGGTCCCCCAGGTGCGCAAACTTGTCCACGGACAGGTGCCACCAGTAAAGGCGGATTCGAGTTGTTAAAGAATAATTCCCGATGACTGTTGAGCAACGACTTACGCATTTTCGTTCTGACCAAACCTCCTGATTCCAAGGGTGGAGGGCTTCGTTCAGAACAAAAATGCTCTTAT
>CAUZKZ010000640.1:0-2911 GCA_963580345.1 Verrucomicrobiia bacterium | reverse complement strand
GGGTTCGTTTTCCCGCATTTCGCCGGCCGGGTTCGCGTACGACCCGTCGTGATTCTGGAGCGGCGAAGTCCCCTGTCCCGCACCGTCCCCGCGTGTGGGCCGCGGTCGGCCCTTTGCCAGTTCCCTCACCCGCGCCCGGGCGTACCCGGCGTAGAAGGTCAGGTCCGGCACATCGTTGCTCGCCGGATTCTTCTCCATCCACCGCAGTCCGGCCGTGACACGCGGATCGCTTCGCTTCACGCCGCACATCAGCAAGCCCCGCACTCCGTCCGCCGTGGCGCTGAAGTAGGACCGGAAGCGCTTGCGCCCCTCCCGGTCCGTCCCCGCCACTCCGGCCTTGTTGCGCGACGGATCGTTCGCCATTTGGAAAAATCCGCCGTCGTCGAACTCCGGGTCTCCCTGCTCTCCCGTACGGAAATTCTGACAACCCGCCATAAAACGCGCCGCCTCTGCCAGCACCGGATCCCCGGGCTGCACCCCGGCCCGCCGCAGTCCCGCCACCGCCAGGACCGTGGCCGACAGGTTCGGCTCCTGCATCGGCGCGAGGAGTCCGCCTTCGTTGCACACCGTCGTGGCCGCATAACCCCAGCCTCCGTGACAGGGATGACCACGCGTCCATCCCTGGGCCGTGCTGAGTTGCAGGCCGCGCAGGTGCGCCTCCAGGACGGGGACGAACCGCTGCAGCGCCCCTTCTCTCGTGGCAAGTGCCAACAGCCAGCCGGCATTGTGGACCGGGAAGAGCTGCCAGGTCTTCTCGCCCTGCTTCCGCAGCCAGTCCACCGCCACTTTCCGTCGTTCCGACTTCAACCCCGGCCACGCCGCGTGCAACACCAGGGGCGTCAATCCTTCGCCCGACTTGAACGACCCGTAACTCGTCGAGCGCCACGCCCCGTCCTCCGACTGACGCCGCGCCAGAAAGCGCTGGGCCTCCAGCCGCGACCGCAGCCACGGCGTCAGCATGGCCGGCGCCATCCCCGAGGGAACGACACCGGCCATCAACGCAACGAACCTTCTCCGCTTCATGTCGGAAAGTTGTCGGGGCTCTTACTTCGCCACCTTGGAGACCGCGGTCTTATCACCCGGTTCCGGCTGCGGGACCGGGGCGCGATCCGCCATGAGGGTCAAGAGGGCGCCCGCCGTGCAGAAGTTGCGGCCCGTGATGCAGTGGTGTCCCGACCAGCTGCCGTCTTCGTTCTGGGCGTGGTTGATCGTGTCGCCGATCTTCTTGTCCCAGTCCGCCCACACCTTGCCACCCTTGGCCCGCAGCGACTCGCTGAGGTTCATGTAGCTGAGGAATTCCTCCCCGCCGTTGTTGCCGAACCCATTCACGAAGCGCTGATCCTTGAGGCTTTTCTCCACCGCCCCCAGGGCCGCGTTCTTGGCCTTGTCGGCCGCATCGATCTTCTTCAGTTCCTGCTTCGCAGCCTCCTTCTGCTCCTGGCTCGCATCCTGCGAGGCCACCACCGCATCGAGGCCGATACGCCGCCGCTTGTTCACCACCCAGTTTTCCTGCAAGCCGCGCAACTTGGACGATTGCGTGTAGAGATTGACTCCCGCGCTGCTCGGCGCTCCCGCCACCGCGGTAATGGTCGCCTTGTCGATATCGATTCCCTCAGCATTCTGGTTGGCGTCCTTCTCCAACATCTCGTCCGTCACTTTCGCGCCCGCCAGCCGCGCCGCGTTCAGCCCGCGGCTGCAGAGTCCCTGCGAGAGCACCGAGGCCCAGCCCCCATTGCCCTTGATCGCCCCGTTGTCCTGCTGGTGCTTGCCGATCTTGACGATCACCTTGTCCAGCAGGTCGGACCGGCGCTTCTCCGCCTCCGGCGTCAGCATCATGCCCTTCAACTCCGCCAGCATCTGGGCTGCCAGGAAGGTGTCCACGTAGCGTCCGATCTTGCTCTGCAATTGCGTGTCGCGGACGTGCGTCACGAAGAGGCTGTCGTCCTGGCCGTTCTTCTCGATGTGCGTCATGAGAAAGTCCGCCCCCTTGCGCAGGTTCTCGGCGTATTGCCCGGTTCGCAGATCGGCCCCGAAGCGCAGGATACTCAGCATCGCGATGCAGGTGTTACCCACATCGGAGCGGTCCTCGGCCTGCGCGGGATTAACCCGGCCTCCGCCCTTGCGACCGAGGCGCCAACCGCCCCCCTGGCCCCAGCCTCCGTCTTTATTCTGAACCTTGGCGAGGTAGGCCAGGCCCTTGCGGATCTCTTCCGTGATCGGCTTTGGCGGCGCGATCGCAACCTTCTGCCCGGGCTCGGAGCTCTCTTTGACCGCCTCCGTCGTCGAAGGCTTCGCGCCTTCGCCACTCTTCGGCAGCTTGTCCGCAAGCAGCGGCGTCACCACCAGAGCGCCCGCGACCACCGCGCCGGCGCATAGTACATTCTGTTTTGCTTTCATATCTTCTTCGGGATTGTCCCTTGCTCTTAAAACGCCGCCACGAGTCAACCCGTTGTAAACGCTCCGTAAAAGCAGGGCCGCTTTCCAGAGAGACCCGCCCGCCGAGCTTTTCTTTGAATTCCCCTCCTTGATGAGAGGGACAGATGATCCACCATCACCCGGACGGCCGGAACTTGGAGTGCGGTGCTTCGCACCGCTTTGGATTCGGTCGACCGGCCACCATCGCCCAGATCAGGCGCCCTCCTCTCCGGCAGTCCCGCACCGCCCATCCAAAGCGGCGAGGATCGCCGCACTCCAAGGGAACGCGAACTGAATGAATTGGACAGGCAATCTCTCGGACCCAGTCGGACCATCTCTCAGACTAGAATGGTGCCTCCCTGCCAATCGGCGAGGACGAGCTATTTAAACGGCGCGGATTCAATTTGCTAAAGAATAATCTGGAACCGCAGAACAGGACGGCATTTTTGTTCTGAACGAAGCCCTCCAACCCTTGGAATCACGGGGGTTTGGTCAG
>CAUZKZ010000639.1:0-2920 GCA_963580345.1 Verrucomicrobiia bacterium | reverse complement strand
CATCACAAGAACCCGACCTATGCGGCGATGATCGAAAGCGTCGATCAATCGGTGGGGCGGGTGATGAAGAAGCTCGAAGATCTAAGTATCACCGAGCAGACGGTGGTCATCTTCACGTCCGACAACGGCGGGGTCGGCCGGGTTACCTCCGCCCATCCGCTACGGGGCAACAAGGGCAACTTCTACGAGGGCGGTATTCGCGTGCCGCTGATTGTCAAATGGCCTGGCGTTGTGAAGCCGGGCTCCGAATGTCGCGTGCCGGTTATCAGTACCGACTTCTATCCAACGATTCTGGAGATGGCCGGCCTGCCGCCGCGGACGGAGCAGCACGTCGACGGCGAGAGCATCGTGCCCCTGCTGAAACACGACGGTGACCTGAAACGCGATGCGCTTTACTGGCACTACCCGAACTACGTCGGCACAGGACACCCCAATCCGGCGAAACCGTGCAGTGTCGTTCGCAAGGGAGATTGGAAGCTGATCGAGTCAATCGAGGACCGTCACGTCGAGTTATACAATCTGAAGGAAGACCTGGGCGAAAAGAATGATCTGGCTTCAAGGATGCCGGAGAAGGCGAAAGAGCTGCACCGAATGCTCCAGCAGTGGCGCAAGGAAGCCGACGTCCAGATGCCCAGGCCGAATCCTGAATATGTGGAAGAAGGAAGGGAATGACCACAACCACAAATGTCCAACAGGAGAAACCATGAAACCCGCGAGCATTGCCGTAGCCTTACTACTTTGCACCACCTCCCTTCTCGCCATGGCCTCGCTCGCCGCGGAGAACCCGCTGGCGGGCGAACCGGTCTTCGATTTGCAGAAGCCATTCTTCCAGTCGCAGAAGCGTCAAGGTCACTGGCTGACGTCCATCACCGTGGCCAAAGACGGCTCCGTTCTGGTGTTTGAGGACCGGCGAGAAAAGGGCCTGATCGTGGTGCATCGCAGCGAGGACGGTGGCAAGAGTTGGGCCAAGCCCGTCACGGTGGGCGAGTTGGTCGAGATCGAAGGGGATACCTTTGACGATGGGCGATACGACGACATGCACCACGGCCGTAGCATCCTCGGCAACGTGGTAGTCGACGAAATCACTGGGGACGTGATGGTCTTCACCACCAGCATGAAGCCGGCCCAAATCCTGTATCGAAGCAAAGACCACGGAAAGACCTGGAAGCGAGAAGCTATCGTGATCAAGCCGGACGCCAACGGCTGGCTGACCTGCACGATGGCCTCCAGTGAACCGGGTATCACGCTGCGTTACGGCGAGAAGAAGGGCCGCCTGCTCATGCCCTGCCGCGTATTCGTGGGATATCTGAACAAAGGGGAGAACCGGAAGTATTTCACGGCACACTATAGCAACGCGCTCTACAGCGATGACCGCGGAAGAACCTGGCATCCCAGCGCGCCGTTCCCCGAAACCGGCACTGGCGAATCCGGCCTGGTCGAACTCTCCGACGGACGTATCTACTACAACTCCCGAACTCACACCCGGCCGGGCAACCGACGGATCGCCTGGAGCGAAGACGGCGGCGAGTCTTGGGGCGAGGCGTACGAGTCGAAGGCCCTGCCGGACGGTCCTCCGGACGTCTACGGCTGCAAGGCGGGGCTGGTTCGGTTGCCGGTCGACGGCAAAGATATCCTCGTCTACAGCTCCCCCAAGGACCACACCGCCTCGGAAGACCACCTCAAAAGCCGCGACGGCATCGCGATTCGGGTCAGTTTCGACGGTGCGCGAACCTGGCCCGTAAAGCGGGTCGTTACCGGTGGCCCGGGCGGTTACACCTGGTTGGCGGCCGGACGCCCCGGCACGCCAAGTGAGGGCTCGATCTATATGCTCTCGGCCGGCGCCGCATTCAATTTATCCAGCCTTGCGCGATTCAACCTGGCCTGGGCCGCCCGGGTGATTGACGTCGGTAAGCAAAAGCAATTGTTCGTCGACGACCATGTCGTGGCGGAAAAGCACAATGTGACCCGCGAAGCGGGCCAGGCCACGAAGTATGGCGTCGTCATGGAGCCGACCTTGCCGAGCGATTTTCAAGCCGGCGTGGTCCACGACGGCCCGGACGGCGGCCCCGGCTACGAGTTCGGTGAATCGGCTTTCTGCTGGTTCTTCTCGCCGCACTGGGACCCCGCCAGGAAAATGTTCCGACTCTGGTACATGGCGGGCAAACGCCCGGGTTCGGGCCTCGCCTACGCCGAATCGGAAGACGGGATCCACTGGACCAAACCGCTGATCTCGAAGGATGGCAAGAGCAACCTCGTGAACTGGGGCGCGCCCCTGCCGGTCCGCCGCGGAAACGAAAAACGTGACCTGCTCGACATGGGGCTCGACGGCGTCTCGGTCACCATCGATCCGACCCTGCCGTACGGCTCGCCGGAGAAGTACAAGGTGGCGTTTTTTCCAAACGGTGGGGCGGCCGAGACGCGTCTGGGATACTCGGCCGACGGAATCGACTGGAGCTTCTACAACGAGGGCCTTCCCGTGACCGGCCGCGCCGCTGATTTCAGCAATCAGATCTTCTGGGATCCCATCAAGGAACGCTACCTGCTGCTCTGCCGTCAGGACTACGCGGCCGGCGGCGGCGTCGGCGAGCTTCGGGGCGTGCGCATCATGGAGCACGAGAAGGCGGGAGACGTCAGGAATCACCCGGCGGCCTGGAAGACGCTTACGACGTTTGTGCTGGAAGATCCCGACACGGACGTCGTCCCGGGCACGAACATTCCTCGCCGCCAGATCCACACGATGCCGCTGTGGTTCCACGAGGGCGTCTATTTCGCGCTGACGGACGTACTGGTGGCGACCAACCGGCCCGTTCCCGAGGGCAAGCAGGATTTCCGCACGCGTCACGAAAAGGGTGTCTGGGAGTTCTACATGGCGCCATCGCGCGACGCGGTCCACTTCGACTTTGCCGCCGCCGCCTACCCG
>CAUZKZ010000638.1:0-2936 GCA_963580345.1 Verrucomicrobiia bacterium | reverse complement strand
CCTGGGTCAGGACGGGGAATCTCGAATTGGCTGGTTTTTGTTTTTTCATCAGGCCGATCCTAGGTGGGATCGGCCGCCAGCCACCCATTAATACCTCAGTCTATGGGATGGCTGTGAAAAAACTCTATCCGGATGCCGGAGAGGCTATCGACTACTTCGAAGAGGAGAAGATTAGCCTCGACGAAGTCACCACCTTCAAGCCCGGCGAGAAAGTGGAAGTCAATCTTCGCTTTCGCAATATCGAGGAAGCTTACCTCCAAATCTACAGGGTCGACCTCATGAAGCTCTACCTGCGGGAGAAAAACCTCACCAATATCACCAAGGTGCACCTGGCCGGGATCGAGCCCGAAAGCGAACTGACCATCAAACTCGGCGACGGCAAGGACTACCGCGACCGTGAACGAAAGGCGGAACTGCCTCTCGAGGAGGAGGGCGCCTACCTGGTGATCTGCCGCGGTGACAACCTCTTCACGAGCGGGATGGTTCTCGTCACTCCGTTGAAGCTGGAGATTCAGGAGACGCCTTCCGCGGGAGCGCTGCGCGTCAATGTGCGGGACACCGTCAAGGAAGGCTATCGCGCCAATGTGCACGTCAAGGCGATCGGAAGTACCGACAGCGAATTCAAGGCCGGAGAGACGGACCTGCGAGGCGTGTTCGTGGCGGAGGGTCTCAACGGCGCCGCGACCGTCATCGCCCGGCAAGATGGGCACTATGCCTTCTACCGCGGGACCATTCCGCTTGGAAATCCGCCGCAACCAAACCAGGCCACCCCCCAGGAGAAGAAGCCTCAACAGCAGCAGCTCAATCAGAGTGATTACCTGAAAAACCTCGACGTGGGCAATGGCGCCATCCAGAGGGACAATATCCAAAACTGGGATCAACTCCGCCGCGGCAAGGGCGGGAAAGGAGTCGAGGTGCAGAAGGCCTACTAGTGCATTGTTCGTGAAGTTAGAGCGCGTTCGGCGCGAGGATTTTTCCCCGAGTTCAAGGCGCGACGAGTGGAGCTGGTCGGGACCAGCGACCGAGGAGCAACGCAGAAATCGGTGAAAAATACCGCGCCATTCAGCAGCTCCCGGTCGTAGACCGCTGACTCAACTCCCAAATCTCAACTACTCCGAACGCACTCTAACTTTGCGAATGGTGCACTAGCTCATGCACCGCCCGGCGTCATCTGATGAGCTTGTAGGACGAGCGCCCCGCTTGCCGGTCTCCGGGGTGATAGCAGCCGGGGCGGCCGCCCTACAAACACTTGCCCATAATAACGACGGTACTCGGGACTCCTCTACGGCAACACCCGAAACAACTCGATGCGATCGAAGGAAGCCTCGCCGTTCATGACGGTGAAGGCCATCCCGGTGAGGTTGAATTCGCCGTTGCCTTTCCAGAGATCGATCGAGAACGTCTGCCAGTCGGTCGGAATCTTTTCGGCGAGGCGATTCGAATTCCAGCCGGTCAAGTTCTCCCCCGCGTAGTAGGCCCCGGACCGGGCGGCTTTCGGGAGAAAAGGTCCGGTCCGCGGCGAGTTCCAGCATCATGCCCTTCGACTTTCGCGTCTTCATGGATATGCGCAGGTAGCGGAACTCGCCGGCCTTGGGTTTTTCACAAATGGCGAATTTCCATCCCGGCAACTGTCGCGAGTGGCGCTGAAATCCCTCCACCGTCAGGCAGGCCCGCCCGGAAGCCGCGTCTCGCATATCGAGCCGGGCCGTGCCACGCCCATCTCGGAGCAATGCTGGAAATCCGGGATCGTCGTCGAAGAGGACCACCGACTCCGGGGCGGGACGGCTCTTCATGTAGGCAATCAAGTCCGCGCAATCCTTGGGCTTGAGGACTTCCGCAAACGTGACCGGCATGAGGGATAGTTCGAGCTTCTCGATCGAAGCGAGTTCGGACCGGAGAACTTGTGCTTTCACCCCCCCGGCGGCGGTCAGGGTCAGGCTCGTGGCCGACTCCCCCGAGAGAACCCCGGCGTGGGAACCGCCCCCCTTCGTCTTCACCAGATAGGTCGCGTAACCGGCGGTGAGATTCCCGGCGGGATTGAGGATATCCGCCAGGAGGGACTCGCCGGGCCGGCCCACTTCCCCGTCGAGAGGAGGCCCGACGGCGAATCCTTTTCCTCCAAAGGTGTGGCACGTCGCGCACTGCGTGGCAAAGAGCTCCGCGCCGCGCTTCGCATCGGCCTTTTCCTTCAGAGCCGCGAAGTGTGCCGCGTGCTTCGGATTCCGGGGACTCGAATCGGCGGATGCGAAGAGCTGCTGCGCCAGCTTCTTCACCGCCGCGTCCTCATGATTCATCAGGCGGTGGCGCTGCAAGGCCGAAAACGATCCGGAGGTCAGGACCTTGGCCTCGAGAAGTTGACGTGCCGTCACGGCGTGCGCGAGCAAGCCTTCCGTCACTATCGCGACTCCCTGTGGAGTCATCTTCGGTATCAGTTCCACCACGATCGCGGCGACGTCACGATTCGGAACCCCGAGCACCTCCCGCAGGGCGCGGCCCTGGAACCCCGGATCGCCCGCCAGGTTGGTAACCACGGAGAGGGCGGTCCGAATCGACTCAGGGGAGCCGTACGGAGCTAGGCGCAGGGCGGCCAGGCGTTTTCCATCCGGCTGGCCGGCGTCGGGAACGCTCCGGAGGGCCCGGTCGGCCGCGGCGCGAATCTCGGGGGACCGTTCCAGGCCGTGCTTGGCGGTCAGGGCGAGGAGACGCAGGCGCAGCGCTTCATCCGGATGCGCAGCCAGGGCTGCCATCACGTCCGCAACAGCCCCCTTCGCCTCCGAACGAACCGCCGTCTCGGTGGCGCGCTCGATAATTCCCACCGGAGCCTTGGGAAAATCGGTCAGGAGCGCTTGGAGAAACGCCCCCGCCGACCGGCCGATCGAACTGAGCACGGCGGGCTCCATCCAGCGGATGTCGTTCCTGGTGGCAGCGAGTCGAGC
>CAUZKZ010000637.1:0-2937 GCA_963580345.1 Verrucomicrobiia bacterium | reverse complement strand
GAAAATGGCCGCCAGTCATCCCGATCGCTTTGCCGCGGTCTCGCCCATCTGCGGCCGGGGCAACCCCGGGGACGCCGCCAAACTCGTGGACGTTCCCATCTGGGTCTTCCACGGCACTGAGGATGACGCGGTGCCCTACCGGCATTCCGCCGAGATGGTGGCGGCCATCCGCAAGGCCGGTGGAAAGAAGATTCGCTTCACCACCCTCCAGCACGTGGGCCACAATAGCTGGTCCGCAGCCTACGCCACCCCGGAACTCTACCAGTGGTTCGACAAGCACCGGCGCCCGCAATCGAAGTAATCCGCGGTTTTCCCCTCCGGCCCGGGGCATGGATCCCCTGAGTCACCCCCGGATTTCCCTTTTCCCGCCCGAAGCCCGCGATAAGATCGTGCATGCTTGCCTTCCGGACAGGATGCCTCCTCCCCCTTGCATGGGCCTGCCTGCTGCTTTCCGAGGATGCGGGTGCCTCAGATTTCAGCGGGGAGATCCAGCCCCTCCTGGCCAATCACTGCTACGCCTGCCACGGGCCGGATGCCAAGACCCGCAAGCGCGGATTGCGCTTCGACCTGCGCGAGGTGGCAACCGGTGAATTGGAGTCGGGTGCCCGCGCCATCGCTCCCGGCGACCTTGAGGAAAGCGAACTGGTCCGCCGGATCTTCTCCAAGGATCCCGACGAGATGATGCCCCCGCCGGACTTCCGCAAACGCCTCAGTGATGGAGCCAGGGAGAAACTCGTCGAGTGGATCAAGGCAGGGGCACACTACGAAAAACACTGGGCCTTCCTCCCGGTCGAGAAGTCCGCGGTCCCACCGGTCAAGGACAGGGATTGGCCCCGCAATCCGATCGACAACTTTATCCTCGCCCGCCTGGAAGGACAAAAGATGGAACCCTCCCCCGAGGCCAGTCGCCGGAACCTGGTGCGGCGCGTCTCCCTCGACCTGCGTGGACTTCCTCCTTCGCCCGCGGAACTTGCCCGGCATTCGACGGGGAGCGGCGAAGAACAGTTCGCCCGCCTCCTCGAGACCATGATGGACTCACCACACTACGGCGAGCGCATGGCCCAGGACTGGCTCGACCTCGCCCGCTACGGAGACACCAACGGCTATCACAACGACTCCGTGCGCGACATGTGGCTCTACCGGGACTACGTCATCGAGTCCTTCAACCGGAACAAACCCTTTGACCGCTTTATCGTGGAGAACATGGCCGGGGACCTTCTCCCCGAGGCCGACGACACCACCCGGGTGGCTTCCGGGTTCAACCGTTGCGTGACCTTCAACGAGGAGGGAGGGGCCGATCCCGATGAATTCTATGTCACCTACGCGGTGGACCGCGCCAACACCACCGGGCAGGTCTTCCTCGGTCTCACGGTGGGTTGCGCCCAGTGCCACGACCACAAGTATGATCCCATTTCGCAGAAGGAGTATTACCAGCTCTACGCCTTCTTCAACAGCGTGGACGGCGAGATCGGGGCCGGGGGCCGAAGCGGCTACCACAACAAGCCACTTCCTCCGCTCCTCAAGGTTCGCACCGGCCCTCACCAGCAGAAGCGGACCGACCTTCAAGCCCTTCTGGACTCCAGGACCGCGGAACTGAAGACCGCCCGCGAACGCCCTGAGTTCACCGATCCCGGGGGCGACCTCGCTCCGGCCCTCAAGGAATGGGTCACCTCCCTGGCCCTGCCCAAGACCGGCCTTCTCCCGGTCGGCAACGGCCTGCAACTGCACCTTGACGCGGGCTCCTTCGACGCACCGGGCGGATTTGTGAAGGAGTGGCCGGACCTTTCTGGATACAAGCGCACCGCAGTGGCCACCGGCCAACCCAAGCAGTTCGGCAGGGCCCTTAACGGACATCCCGCCATCCGCCTCGATGGCAAGAACGACTTCCTTCGCACCGCATCCGGGGCCGGACATCTTGGAGGCGACTTCACCATGGTGCTCGTGCTGCAGTTCAATGACCTCGCCCGGCACCAGATGGCCCTCATGTGGGGCGACGAGTCCCAGGGCAAACGCCGCGCCTTCTGGAAAACCGACAAGAACAAGTTCAGCTTCAATGGCTACGGCGCGGACATGGTGGGCAGTGCGGACCTCAAGCGGAGCGTCCCCGTGGTCGCCATCATCACCCAGCAGGGCTCCAACAACGACACCCGTTTCCGCCTTAATGGCAAGGACGGAGGGGGCGGAGGAGTGAGCCTTTCCGGTTTCCAGAACAAGGCCATCACCATCGGGGCCAACAACGCGGGCGCGGAGAAAACCGCGGCCGACTTCGCGGAAGTCCTCGTCTACGACCGCGCCCTTGATGCCAACGAACAGGCTGCGGTCGGATTCCATCTCGGCACCAAGTACAAGATCGACGGCGAATGGAACCCCGCTCCCGCCGAAATCATGGCTCTTGCCGCCAAACCCGGAAACGAGCGCAGCAAGGAAGAACGGGGGAAACTCTTCTCGCACTTCATCAATTACGTCCACCAGGAGTCGCGGGATCTCTTCCGCGAACTGGAGGCCGGAGTTGCGGAAACCAGAAAGCAACTCGACCAGGTCGACAAGTCCCTCCCCACCACCATGGTGATGGTCGAGATGGAGAAGCGCAAACCGGCCCACATCCTCATGCGTGGCGACTTCCGCCGACCGGGCGAAGAGGTCCAACCGGACGTGCCGGCCATCTTCCCCCGCCTGCCCGCCAACCAGCCCCGCAACCGCCTCGGACTGGCCTACTGGCTCACTGATCCCGAACACCCCCTGGTGGCCCGGGTGATGGTGAACCGCCTCTGGAAACAGCTCTTCGGCACCGGACTGGTGAAAACCCTCGGGGACTTCGGCACCCAGGGGGAACGCCCGAGCCATCCGGAGTTGCTGGACTGGCTTGCCGCCGACTTCATCGAGCATGGCTGGGACGTCAAGCGACTCCAACGTCTCATGCTCACTTCCGCCACCTAT
>CAUZKZ010000636.1:0-2947 GCA_963580345.1 Verrucomicrobiia bacterium | reverse complement strand
GCTTCACCCGTGATGTGGTTCCAGAACGTGGAGGTCTCGGTATCGGCCATCAGGAAGAGGCCATCATAGATACCAGGGTTTTCGAAATGGTACAGCTTTCCGTCAATCGTCGGGATCATACTGACCCCGGTATTACAGACCACTCAAACCGTCACCATCCACGGCTGCCCGTTCGCCTCGCCTTGAGCAATATGGTGAAAGGACATTTGGTCCGTCAGGAAAACAAGGTTTCCCGTCGCCGTTTCGGTCAGCAGGACCCGGGTTTCAGCGGAGATCAGATTTGAATCCAGCAAGGCCCCCAGTAGTTCGGAGTCGGTCACGTAAAACGTTTCGAACTGACCACCATTCGGCGAGAAGCGGTTGATATCGAAAGTCTCAGCCGTCGTGAATTGGGCAGCGAGAGCCGCAGGTTGTATGACCGTGCTCAAAACCGCGACTACAAAGAAACTGCCCCAGAACTTAGATCCCTTAAGCATAGGCACCCCGACGTCTATAGATGTCTTTCAGAAAATTCCGATAACGAGAATCGATTCTTACCTGCAAGTCGAATCCAAGGCCGACACTCTAATGCGAAACTCTATAGATCGATACCAGGCGGGTCAATTGAAAAGCCCCGGACGCCGAATCGCTGGAATCTTAATGATTGTCGACAGAGACTAATGCGCGGTCGGGTCCGCAGACATTAATGAGAACGGGATGGAATAATGGGGTTTTTGAACCTCCGTGTTTGGACTCTGATGAATTTTGCGCGCGCGGGCCAAGCGATATCGACGACTCTCGAACAGGGTAGCGGGGGAGCCGACCGCGAAGATCGGCTCCCATGAAGTTCAGCGGTTTCTCACCGATGACGAGGGCTGGAACTACTCCTCAGCTGAGAAGCGGATTGGTGTCGAGGCGCGTGGCGCCTCGCTGCGTTCCGCGAATATTTCGGGAACGTGAAACACCCGAATCTGATTTCCCGCTCCAGTCGCGACGATGACCTCCTCATGAACAGGATCCAGAACAAGTCCCGTCTGGTTGGCCCGCGCCCCCAGCGGAGTTGAGATCTTCCAGACCGGACGGACGCCCTCGCCCCTGGTGTGGATGTCCCAGGCGTAGAGGTAGTCGCCCCTGAGGGTGATGATCAGATCGTTGTAGACGTCGAATTGGTTGCCGCTCGGCCCTGGAATCCTTCCAATCGGCGGCGTATTCCCGCTCGCGGTTCTATCAAAAATCAAGATCCCCCCACTCTCAGCGACGAGCAACAGGTCGTTCTTGTTGTCGACCCGCATCGATGGACGGCCGCCCCCGAACTGGGTGGCGGGCCCGCTTAGAATCCGGATCGGAGCGACATCGCCGTCCGCTTCCCGCGGAAATACCAGAATGGCTCCGAGTGGGTCTCGATCGTCTCCGTGGTTGGTCGCGATCAGGATTTCGTTGTTGACCGGGTCGATGGTGACTTTATCCAAGCCCCGTTCGCTCACGATCTGAGTATTTGGACCCTGGATGATGCGCAGGGGGGCTTCTTCTCCGTCCGCATCGCCCCGGAATGTCATAATCGCCTGTGCGAAAGGACTGGTCACGACGAGTTCATCGTGAATCGCATCGAACATTACATCATGCATTGTCCGGCCGAGCCGTGAAGCCACACCTTCAATCACACGTGTCGGAACCGCGTTCTCCTCCGCCAACCTGGCGAAGGCCGCAACCTGCGGATGGTTCACTCAGTTCGGTACCAGGATTTCTTCCCGGTTGGGGTCATACGTCACCGCCGCGGTCCGGCCGAAAATCAACGACTGGTGCTCCTCCGGCGCCGCACGTACGACTCTCAAGGGCGCCACGTTCCCATCGGCCTCGAGCGGAAACGCCACTCCCGATGCGTTACCCAGGTTGGAAACCCACAATTCCTGGTTCACGGTGTCCACAGCCACTCCGGTCGGATGCACCAGCTTGGTCCGATCGCCCTTGATGACCCGCGTCGGCGCCACGTTGCCGTCGGCGGTGTCCAACCCTGTGAATACCAGGATCGAGTGATCCATGTCATTGGCGACAATCAGGTCCCCGGTTGCCTGGTTCACGGTCATGTTTCCAGGCCAATTCAACTGCGTCCGGTCCCCTTCAATCACACGTATCGGTGCCACGTCCCCGTCCGCCTCGATCGAATAGATCGTGATCGAAGTCGGATTGAACCGGCCCGTAGAGGGATCGCCAACAGGAGAAATATTCCTGCCATTATCTTCGTAACCCGTCGTCCCACCTCGTGAATCTCCGAAATCCGTGGTATGGCCCCAGTTGTTCACGTACAAGAGCCCGAGATTCGAGTCGACGGCGATCCCGTGGGGTGTTTCCAGTTGGGTGCGGTCCCCAACGATTCGCCGCAGCGGCAGTTCATCCCCCTCGGCATTCTTGTTGTACACCACCACCTCGGGCGGGTACTCCACGGTGACGTAGAGCTCCTCCCTCACTTCGTCGACGGCAACGCTGTACACTCGATGGGGGGGGTTCAGGACGCGCTTGGGCGCGACGTTGCCCCCGGCGTCCTGGGCAAACACCACCATCTTGTCGCCCGTGTCCGATTCGACCGAATACATGTCCCCGTTCACCGGATCGATGTAGAGACCGTTGTTGAACTGCATCTCGGTCTCAGGCCCCTGGATGATCCGCTTCGGCTCGCTGAATCGCGCGCGTGGCGGTGTGTTATCCAGCCGGTTGAAGATGTAGGCGGACCATAGATTATTGTCCTGCAGGATCACTTCGTTGGTTCTGCTATTGACGCCGACCGCGGTAAAGGTGGGATAGGTATCGGCCAGCGTGCGCAGATGTGTCGAGGTTGCCTGCCTGTCGGCATCGAATTCCGCGGGTCCTCCCCGTCCCGCCCGCCGCATTTCCAGCGCTTCTTGCTGGAAGCCAGCCAGCAGAAACGATGCGCCCCCCCGTTGCTCCAAGGCACCGAGCAGACTTTCCGAAC
>CAUZKZ010000635.1:0-2962 GCA_963580345.1 Verrucomicrobiia bacterium | reverse complement strand
CCACCGCGGTTCCGGTCCCGGAAACCGAGGCCGAGCCCAATCTCGACTTCGGGAGCGGGGATGACTTCGGAGCGGGCTGGGGATCCGGCGGCGACGGCGACGGGGGCGGCTTTGGAAACATTCCGGCCGTCATGCGCAAGCGCTGCTCGAAGGAGGACCGCCTCCAGCGCCTCAAGACCAGTGGCGGAAACGAGAAGTGCGAAGATGCCGTCGTGGCTTCCCTGCGCTGGCTCAAGGGAACCCAGGGCCAGAATGGCTCGTGGGGCGGCGGAACAGGCGTGGCCTACACCGGCCTCGCCCTCCTCGCCTTCCTGGGACACTGCGAAACGCCCACCTCCGAAGAATTCGGAGAGACCGTCACGAAGGCCATCCTTTTCCTGGTCGACAATTGCCAGAAGCAAAAGGGCCGCATGGCGACAAACCTGCAGGACAAGCACTGGTCCTACACTCACGCCATCGCGACCTATGCCATTGCGGAGGCTTATACTTTCTGCAGCCAGCAGTCCATCAATCTGCCGGGACTGAAGGATTCGGTCCAGCAGGCCGTCCAGTGGATCATCGACAACCAGAACAAGTCCGGCGGTTGGGAATACGCCTACGAAGAAGGCGGCGGCCGCGGAGGAGACATGTCCATCACGGCCTGGCAACTGCAGGCCCTCAAGGCCGGTAAGCACACCGGACTCGAATTCCGCAACATGCGCGCCTGCATCAGCAGAGCCCTCAAATACTGCGAAAGCTGCCAGGCCGGCAACGGCGGCTTCGGTTACTCCGGGCCCAGCCCGAATGGCGACCACTTCACTCTCACCGGGGCCGGAGCGCTCTGCTTCCAGCAACACAAGGGTGCCTCCAATTCCAACGCCCGGAAAGGGGTCAAGTACATCGATAAGGAGTCCAAGTTCAACTACAAGGCAGGTCCCTGCAACCTCTACGAGCACTACTACAGCAGCCAGGCCGCCATCAATCACGGCGGCAAGAGCTGGATGAAATACAACGAGATGTTCCGTGATCAGCTCCTGAACAATCAGAACAAAGACGGCTCCTACCCCGCTCCGAACGGAGCCGGCCCCGGGGCACGCAATGACCCGGTTTATGTCACTTCTCTCGCGACCCTCATGCTGGAAGTGTATTACCGCTTCCTGCCCGGCACCGGGGGTGGCAAGTAGGTAAGATTCGGCCGGTTCGGCCTGGCCCTTAACCGCTTCGCTCCTGGAGGCTCCCCGGGGCAGAACGGCTCCCGCTGGTCCTGCCCTCGGACTGAATCCCGGGGCCCTGGCCGGCTTCGGGATGTCGGGCCTTCACGCCCCCTTGACATCTCCCGGCCCGGTCCGACTCTGAGGGGTGGCGCCCGGATCTCGTGACCTTCACGCCCTCCGGGATGCGGCCCTTTCCTTTGACAACCACGGAGAAATTGCTCATTCCCGCCCGATGACAGTAGCAGCCACCGTCAGCCAGCTCGAGCAGCTGAAGCAGTACACCACCGTGGTCGCCGATACCGGTGACTTTCAGGCCATGCGCGAGTACGAGCCGCAGGACGCCACTACCAATCCTTCCCTCATCCTCAAAGCCGCCACCCAGGACGACTACAAGCACCTCCTTGACAAGGCCGTGCAGGACCACTCCGGATCCTCTCTCGCCGGAAGCGCCCTCGTCGACTCCATCGTTGACCGCGTCCTGATTTCCTTCGGCTGCGAAATTCTGGAACTTCTCCCCGGACGGGTCTCTACCGAGACCGATGCCCGGCTCTCCTTCGATGTGCAGAGCACGATCGCAAAGGCGCGCCAGCTCATCGCCCTCTACGAAAAGGGCGGCATCTCGCGCGACCGGATTCTTATCAAGATCGCTTCCACCTGGGAGGGAATCCGCGCCGCCGAAACGCTGCAGAAAGAAGGAATTCGCTGCAATCTCACGCTCCTTTTCTCCTTTCCACAAGCCGTCGCGTGTGCCGAGGCCCGCGTCCAGTTGATCTCGCCCTTCGTGGGCCGCATTTACGATTGGTACAAATCCGAAACGGGCCACGACTACCAGGGTGCGGACGACCCCGGGGTGCAATCCGTCTACACTATTTACAACTACTACAAGAAGTTCGGCTACCAGACCGAGGTGATGGGCGCTTCCTTCCGGAACATCGGCCAGATTCTCGAACTTGCGGGCTGCGATCTCCTCACCATCTCCCCCTCCCTCCTCGAGGAACTCCAGCAGTCCACCGCAAAGGTGGCGCGTAAGCTGGAGCCCGGTGCAGCGAAAAATAGCGACCTCGAGCGGCTCGAATTGGATGAGAAGACCTTCCGCTATCTCCTCAACCAAGACCCCATGGCCACCGAGAAGACGGCGGAGGGGATTCGCAACTTTGCCGCAGATATAGTTAAGCTTGAAGGCCTCGTCCAATCGATGCTTCGATAATGTTCATGCCTAGATTCCTCGCAGTCGCACTGGCGGGAGCGCTCCTCCCGGGTGCCCTCATGGGGGGCGGCAAGAAAGCCCCAGTCCTCACGGTCAGCTTCCACCTCCAGGCCGAGGCCGGCGACCGCCGGGTTTTGAAGCAACTCACGGCCGGTCGAGAAGTCGCCTATCGGGCCGCAGCCGAAATCACCACCAAGGACATCCGCGCCTTCCGTCCCTTCCCGTCCGACGACGGGCAAACCTATGGCGTCGTTTTCCAGCTCACCAAGGTCGCGGCCGGACGACTCAAAAACCTGAGCACGGCCCATCGCGACAAGCTCCTTCTTGCTGTCGTCAACGGCCAGGTGCGCGACGCCGTTGTCATCGACCGACCCGTGGTCGACGGTCTGATCGTCATCTGGAAGCGGATTAGCCTCGCTGAAGTGAAGCTCGCGGATAAGCATGTCCCGCGAATCGGCGAGGACCCCAAGGCCTGGAAAAAACGCCTCAAGAAAAAGTGATGGTTCCCAACCTGACGCTGGTGACCTGCGGCCTCTGCACGCTGACCCTCACGGTCGTTGCA
>CAUZKZ010000634.1:0-2967 GCA_963580345.1 Verrucomicrobiia bacterium | reverse complement strand
GGTAAGTCACCTCGACGCGAGTCCCGGATGACGTCACCTCCGACACCGTGACGGGCGTGACCGGCCCGGCATTCCAGTCGATCATGTCGGCGGATACCTGCGGGACGATCTCGACGTCCTCGGCCCGCAGGTCGCGGGAAAAGGTGATCGTGAAGTAGTCGTCGAGGTTGCCACTGATCTCGATGGTCTGCGCGCCGAACTTCATGGTCTCGCGCTCGGCCGGGTCGCGGTCGCTGGTCCCCAGGGCATGCTCCACGTAGGCGAGCACTCCGTCCCCATCCTGGTCGGCATTGGGATCGCCCGCGAAGACCAGCACATCGGTTTCGCCCGGGTTGCCACCCGAGGCAGCCGCCGGTCGCCAGATGGTTGAATCCCGGGGGTTCGGGTTGGTTTCGGCAAACATGAGGACCAAGCTCACGCCCGTGCCATCCGGGGCGGACGGCCACGGTGACTCATCGTCATAGGCAAAGTCCTTGATGAGGCTCCCGTCCGCGGCGCGCATCGTGAGCGTCTCGCCGCTGTTGCGCAGGCCGCTGTCGTTCAAGAAGACCCCCGCGATCTGGGAGGCGGGGAATCCCGGGTAGCGGTAGTTGAAGGCGGCCAGGTCCTTCACAATCACGGCCCGCGCCCCCGGAGCGAGCGTGAATCCCGGCGGGAACTCGAACTCCAGGCCCGCGATGAAATCAACCCCCGTCATATCCGCACTCGCGCTCCCGATGTTTTGCACCTCCAGGAACTCGAAGAGATCCTGATCCGCAAAGCCCGCCGCGATTTCCGCCGCTCTGGGTGCCTCCGGGTGGTAGTGAATCTCGGACACCACGATGCGACCCGCATTGGCAGGAATGGTGTCGAGGGTGAAGAGAGCGGTGTTGAGCGCCGACCATTCTCCGGAGGCGCTGTTGTAGGAGCGCGAAAGCAGGTAGCCGGGTTCGGTGAGGGCGAGGGGGGGTGAGGTGTGCACTCCGTTTCCGTTCCCAGCGCTCCCGAAATCGATGAGCGTCGCGGCGGGATTTATGGCGCCAAGGACCAGGCGGGGATCGAGAGAGTGTGCGTAATCGGTCAGGTCCCCATCACCCGGGCCATACATGTAGTAGACCTTCGTGATGTTGTCGGGGACGCTGAGGGTCGGACCGCTTCCGGCCGGGATCGAGCCGCCGTGCGGACTGAAGGTCGGTGCAGCGAGAGCGGGATAGAGGCCTCTCGCCTTCAATTGTGCCAGGAGAATGGCGGGCCGCTGCACAAACCAACCCGTGGTGGGATGAACCAGCCGGCTCCGTTCTGCCCTCCAGGTGCTGGGAGTATGCGCATGCCCGTGCTGGTTTCCCCACCGCGCCGCTTCGGGATACAGGAAATTGAGGTGCTGCGCGGTAATCTCCTCGTAAAGCGCGGTGGCGTTTTCCGGCACGAATATTCCGTCGTTGAAGAGCGCGGCGTGGGCCCGGTCTCCAAAACGAACCCGGTATTCCGGGCTCGTTTCGAGATGCCGTTGCGGCTCGGCCACGCCTGCGAAGTTATTGGTCAGGTTGGTGGTCAGGTGAAAGCGCAGGATGCGGAGGGACCACTCGTAGTCCCAGTTGAAAAACTTGTATCCGGTGCTCTCCGCTCCCGGATCCCGCCCGCAGTAGTAGTTGGCGTGCGGCCAGTCGCTGTTCCCTCCATACCAGTTTGCCAGCAGGTAGTCCGCGAAGTTATTGGGATCCACCCAAACTGTTGAGAACGGGTAGCGGGCCCCGCCCAAACTGAACCCGCAGACCCGGAGGTAGAACCGATCGCGCGTGAGAATGGTCGATGCAGAGCTGATCGCACTGACCGCGCCCAACATGGCGTTCCAGTCGTTCAGATTGGTGTTGTCGTTAATCGGGCCGCCCTGAGTCCGTCCTTGCCACAGCTCGCGATTAATTCCGAAATAGCTCTCCGCAAATCCGGAGTCGGGGCGCTCCACCACGTTGTAGATCCCCCAGTAGACGCCATTGAGGTAGAGGTGGCAGTGGAGGCCGTGCGAGGAGGGTTGCCCGAGGGCCAGCTGCAACCGCCGTCCGAACTCGTCGCGCGCATACTGCGCCTCGCTACCGAGCCCGGCGGACTGCCAGCCGTCATCGCCCTCCAGCCGGAAGGTGAGGGTCTGGAATTCCGAGGCGGCATCCGGACCGAAGAGGGGATACGACAGCTTGCCCGGTCCCCCGGTTGGCAGATTGGAAGGGCCGTAATCCGATTTGAAGAGGACCCGGAAGGACTTCTTGGGCGACAGTCCGAAGCTCCGGAATCCGCCCCCCTGGATGCGGATCGCGCAATTCTGCTGGAAGTTGTGGCTCCCGGTTCGACGGCGCGGGTCGATGAATTCCAGCGAGGTAGGACGCTCCCAGCTCGGCCCGCGACCCCCCGGATTCGAGTAGATGCCGTTCGATCCGAACAGATCGTCCGTCTCCATGGCGATCGAAAAGCTGGGAATCTGCTTGAGATTATCCTTGATGAGCGGGTGGGTGAGGGGATCGATCCTGGGGTTTCCATTCATCCCGTAGTAGGGGGCCTGGCCGCCCCAGCTCGAAGGCAGGCCCCAGAGACTCTGCGTGTTGCTGGTGGTTTGAGTCACCACATTGTCCACAGAGATGTAGGTCTGGGTGTCGACGTTGCTCGAGACGGAGCCGGGCTTGTAGGCGATGGCCTTGAGCGGGAGGGTGCGGCGGACCAGGACCGGTTCGGTGTAGATCGTCCCGACCGACTCGCTCGGCCACGAACCGTCGGTCGTGTAGCGGATGGTGGCCCCCGGGGTGCTGGTGGTGATCGTGACGTAGAAGGGGACCATGAAAAATCCCCGGTCGATATCGAACTCGGTGTCGTCCACGAACCCCAGCACCGCGCTGCTGTCGTCGTTGGCGGCACCGGGGGTGGGATTGAACAGGAAGCCGACCTGCCCGGGAGATCCGAAGATTCCGTAGGTGATGTCCGGCCGCTGCTCGGGGTAGTTGC
>CAUZKZ010000633.1:0-2974 GCA_963580345.1 Verrucomicrobiia bacterium | reverse complement strand
TCTATGACTTCTGGCTGAGCCTCCTGGGCGAAGATGAGTCGGGCGTCGTGCGCGGCGTGGACGGGTTCCGCATCGACATGGCGCATTTCATCAATGACCTCTCCTTCTGGGATGAGGCCATCCGGGAATTGAACCTCCGCCACCCCAAGCGCGAAATCCTCTTCCTGGCGGAATGCTACGGGTTGGCCAACAACCTGGACCTCTTCGGCCGCGGCTTCAATGCGGCGTACGACGACGACTTTTACAAAATCTGCCTGAACTTCTATGCCGTCAATGAGGAGGGGCAGACCTGCATCATGGAATCCCCCGATGCATCCCGGCAGGACGATTTCGCGCCTTACTATGCCGCCTACCAGGATCGCGGGATCGCCGGGGCCATGGAAACCCTCCTCACGGACTACGAGGCTAAACTATCCGCAGACGAGAATGCCCCCCGCCTCGCCCGCTATACCGATAACCACGATGAAGGGCGTGGCGTCTATCGATTCGGGGACGGCGCCGTCATCGCGGTAAACCAGCTCATCTTCCTCACCGGACACGCCATGCCGTTTCTCCTCACCGGACAGGAGTTCGGCGCGGAAAACCGGCCCCCCATCCATACCCGCATCGGCACCTGCGACAAGGGACGGCGAATCCTCCGGGGAGATGGAAGCACCTACGAACCGGGAATCGAATTCGAGGGCAACCTCTTTGCCCGGTCCATGCAGAAACGCAGAGGATGGTATGACTTCTACCAGGACCTCATTGCCCTGCGCCAACAAACCCCGGAACTGGTGAGGGGAAACTTCCGGCTTATCGAAGCGGGGGAAGATGCTCCACAAAATCGACGCACGGTGATCGCATTTGAACGGAAACACGGCGAAGGGATGGTGCGGTGCGCCGTCAACCTCGGCCCTGAGGCGCGGCGCCTCAATCACATCAGCCTCTTCCAATACGAACCCATTTACGGACAACTGGATCAGAGCACGCTGCTTCCGTTTACTTCCGTGGTGGTCCGCTGCACCTGAACCGCTACCAGTGCGGCAATGGAAGTTCCTCCCGGTCGAACTTGAAGATGGATTCCAAGTCTCCCTCCGCCGGGGGTCGGTTTTGCTGAGAAAAGACTACCACCAGCCACACGAGGGTCATGACTACGATGACTGCCCACATGATGGGGCGCCAGGGACTCGAAGCCAGCGACTCCTCGATTTCCCCTTCAGATTCGCGGGAGGACCGCCGCTTGCGGCGTGGAGTCGCCGCTCCAGCCGCTTTCTCGGACCGCCGGCGCCGGCGCCGCTTCTTCGGCCGGCGCAGCGAGGGCATGTGCGGCCCGCCGCCGTCCATGGCCCACGCGGCGGACCCGCCCCGCGTGCGGAACTCCTTCTTCTCCGGATCGTAAATGTAGGTCCCTTTGGCCATGGCCCGAGCCGCCGTCCTCTCCGCCGTGCGTCATGGCTTGATCGGCTCAAGGCGATGCTATAGAGAAACCCCTTTGATGCAAGAAGATCCTCGAGCGCCATGAGAATTGCCCTGCTAATTGATCCCGAATGCGTCGCGGAGGAGGATCCGCAATTAGAGAACGGGTACGGTAAAGTCGCGTACCAAGTGGAATTTCACATCACCGAGACCCTCCGCCACCAGGGACATGTGGTCGTGGTGCTCGCCTTCGAGGCCGACGCGGCAAAGACGATTAACGCCCTCACCGCGATCGGACCGGACCTCGTCTTCAACCTGACAGAACACGTGGGCGGCGACCGCAAGAAAGATCAGCTGATTGCCTCGATCCTCGAACTCCTGGACGTGCCGTACACCGGCGCCGGTCCGACTGGATTGATGTTGTGCCGGGACAAAACCCTCTGCAAGCAACTCCTGTCGCACCACCGCGTCCCCGTGCCCCGGTTTGTTCAACTCGCCCCGGGCCGTACCGCGGTCCCCACCGGCATGCAATACCCCATCATTGTCAAACCGGGTTTCGAGGACGGATCCGACGGCATCTCCCTCGCGTCGCGAGTGCACAATGCGGACGAACTGCGGGCGCGGGTGGAGGTGGTGCACGAACGGATGAAACAACCCGCCATCTGCGAAGAGTTCATCGGAGGGAGGGAGATCTACGTGGGCATAACCGGGAACGAACGGCTCACCGCCTACCCGGCGCGTGAGGTGAAGTTCTCAAAAGCCGCACGTGGACCCCAATTCGCCACTTCCAGGGTCAAGCTCGACGAAAGCTATCGAAAAAAATGGAAGGTCCGCTTCACCGACGCCCGGCTGTCCGGGGCCATGGAACAGCAGGCCGCCCGGATCAGCAAACAGGTCTACCGCATTCTCCAACTCCGTGACTACGGACGGATCGACATGCGGCTCACTCCGGAGGGGCGGTTCGTGGTCCTCGAGGCCAATCCCAATCCCGACCTCTCCATGGGAGACGAGCTGGCCGAAGCCGCGGAGAAAGCGGGGGTCCCCTTCGTCACACTGATCCAACGCATCGTCCGCCACGCACTGAAACGTCAACCCGCCCCTTGAGCCCATCCTCCGTTTCTCGATCCCCGCCTTCTTTCCCCCCAGCGGATGTGATAAATTTCGAACCGATCGTACACGATTCTGTCATATTAAATGGGGGTTTGGACACGTCCTGGGGTTGGCGCCGGGTTCCAGGGATTGGAAAACAGAGGACGCCAGGTATACTGAGTGCCGGTGCCGATTGTAAGATGTAGGCGGATTGAATAGACTACTTAGCTTATGCGACTTCAGTTGAACCAATTTTTTGCCCTGGCCGGCCTGACCGCGCTGGAGACGGTGCGCCAACCGATCACCTTGATCCTGGTTGCCAGCTGTATCGTCTTCATCGGCGTCCTCCCCGTACTTCTCACCCACACCCTGGGGGAGTCGGCGCGGCTGGTGCGTGACAGTGCCTTCGCTCTTCATTTCGTCTGCGGATTGATCCTCGGCGGGTATGCCGCCTGCTCCTCCCTCACCCACGAGATCCGGCGGGGCACCG
>CAUZKZ010000632.1:0-2977 GCA_963580345.1 Verrucomicrobiia bacterium | reverse complement strand
CGCTCATTGACCCCGGGGTGTCGCTGCGCTCAACCCCGCGCTAAATTTCTATGATCCCTCCGGGATCGAGAGACCGGACTAACCTTGTGGCATTCCGGATAGGCTTCGTTCTTCTTCACGCTCAGCCAGTCGAAGGAATCGATGAGGTCATTCACCTCCATGATCTTCGCGGAGTTGTTGGCGTGGCCGAATGGGCCCCAGTAGAAGAAGAGGGCATACTTGCGGTCGTTCATCGCCCGCGCGAATCGATCATGGCCGACCGACCAGCCGTCGTTCTGAGCCGAGTAATCGATGCAGATCGGCGGATCGGGCAAGGACACGCCCTCCGGGATCGATTTCGGCGGGAAGAACATGCGCTCGGAGACGTGCTCGACGCCCGCAGGGACATTGGCCTTGATCGACGCAAACACATCCCCGTGCCTCATGCCGATTCCCAGCGTGCCGCTGCCGCCCATGGAGTTGCCCGAGAGATAGACGCGATTGGGGTCGATTTTGTAGCGCGCGATTGCCCACGCCACGGTGTCCATCACGCGCTTCTCGACCGGCACCGTGTCACCACCGGAATTCTTTGCAATGAGCTCTTTGGCCCGGAGGTGCATCCCGCCCCACCACCAGTCGCCCCGGTTCTTCCGGCAGTCGAGGTAGAGAGCGTAGTGGTCGTCCGGCGAACGGTAAATGTCGTGGTTGCCGACGGTCTTCGTGCAGTTCACGCACGAAAACACATCGTGCCCGGCCGAATGCAGTACGACATAGAGCGGCGCTTTTTCCCGTGCAGTTTTCGGATGCACCACGACGAAGGTGTCCTCCTGGGGCGCTGCATATCCCCACTCCGGTTTGACGCCGTGCCGGAAAGTTTCCGTCGTGCGGCCGTTGAAGGTCTTTTTCTTGGGTGGATCCTCCGGAGGCCACTCGGCGGCATGCAGCGCGATCGATCCGAGGAGCAGGATCGTGAGGGTAAACAGTGTCTTCATTTGATGGCCTTGGACTGCGAATCGAAGAAGTCTCCGACCTGCTTCACGATCTCGTCCTTTCCCGGGAGCGAAGCCGGCGCAAAGACGCATGCTGCGAATATCACGGCCAGTGACCTGGTGAATGCGTTCATATCAATCGTGCTAACACCTGTCAGACCTACCCGCGGAACCAGCGGTCCCAGTCACCTCGGTAGTCGTGCTGAATGAAGCGGTCTGCCTCCGCACAGTTGGTTGCTTTCATCTTCGCAAAGTTCCACTCCAGCCGTTGGCCGGTCCGGAACGCCACGTTGCCCAGCAAGATCGTTTCGGTCAGGGGCCCGGAGTAGTCGAAGCGGCAAGTGGTGCTCCCGCCAGTGCGGATAGCCTCCACCCATTCCCGATGGTGGCCCATCGAGTCCCGGAGGAAGGGAGTTGGTGGTTGAAAATCCTTGAAGTCCTTTTCGGACAAGAGGAGATGGCGTCCGTAGTTCGAGATCAGGCTGCCCTTCTTGCCGACGAAGAGAACTCCGCTTCCAAAGGCCTTCTTCTGCTCGGGCGAGATATGATCGCTGGGGTATTTGTCTCCATTATACCAGGTCAGCACAAGCGGGCCCCAGTGGGTGCCTTCTACCACGCGGGCGGGAAACTGATAGCGCACCATGAGCGCGTTGGGGGGAGAGTCCGGGTCCACCGGCGGGCCCTCCGCCTCGATCGAAGTCGGATGATGTAAGTCCAGCGCCCAAAAGGGAAGGTCCATGAAGTGACAGCCCATGTCAGCCAGCGTCCCTCCACCGAAGTGCCACCAGTTCCTCCATTTGAAATGCATCCAATCCGGGTGGTACGGTTGTTTCTGAACCGGTCCCAGCCAGAGGTCCCAATCGATATTGGCAGGGACCGGCGGGAACTCTTTGAAACGCTCCTTGCCCCCGTATCCGCCCTGAACCCAAACGTGCACTTCGCTCACCTCTCCGATCGCACCAGTCCGAATCAACTCGACCACCCGGCGGTAGTTACTCCCGGCATGGATTTGCGTTCCGATCTGCGTGACCAAGCCAGTCTCGCGGGCCAATTCCGTCACCACTCGCGCCTCCGACACCGTGCGCGTGAGCGGCTTTTCGCAATAGAGATGCCGCCCGCTTCGCAGTGCCGCCACACTGGCCACCGCATGGGTGTGATCCGGAGTGGCCACCACGATGGCATCCAAATCCTTCTGATCGACCAGCCGCCGAAAGTCGCGATAGGTCTTGGCGCCCGGAAACTTATTCGCAACCGGGCCCAGGCGCTGTTCGTCCACGTCGCACAGGGCCGCCACGTTGGCGATTCCCCTGAGTTGACCGATACTGAAGCCCGCCTGGCCGGCCGCCCCAATGAAGCCGATGTTCAACTTGTCGTTGGCAGCGACCGCGCCCTGAGCGCGAAGGATCTGAGGAGCCGCAGAAAACAGGCCTGCCGCAGCTGCGGAGCTCCGCGCCAGGAAGTCGCGGCGGTTTGGTTGGGAAGTCTTCATCGGTGTTTACCTTGGAGGGACTTGGGGAGGCGGGCGGCATGAGATCAAGGGGTACCGGTCAAAGTTTTCATCGCTACCCGTTCGTAATTTTGCTCTTCTTTTGGCGCGCCACGGCAAGTCCGGATCCAATTTCCTGGCGCAGTCTACCACTGCATGGCGCGGGGAGACCGGCGGGAGCCCATTGTGAAAGATGACCGCGACCGGGAGAAGTTTGGCGAGTTGCTGGGGGAGCTGGTGGAGCGGAGCGGCTTCGAAATCTTTTGCTGGGTTCTCATGGGCCATCCCAACCGAGCAGCCACCCTCGTTCGTCGCGATCCGGCCAGTTCGAGTTGGGGGGCTGAGTGGAAGCAGGCCAAGAAGCTCATGGGCCAGCTGGAAAGAGCGCTAAAAATTTGACTGACCCGGTCGCGGTAGGACCGCCGGTTGCCCGGCGGCCCCCGCACAGATCCCAGCGGGCGCGATTGACGCACTGGGCTCCTGCCTCGGGTCTTAACGGCCAAGCGGTATTTACCGCCACCCC
>CAUZKZ010000631.1:0-2977 GCA_963580345.1 Verrucomicrobiia bacterium | reverse complement strand
GGGCGGGGCGGAGGACCGGGATGAATCCGGGGGGGGCTGGGCGGTTCTTCTTCTCTCCTCAGGGCACGGTCACGGTGACGTCATCGATGTACCATCCGGCGAAGTCCCTGCCGACGTTGAGGTCATCGCTATCGAAGAGGAACTCGAGCTTGATGGTCTTGCCGATGGCCTCGGCCGGGATGGCGAAGGTGGCCTTGGCCCAGTCCACGTTTTCCCCGTCGATGGGACCATCGACGACGGCCAGGACGGAGTCGTTGGCGGCATCGAGGACCGAGACGGTTCCGCCGTCAAAGCCCACTTCGGCGTCGATCCACTGGAAGAAACAGAGGGTGGCTTCGGCGGCGTTGGTGAGGTCGATCTCCGGGGAGCGCAGCCAGATGTTGGCGTCGCTGGCATAGTCGGCTGCGATATTGGTTCCGAAGCAGTTGTCGGGGCTCGGCAGCGGGATGCCGAGGGGCACTGGGCCGACGGCACTCGGGGTGCCGAGTTCCCAGACAGTTCCGGCGGCGCCGTCGGAGCCGGTGGTCCAGTCACCCAGACCATTCTCGAATTCGTCGGAGAAGACGGATTCCGGGGGGGCCGGGAAGCTCTCCACCACGAAGAGGCGGAGCGGATCGGCCGGGGTGGCGAAGGTCGCGGTGTTCACCGGGGGGGTGGCGGCGAGGTCCTGGTTCCCGTCGAAGATCGGCCAATCGAGGGGGAGATCCACGGAGGGGTCGGTCTCGCTGCGGAGGTTGTAGACGAGCCCGGCCTGGCTGGGCCAGCTGATGCTGACCATGTCAGCGCCCGCGTCGTGGTCGATGGTGAGCTGCAACCTGGTGGCGAAGGGATCGGCCGTGAGTGTCATATCGCGGAAGGTGCCGTCGTCATAAAAGGTCGAGTCGTCTCCACCCACGATGGCGAAGGTCAGGTATTGCGCGCCGCCGTCGATGGCCAGTTCGATCGGGTCGGACGGGTCGCCGCTGGTTTTGAATCCGCTTTCGAACACGTTCACGCCGTCGACGAAAATCACGCCCTGGGAGATGCCGGTCGGGTTCACTGTTTCACCAGGACTGCCCTGGCCATTCTGGGCGAAGCGGCCGGTGAGGGTGAGAGGCGCGGTGTTCCCGGCCATGTGCCAGGAGCGGATGGCGTCGAGGTCGAAGGTGATGATCCAGGGCGCGTGGCCGCCAAATCCGATCCCGCCGTTGGCGTTCACCGTGTCCTCACCGTCACCGGGAGCGAACATGATGCCGCCGCGGCCGTGAATGTCGGCTCCGAATCCGCCCGCCTGGAAGCTCAGGATCGCCCCGAATCCCGACAGGTCGATGGTTGGGCCGGCGCCGTCCGAGGTATAGGGGACGGCGCTGGAATCCGGTTGCAGGCTGGGGTTGAAACCGCGGACAATTTCAATTCCGGTCGTGTTCTTGGAGCCGTCCGCGAATGCGTTGGAGGGAGACCCTCCGTCGAGCATGACGTCGGTGCTGAGGATCACGCCCTCCTTGGGCTCGGGTGGTTTCGGGGGCGGGGGCGGCACGTTGACGAGGTCGAAGTGGACGGCGATGCGGTCCGCGCCCAGCGGATTGTCGTAGATCGCGACCTCGTCGACGATGACATCCAGCCCCTCTCCGCCGATGCAGACCGGGTTGTCGGTGTTGACGGCATTGCCGGCCTGGGTGGCCGTTCCAACCTCCACGCTATTGACATAGAGGCGCAGTGCGCCGGTGGCCGCGTCCCAGGTCGCCACGACGTGATATTGGCGTCCGTCGTCCATCGATTCGCTGGATTCGACCGAGACGGTGCCCGCATCGGTCTGCACCGTGGCGCGGACGACGGCGTCTCCACCGGCCTGCAGGGTGAGATGGAAATCGTTGGCCCCCTCGTGGTCGCCGACCAGGTTGGCGAAGGTGCCGCCGGCGGGCGGGGCGTTGAACTTGACCCAGCACTCGAGGCTGGTTCCGGTCCCGCTCTTCACGAAGCCGGGGCTCACGACGCGCGGGGTGCTGCTGAGAGCGACCGCGGTGTCGGAGTCGGGAGTGATGAGGCCATCCTGCCCGAAGGTCACCCCCGCATCGGCGGTGGCGTCGCGACTGTTGCCGCTGGAGTCGGCGGCGGTGGGCCCGGCGGCTTCTCCGAGCCGGTAGTAGGCCACGGGCGAATCCGCCAGGACCTCCGTCTCGTAGGCATTTGCGGGAAAAATTTCCATGTCGCGGAAGGTGCCGTCGTCATAAAAGGTGGAGCCGTCTCCCCCGGTAATGGTGAAGCTCAGGTATTGCGCGGTGTCGGAGACCACCAGGTTGATCGGGTCGGAGGGGTCGCTGGTCGTCTTGAGACCACTGACAAAAACCGGGGCGCCGTCGACGAAAACGACACCCTGGGAGATGCCGCCCGGGTTCACTGTTTCACCAGGACCGCCCTGGCCGTTCTGGGCATAGCGGCCCGTGAGGCTGAGAGGCAAGCTGGAGCCGCCCAGGTGATTGGTGCGGATGGCACCGAGGTCGAAGGTGATGAGCCAGGCGCCGTGACCGCCGAAGCCGATCCCGCCGTTGTTGTTGGGGGGAAGGCCCTCGCCGTCGCCGGGCGCGAACATCTGGCCGCCGCGGCCGTGGATGTCAGCCCCGAAGCCTCCCGCCTGGAAATTCAGAATATCTCCGTAGATCGAGGCGTCGAGGGTCGGCCCGGCGGCATTGGCGGTGTAGGGAACGGCGGCGGGATTTGGTTGAAGGCCGGCGTTCAAGCCGCGGATGATTTCCATGCCCCCGGCGTTGGAAGCGCCGTCGCCGTATGTCCCGGGAGTCATCACGTCGGTGCTGAGCACGGCGGCCTCGGCGGGACCGGAGAGGCACAGGAGGCCGGCGAAGGCAAACGTGGTGATAAGTCCAGTCGAGGAGGTGGAATGTTTCGCGGATTCAATTTGCTAAAGAATAATCTGGAACCGCAGAACAGGACGGCATTTTTGTTCTGAACGAAGCCCTCCAACCCTTGGAATCACGGGGGT
>CAUZKZ010000630.1:0-2979 GCA_963580345.1 Verrucomicrobiia bacterium | reverse complement strand
GTCCGGGCGCGAAGGGGTGCTTTCGGTGAAGGGGCTGAAGACGCTCTCCGACGAGGCGCTCAGGACCCTGCGGGAAAAAAGCTCCCTGGTGGTGCTGCCGGACTCGTTGCAGCGCAGGACGATCGCCGCCGCGCCGGTACCCGCCGCCGCCAATGCGGTTCACGAGTTTTTCGATTTCCACTGCGCGGATTGCCACGGGGATGGATCCGACAAGGGGGATTTCAAACTGGAGATCCTGAAACCGGACGACATCGTGGGTCGGGTCGCTTACGCGTCGATCTTGGAGCGGCTGCGCGCCGGCGACATGCCCCCGGCCAAAAAGCCGCGGCCCGATGGGGTCGCCTCGGAAGCGGTCATGAAATGGATCGTGGCGAAACTCGACTCGCAGCTGGCGGGGCCGGTCGCCCCGTACCCCGTGAAGGACATGCCGATCGATGGCAACCGGCTGCCGCATGCGATCTTGTTCGGGGGGACCCGCGGGCCGAGCGTCCCGCCGCCGCCGCGACTCTGGCGGCTCTCGCCGCAGGCGTACGCCCGGTGGGTCGGCGAATTCGACACGCACGGCCTGCAGCAGCCCTTCGGGGTGATCCCGGATCCAGGATTCAAGGACTACGCCGCGCTCTACACACCCGACGAGGGAGCCTCGGGTCTTCTCCTTTCCAACGCCGAGCAGATCGTGTCTGCGCAGACTCGCTCCCACCTGCTCGTGAACGTGGTAGAAGATCCCGAGGCCGCCAAACACCGGGCCTGGCCGGATGGGGCCCGTGCCGGGAAGGCAACGCCCGAGGAGCGCAAGCATCTCGAGAAGGGGGTGCGGGTCAGCAACGGCCATGGTGTCTTCGCGCCCCTCCTGCACCCCGTGGTAAGGGCAAACCGCGACGAGTTGGAACGGGCTCTGCAGCACCAGTTCAAAACCTCGCTGGCGCGGCCGCCCCGTGACGCGGAAATCGAAGGGCTGGTCGCGCTCTACAACAAGGTTGCGGGCGACGGCGACATGCGACTCGCCGGAGAGACGGTCCTCACGGCGCCGTTGTTGATGCCCGAGGCGATCTTGCGATTCGAAGTCGGGCTGGGTCGCGAGGTGCGGCCGGGAGTCCGCATGCTTTCACCCCGCGAAGTCGCTTTTGCGCTGAGTTACGCCCTCTCCACGCAGCGCGACCGCGGAGTCTTCGCGGCCGCCGAGAAGGGTGAGCTCACCACCCGGGAGGAGGTCGCTGACCACGTGCAACGAATCCTGGATACTCGCCGGGCGGGAAAGTCGCGCGTGCTGCGATTTTTTCGCGAATACTTCGATTACCACCGTGCCCCTGAGATCTTCAAAGATCCCTTGCCCGATCACCTTCATCGCCGCGGCGTCCACTACGACGCACGCCGGCTGGTCGGCGACACCGACCTCCTGGTGGTGTCCATCCTCGGGCGTGACAAGGATGTCCTCAAAGAACTGCTGACGACCTCCGAGTCGTTTCGCAGCCACGAGCTCTTTCACGTCAACGGTGCGCTCAACGATCGCTCCAACGGGGAGAGCCCCATCTTCCGGAACCTCCCGCCGATCGCCGATCAGAATCGGCGGCCTCATTCGGGAGAGCGCATCGGGATCCTGATGCAGCCGAGCTGGCACGTGGCGTGGTCGACCAACTTCCACAACGACATCGTGCGCCGCGGCCGCTGGGTGCGGGAGCGCCTCCTCGGCGGGCGAGTGCCCGACTTGCCGGTGGATGCCGCCGCAATGGTGCCCGACGACCCGCATCGCACCCTGCGCCAGCGGCAGTTGGTCACGCGGGAGGCGAAGTGCTGGAAGTGCCACCAGAGGATGGACGACCTTGGCCTCCCCTTCGAGGATCTCGATCACTACGGATTCCTGCGCCGCGCCGAAGAGGTGCTCGACCGCATCGCGATGGAGCAGAGCAAAGACAAGAACCGGAAGATCTACCGTGGGGCTCCCCTCGATACCACCGGCCTGATCGCCTTCAGCGGCGATCCGCAACTCGACGGTCCGGTGCGCGACGCCCCCGAGATGATGCGCCGGCTGGCGGAATCCGATCGCGTACGGCAGGTCTTCATCCGCCACGTCTTCCGCTACTTCCTGGGCCGCAATGAGACCCCCGGCGACGCCGTCACCCTGCAGGAAGCCGACCGCGCCTACCGCGAGAGCGGCGGCAGCTTCAAGGCGCTGTTGGTTTCGCTGCTGTCCTCCGAGTCCTTCCTCTACCGATCCGTTCCCACTCTAACAAAGGCATCCAGATGAACGTCTTCAATAACCAGCCGAACATAGCAGAACAAGAGAGGACACCCAAAACAAGTGAACGATCCAACTAACAAGGAGCCTAGTCGATGTTGACCATTACCGACCGTCGATTTGCTCATAGTCCGTCCGTTCTTGGCCGCCGTGACTTTCTTCGCATCGGCAGCCTGTGCGGCTTGACGATGTCGGGACTGCGGGCGGCCCAGTCGCAGGCCGCGATGGACAAGAATGTTTTCAGAAACAAATCGGTCGTGTTTCTGTTTCTGCAAGGCGGGCCGCCACAGATCGAGACCTTCGATCCCAAAATCAACGTCGCGTCTGACAACCGCAGTTGCACCGGGGAAGTTCGGACTAAACTGCCGGGGGTATGGTTCGGCGGTACGTTGCCCAAGTTGGCTCAACGCGCCGACCGGCTGGCCGTGGTGCGTTCCTTCGCCACCAATGATGGGAGTCACAACCCGATCCCGATCCTTACCGGCAGACATCCGTCGGGAGCAACGATGGGCGCGCTGTGCGCCCGCGGTGCCGGCCCCTTCCAGCCACAGACTGGCTTGCCGATGAACACGGTCATCATTCCAGAAGCCGTGCAGCCCGATCTCAAGCTCGGTTCACCAACCGCAACGTTTGGACTCCCACGGATCGAGAGCACGGTCGCCGCGGCGGGCAGCCTGGGCAATGTCTACAAGGGGTTTGTTCGCAATGGCAGCCCTGAGCAGTTGGGTAATTTCGACCTGAAC
>CAUZKZ010000629.1:0-2993 GCA_963580345.1 Verrucomicrobiia bacterium | reverse complement strand
GGAGATCCAGGCCGTGCTCGATGTCGCAGCCGACAAGCGCAATGAGGAGCAGCGCAAGCACCTCAGTCGCTATTATCTCCAATTCGTGAATCCCACCACGAAAGAGCGCTTCGCCGGGCCCACGAAGCGCGAGGCCGATCTCAAGAAGCAGTTGGCGGATCTGGAGAAGGCCATCCCGTCGACCCTCGTGATGGAGGACCGCAAAGATCCCCGCCAAGCTCACATTCTCGAGCGCGGCGAATACACCCTCAAGCGCGAGAAGGTCGATTCCCGCGTGCCCGAGTGGATCGCACCGACGCCGGAGGGCGCGCCCCCGAATCGCCTGGGCCTGGCGCAGTGGCTGGTCGCGCCCGAGCATCCGCTCACCGCGCGCGTCACCGTCAATCGGTTCTGGCAGCAATTCTTTGGAGTGGGACTGGTGAAGACTGCGGAAGATTTCGGGGTGCAAGGCGAACAGCCCTCGCATCCCGAACTCCTGGACTGGCTGGCGGTCGACTTTGTCGAGTCGGGATGGAACGTGAAACGCATGATCAAGATGCTGGTGGGGTCCTCGACCTATCGCCAGTCGTCCCGCGTCACGCCTGAGAAGTTGGCGGCCGATCCGGAAAACCGTCTCCTCGCACGCGGTCCGCGATTTCGGCTCGATGCGGAGATCATTCGGGATCAGGCCCTCGCGCTCAGCGGCTTGCTCGTCACGAAAATCGGCGGCCGCAGCGTGAAGCCCTATCAGCCCGCAGGTCTCTGGAAACCGGTCGGCTTCGGCGGCAGCAACACCTCTGTCTTCAAACAGGACTCGGGCGAGAAGCTCTATCGGCGCAGCATGTACACCTTCTGGAAGCGCACCTCCCCGCCGCCCTCGATGTCGACCTTTGATGCGCCCAACCGGGAAACCTGCCAGGTGCGCCGGGCGCGCACCAACACGCCCTTGCAGGCCCTGGTTCTGCTGAACGATGTGCAATTCTTCGAAGCCGCCCGCAAATTTGCCGAACGCGTCCTGCGCGAGGGCGGGGCCAGTGTGGATGAGCGCATTACCTTTGCCTTCCGGTCGGTCGCGGCAAGGCGCCCGAGTTCGAGCGAGCTGGAGTCCCTTCGCCAGTTGTTCCAGGAGTACCACGCGGATTTCAGAGCGGACGCCGAAGCCGCCGGCAAGCTCCTCGCGGCGGGCGAATCGAAGCGCGATGAATCGTTGGACGCCCACGAACTCGCAGCCTGGACAATGGTCACCCACCTCCTCCTCAATCTCAGTGAAACTGTTACCAGAGGTTAAAGAAACGATGGATCCCCTACGCGAAGCCGCCCTCGTCGAAACGCGCCGCCATTTTTTTGGGCGCACGGCCACGGGCATTGGAACGGTCGCCCTGGCGTCCCTGCTCAATCCCAAAATGTTCGCCGCGCCTGCCACGGTGGGCGCTGCGGATGATATCTCGGCCTTCCAGAAGATTGCGCCGAAGGCGAAGCGCGTGATCTACCTTTTCATGTCGGGCGCGCCCTCCCAGATCGACATGTGGGATTACAAGCCGCAGCTGAACGACCATTACGACAAGGACCTGCCGGATTCCGTGCGCAACGGACAGCGCATCACCACCATGACCTCCGGTCAGAAGCGCTTCCCGGTCGCCCCTTCCATCTTCAAGTTCGCGCAGCACGGGAAGCAGGGTGCGTGGATCAGTGAATTGTTGCCGCACACCGCCGGGATCATCGACGACCTCGCGGTGCTGAGATCGGTGAACACGGAGGCCATCAACCACGATCCGGCCATCACCTACATCCAGACCGGGAGCCAGCTCCCGGGGAGGCCGAGCGCCGGAGCCTGGGTGTCCTACGGACTGGGCAGCATGAACGAGAACCTGCCCACCTACGTGGTCCTCCACTCCACCGTCAATGGCGACTTCGGCGGCCAGGCGCTCTACTCGCGTCTGTGGAGCGCGGGATTCCTGTCGACCAAGCACCAGGGTGTCAGCTTGCGATCCACCGGTGACCCGGTGCTCTACCTCTCCAACCCCGACGGGATGAGCGAGATGATGCGGCGGCGCATGCTGGACGGCTTGGCCAAGCTCAATGCGGAACGTTACGAAGCGGTGGGTGACCCCGAGATTCAGTCCAGGATCGCCCAGTATGAAATGGCTTACCGCATGCAGACCTCGGTGCCTGAGCTCACCGATATCTCGGGCGAACCGGATTCCGTGATGGAGATGTACGGACCCGAGGTGAAGAAGCCCGGAACCTTCGCGGCAAACTGCCTCCTGGCCCGGCGCATGGCCGAGCAGGGCGTGCGCTTCACGCAGATCTTCATCCGCCAGTGGGACCAGCACGGAAACCTACCCAAGGACATTCGCCGTCAGTGCGGTATCATCGACCAACCCTGCGCAGCCCTCGTGCGCGACCTCAAGCAGCGTGGCATGTTGGACGACACCCTCGTCATCTGGGGCGGCGAATTCGGGCGCACAGCCTACTGCCAGGGAGATCTGAAGCGCGAGAACTACGGCCGCGATCACCACCCGCGCTGTTACACCAAGTGGATGGCGGGCGGGGGTGTGAAGCCCGGGATCGTGTATGGAGAAACGGACGACTTCAGTTACAACGTGACCAAGAACCCCGTCCACATTCACGATCTCAATGCCACCATCCTGCACTGTCTCGGGGTGGATCACGAGCATCTCACCTACCGCTACCAGGGCCGGGATTTCCGGCTCACCGACGTGCATGGAAAGGTCGTGCACGACATCCTGGCGTAGAAGATCGGCTCCAGGCGGAGTCGCTCCCCGCTCCACGACGCGATGAATACCTCAACGGGGAAGACGTTGCAGGAGAATGGCGGGGGGTGGCCGATTCCCGACGGGGGCCACCGCGCATGTATAGGGGTCCGCATGTATAGGGGTCCATGTATAGGGGTCAGTCAAATGTTTCATCTTTCCGCGCGACGAGCTTTTGCTGCCAGTTTCCAAACCAGGCTCCCAGTCCTCGGCTCGTGCTGAATCAGGTTTGCGCCCTCG
>CAUZKZ010000628.1:0-2994 GCA_963580345.1 Verrucomicrobiia bacterium | reverse complement strand
AACCAGAAATACCGCCCGTCCCCGCTCAGTCCGTCGTTCGTGAAGTAAAAGGACTGCTGCATAGGTGCCGCGTCGGCAGTGAGCAGCCAGATATCCAGACCCGTGTCCGGTTGGGTGTAGGCTTCAAAAAGGGGGGATGTGCGAGGGTCTAGCATGGGGGGCGGAGGGAGTGTTTAGTGTTTTTGATTTTGAATCGAGTTTTGTATCTACGAAAGAACAATCCAATTTTCAGAACCGGGTTATATTATGACAACTCTGAACACCAAACACTGAACACACCTGCTCACCAGTCTTCGGTCGTCACTTCCTCCTCCAACACCCGCTGCTGCCCCTCCGGGCCCGCTACAACAATAGTGAATTCAGATCGCTGACCGGGAACGAGACCGCGGATCTCAAGGCTGTGAGACGACTTCGCCTCTAGATCAGAGGCCACCAACCTGCTGTTTTTCTGCTCCAAGGTTGGTTTCACGCCATCGCCCCGGTGCCATACCCAGGCGCGGACCGGCTTCGATGCGGCCAGTTTCAGCGTGACGCTGTGCCGTGTCGTCCTGGTTTTCACAATTTTCACCTCCAGCGGCGCAGCGGCATAGAGCCGGCCGGCGTCCTCCAGCAACGTGTGCCGCCAGCGCTGAACTTTCTCACCCGTGCGCGGCCCGGCGAGGACTTCTTCCACGGCCGCGTCGATGTGCGCGCGCGCTTCGCGGGCCAGGGCGGGGTTCTGTCCGTCGGCTCCCGCGGCCCGATCGACGATCCACAGCAGCTTGTAATCCTCCAGGCCCTCCCTCCAGGCCTCCAGCCGGCGGGTCGTAACAGGACCGTCATGTCCCAGGTAAACCATCGCGGGGTCGGCCCCCCATTTGTAATCGGGCATTCCGCTGTACCGGCCGCCCCACTTGCCGACATAGATCCAGTACGAAACGCCCTGTCGACCGTGTTTCCAGGCCAGCCATCCGTCCATGCGGACTTTCCGGTGGGCAGCGTGCGGATCGTTTCGCGGGACGGCGGTCTTGTTGGGCGGTTGCCATCCCGCGTTGGTGTACATCCACTGCTCCTTGCCTTTCTCGCGCATCAGATTCTCAGCCTCGGGGTACCGGCCGATGCCCCAGCTCGGCGGGACGAAAATATCGATGTACGGCTCGGCCGCTTGCGCCGCTTCCAGGTCCCCCACGGCCTGGGGATTCGCCCAGATCCGAATCTTCGGATCGGCCTCCCGGGTAAGTTTTCCCAGGGTAATGAAGTGGTCGCTGGGCCCTTCGTCTTCCAGGTAGATCGCCCAGTCATCGTAAGGAAGGTCGAGGTTGTCGCGGACATGCGCCGCCAGCATTCGGACGTAGTCGATGTAATTCTGGCTCCACGCATCGCTCAGGAATTCAGAGCCCCATTCTTCCTTATGAGCCTCCGGAAACACGCCGATGACGAAGAGATCTCGTTCGAAGTCGAAGTTTCGGTGTTCGAGCATCTGGTCGAAATCCAGCCAGTTGATGCCCTGCACGTTCCCCCGATCGTCGAGAACGGGCCACGGCATGCCGTAGGACCGGGTGATCACGGTGTTGACCCCGACCCGGCGCATCAATTCCTCGTATCGACCGAATCCGCCGCGGCCGATGCGTGCGTGGATCATGCGCGGGGGATAGGACCACATCCCGATCCAGATGGGCATTCGTTCCGGAAGCACGACAGGTGCCACGTCCAGTTCGAACGGAATTTCCAGGACCGGTCCGGATCGCAACGGGGTCAGGAGAACGTGTCCACGAAAGGGTCCGGCAGGGAGTGCGTGTGTGTCGATGAGAATGAAGAAGCTGCGGGTTTGTCCCGGGGGAACGCGGAGTATATTTCCTCCTGCCGCCCGGGGCAGGGGGTCGGGAACAAGATCCGCTGCTCTTGTGATGACGAAATCCACCTCGTGCACCTCCACCCGGTCGCCGCTCACGTCAAAACCCCACCGATCCGCGTGGCGTACGTTACGGAAATCGATCCGGCACGGAAGGGGGGCCCCGCCCAGGTTGCGCACGTGCACGGCCATCGGCACCAGCTCTCCGCACGCGCCCTCGACGCGGAATGGTCCGCTCCGATTGTGAGCGAACGATCCGCGTAACGCGCTGTCGTCGTCCGCCGCTTCCAGGCTTTCCGGGACCGAGTCAGGGAAAATGGGATCGTACGGGTAGCCGGTCCAGACCTCGTACCGGACAATATCCTCCGCTCCGCGCAGGATCTCCTGGTTGAGCGCGTCGGCGCGTTCCTTCATTGCCGCAAACGTGAGGGGTTGATCGCTCACGAAGAGGTGAACCGGTTGCCAGATGCCGCCCATTGCCTGGTGGTTGCGGATCCGGACGGCGAATTCATTGGGCTGTCCGAAGCGCGCTGCCGCCGTGATATCCAGGAAGAATGGCTTCTCCCACATGTCGCCCGGTTTCATGTCCTCGCTTGCGGCCGTATGTTCGCCGGCCTCCAGGTTGTTCACCCACACCCACGCCTCTTCGTCCACCGCGGAAAAGTACAGGTAGACGAAATTGCTCTGCGACGTTTCAGGAATATCCAGTCGGGTCCGATACCACGCGAACCCGACATGTTCGGGCATACCCTGCTTGTCCCATCCCGTCCACTTGTGGGTGCTGATCGACTGCCAGTCCTCGCTTTCGCCATCGCCGGCACCACGAGAAAACCACTCCTCTTGAACGCCGACATCATCGGGATCCAGTTTGACGTCCCAAAGAGGCGGAAGCGAAATGGGTTCCATGCCCGGGGCGCCGGGACACAACGTGGGTGCTGTCACAAGAGCTGCGAACACCACGGATTTGTACAGTGCAGCAACGATTTGTTTGTTGAGAGGCGTGGACATTGTTCAAACCTCAGTCAGAAGGCCGAAGTTGAGGCGATCTAATAAGAAATCTCTTTTCAGGCAGCACGGGCACACACCCGCTGGAACCGGCCTGAACAGGCAGTTTCATTTGGAGGAACCTACCTTACGGCGTGTGGACGCGTCAAGACAACCGT
>CAUZKZ010000627.1:0-3007 GCA_963580345.1 Verrucomicrobiia bacterium | reverse complement strand
GTGATCGTTTTGACCCTCTTCGGGATTCGATTATTCTTCAAACGAACCTGAGACCTGATGAATCGGCGTCGTTGTATTTCGATCCTGGCGGGCTCCGGCGCGGCGGCCCTGACCGGCTGCCGGCGGCCTGGAGGGGCGCCCGCCACCCGTTGGCACGGGGTCTTGTTCAATGCGGAGGTGGACCTGGCCGTGCAGGATCTGCCGCGGGAAGAGGCGCAGGGATTGATCGAGCGGTGTGTGGCGGAAATGCAGCGGCTGGAGCGGATTTTTTCGCTGTATGTTCCGGATTCGGTGCTGTGCACGCTCAACCAGGACGGACGGATTGCGAACGCACCGGCCGAGTTCGTGGCGCTGGTGGAGGAGGCCTTGTCCATCGCGCGGAAGACGGGAGGAGTTTTCGATCCGACCGTGCAACCGTACTGGGTGTGGTTGCGGGAGGCGGTCGAGTCCGGCCGCGGGGTGGAGGCCGGGGAACGTGCCCGCCGTTTGGCGCTGGTGGATTACCGGCGGGTGTGGGTCTCGGGCCCGGAGGTGCGCTTCGAGAAGCCGGCGATGGGCATGACCTTGAACGGCATCGCGCAGGGGTGGATCACGGACCGCGTGTGCGAATTGTTGCGGGAGGCGGGGGCGGAGCATTGCCTCGTGAATCTCGGCGAGTTTTTCGCGATCGGGCCGCAGCGGTCGGGGGCGGACTGGCAGGTGGGCCTTCGCGGTGCCGGGGACGCGGAGGTGGTGGCCCTGCGAGAGCGGGCCCTGGCGGTCTCCTCGGGAGCGGGGCTCTTCTTCGGGACGGGGGAGGGGATGAACCACCTGATTGATCCGCATTCGGGACGTTGCGCGGAGGACCGGCGCCTGGTGGCCGTCACGGCGGCGGATGCGTGCACGGCGGATGCCCTCTCCACGGCCTGCGCAGTGCTGGGGGATGAGGAAGCGCGAGGGTTGGTCCGGAAGTGGAAGGACGCCACGCTCCGTATCCTGCGTCCGGTTTAATGGCGTCCCACAATGCGCGTTCTGCGGGACGATCTACACGAGTGATGGGTGCGCCTTGCTTTGCAGTGTGGGACGGTTAGGATGCGCCCATGCGGAACATCTGCTTCATCTGTGCGGGAGGTCTCATCATTCTGGGCGCGGTCGGATATTTCGGGTGGGAGTCGATTGGCGCCGGGAAGCAATCGATCACGGCTCTGATCCCGGCCTTCGTGGGAATCCTGATGGGATTGGGAGGCGTGATCTCGCTGAAGAACAACATGGCGGGGATGCACATCGCGGTGCTCTTCTCGCTGCTCGGGGCGCTGGCCGGGCTGGGGCGTTTGATTCCCGGCAGCATCAAGGGATCTCTGGACTGGTCGGGCCCGGCGCCGAAGCTGATCGCGGCCATGACACTGATCTGCCTGGTATTTACGATTTACGCGGTGCGGTCGTTCATCGCGGCGCGAAAGGCGAGGCAGGCCGGGGAATAAGGCCATGGAGGGGAGGGCCGGCGGCTGGTCGGCACATTGAGATAAGAGGACGACGATCCCTCCACGGTCCAGCCGACACCTCCGGTCTGGGGGAATGGATGGAGTGTGATGGGAGAGATCGCTTCATGCAAAACGCCGGCGGGAGGTCCGGCCGGCGTCTTGGTTGGATAGGGCTGGGCGCTTGGAAAGCGCCGGCACAATTAGTCGCTGTGAGTAAAGGCGATCAGGATGCGCAGCACGTACCAGAAGAGGAGGGCGACGCTGGCGAAGAGGCCGAGGGCGGCGGCGACGTACTGAGTCGTGCCGTAGTGATGAATGATGTTGCTGGTGGAGTAGAGGATGGAACCACCGGCGAGGAGAACCATGGCGGCCGAGAACCAGATCCCGAGATTGAATCCGAAGGGGATGGAAGCGATGATGAGGCCGATCGCGACGAAGAAGCCGATCTTGAGCATCCCGCCGAGAAAGGAGAAGTCCTTCTTGGTGGTGAAGGCGATCAAGGTGAGTCCGGCGAAGAGGGCGGCCGTGATGATGGCGGCCTGTCCAATCAACTGGGGTTGATCAAGGAATCGCGGACTGGCGGCGAGCAAAAGGAGGGGGAGAAAGATGAGGGCTTCGGCGAAAACAAAGATTGCGAGGCCGGCGTATTGCATGCCCATGCTGGTGTTGTTGTTGGCCCACTTTTGGGCGATCCAGGAAACCAACATGAAAGCGCCCAGGACGAGCAGCCACATATAGGGGCTCTGGGCGAGGAATCCCATGACCTTCATGTCGATCCCGGGGATCTGGAAGAGGGCGAACTCGAGGGCGACGAAGGCGGCAATGGCGCCCGCGAGGTGGGCGTAAGTCTTCCGAACGAACCCGGCGCGGATGTCCTCGGGTTGGGCCGCGACGACGTAGGGATTTTGATAACTTTCGAGCATGATTGGTTGGTTGGTCGTAACTGGTGGGGAGTCTACCGTGAGGGCGGTGGGAGCGCAAGAGGCGCGCGAGGTGGAAAATTTGCCAGAAATTGTAGAGCGAGGCGGACCTTAGACTCCTCGGTAGGGCGGACGTTGGATTTTTTTAAATTTCTGACGATCACGACTTTGGGCTGTCAGAGGGGATAGAACGCAGGGCGTTGGCCCGGTTCTTTTACCCAGATGGTAGGGCTGTCACTGCTGTGCCAATGGGTGGCAAGGCTAGCCCCTGCTTTTGCCGGATTTGGACCGCCGGCCTTGCCACCCGCCGCCCCTTTCGGGGGCGATTGGACCGCCCGGGGGGTCGACCTCGGTGGCTCGCCAGATTTCACGCGCCGAGTTCCAGATAAAGTTCAGGGACCAATTTTCAAACTTCAAGGGAAGGGCTGAAGTGAGAATTGGGGCGTGGACCTTGGAGATTAGCTGAAAATGGGGGGTTGGGATTGGCGTGGGCGGACACGGGCCGGATCGGAACTATTGACCAACCGCGCCATTTTGGGTTCGATGCCCATCGTTGAGGGGACGTCGATCGATACTGGCGGGGTTGAACGGAGCGCAGGCGGAGGCGGTCGGGATGACGGAGGGGCC
>CAUZKZ010000626.1:0-3014 GCA_963580345.1 Verrucomicrobiia bacterium | reverse complement strand
TCCCCCTCGCCCGCGATATTTTCCGGGGTGGACGCGTCAACCGCTCCACCACCGAGCACGCCGTGGAAATTCTGAAGGGCTACCAGGTCTCCCTCCGCGAAGTGGGCGCCGGCCCCGAACAGGTCGAGCGCGCCGTCGCCACCAATATCCTCTCCGAGGCCGCAAACTACGAGGTCTTCCTGAACCGCCTCCACATCGCTTGCGGTCTTCAGATCGAGATTCTCGACGACGGAGAGATGACCCGCCTGATTTATCTCAAGACCCGGCGCCGCCTCAAGGACACGCCGAGCATGAAAAAGCGCAACACCCTGGTTGTCCACGTCGGCCCCGGAAACACCCGCGTCCTCCTCTTCCGCAATGGCCGCATCAGCGGATACACCAGCTACCGCCTCGGCACCCACCGCACCACCGAGGCAGTGGAATCCGCCGGCGCCGGCGGCTCCACCCTGCTCCGTCTCGTCCGCGAACAAATCTCCGGACACATCAGCCAGCTCTTTTTCGATTACGAAAACGATGACGTCGAGGACCTCATCGTCATTGGTTACGAGATTCAGCTCCTCGCTCCCTTTCTCACCAAGGGCGACAGCACTCGGACCACCCTCAAATCCCTCCAAACCTTCGTCAGCGAAGCGGCCGAACTCACCGAGGAAGAACGGGTGCGCCGCTACCAACTCGACTACCACACCTCCGATGCCATCCTCCCCGCCCTCGAAACCAATCTCGCCATCGCGGAGATCCTCAATCTGAAGAGCCTTCGTATTCCCGACAGCGACTATGAACGCGGCTTGCTTCTCGACCTTCCGATCTCGCCCTCGCTGACCAGCGGCTTCCAGGCCGAGGTGATTCGCTCCGCGCAAATCCTCGCCAAGAAGTTCAAGGTCGATACCAAGCACGCCGGACAGGTCGCCAAGCTCGCGGGCCGCCTGTTCGAAGAGACCTGCGAACTCCATCAGCTCGGCGATCACGATGCGCTCCTTCTCGAAGTGGCTGCCACCCTGCACGAGTGCGGCGGCTACGTCAGCCCCAAGGCCCATCACAAGCACTCCCAGTACCTCATTCAAAACAGCGAAATCTTCGGCCTGGGCCTCCTCGACGTCCTGATCGTGTCCCTCGTGGCACGCTATCACCGCTCTTCCGGACCGCGCACCACCCACCTTGGCTATGGCGGTCTCTCCGGACCGGACCGCATCCGGGTCGGGAAGCTCGCCGCCATCCTGCGGGTGGCCGATGCCCTCGAACGCGCCCACGCCAGACGCGTCCGCGGCCTTTCCGTCGACATCATCGGGAACAAACTCCGCCTTACCCTCGCGGGCGTCACCGACGCCGCCGTGGAGCGCCTCGCCATGCAGAGCAAAGGCGACTTGTTCCACGATGTCTTCGGACTGGAAGTGGTCATCATCGAACACGGATGAGTCCCTGATCCGTGTTGAGTTTTCAGTTTTCAAACCAGTGAATCCCAAGTCCTCCCTCCTCATCGTGCCACCTCATCCCAACTGAACACCAAACATCCACCATCCTCGCACCTCGCCGTCCATTCCACCCTGACCACTCAACACCGCCCGCCGCCATGCATTTCATCAACCGCGAACTTTCCTGGCTCGAGTTCAACCAGCGCGTCCTGGAGGAGGCCAAGCGCCCCGCGGTTCCTCTCCTGGAGCGGCTCAAGTTTCTCGCCATTGCCGCCTCGAACCTGGACGAGTTTTTCCAGGTGCGGGTCGGAGGCCTCACCGTGCTCCGCCGCTCCGGCACCAGGAAGCCCGACATCGCGGGATTGAGCCCGTCCCAGCAGATCAGCCTGATTCGCAGTCGGATCCTCACCTTTGTGCAGGATCTGGACAACCTGCTCATGGACGAACTCCTCCCCGCCCTTCGCGAAGCGGGTATCAGGCTCCTGACGCTCAACGAACTCACTCCCAGCCAGGACTTGCAGGCCCTGAGCTACTTCACGGAGATGATCTACCCGCTTCTCACTCCGCTTGCCATCGATCCCGACGGACCCACTCCGGACATCCCGTCCCTCCGCCTCTTCATCGCTTGCCGCCTCGAGAGCAAGGAGAATGCCGGTCGCTATGCCTTCGTCCCTATTCCCGAAAACCTGCCGCGCTTCATCCCGGTGCAAGCCAACCGGGGCGACAGCTTCCTCTACATCGAGGACCTCGTCTGCCGCCACCTCTCCGACTTGTTTCCCGGAGAGACCGTCTCCGCCAGCGCCCCCTTTCGCATCACGCGCAACAGCGACATCGCGGTGCAGGAAGAGGATGCCATCGACCTCGCGGGCGAGATGGAGGAAGTCCTCGCCGCCCGGCGCCTGGGAACCACCATCCGCGTCCAGATCACCTCCGGCACCCCCCGCGATCTCCTCCGCCTCGTCCAGGAGGTGACCGCTTCCGGTCCCAGCGAGCTCTATCGCTCCAAGAGTGTCCTCGGCCTGGCCGACTTCATGAAACTGAGCCAGCTCGATGACCACGATGAGCTCCTCAATCCCCCCTGGCCCCCCCAGCCCTCTCCCCTCATCGATCACGCCGCCTCCATGTTCGATCTCATCAGCGCGGGCGACATCCTTCTCTTCCATCCCTACGAGTCGTTCGACCCCGTGATCCGCCTCATCGAGGAAGCCGCGACCGATCCCGACGTTCTCGCCATCAAGCAAGTCCTCTACCGCACCGCCAGCGACTCGCGCATTATCAAGGCCCTGCTCCGCGCCGCCGAAAGTGGGAAGCAGGTCACCGCGCTGGTCGAGTTGAAGGCGCGCTTCGATGAAGCGCGAAATCTCGACCTCGCCGACATTCTCCAGCGCGCCGGAGTGCAGGTCGTCTACGGCGTCCGCGACCTGAAAACCCACGCCAAGGTCACCCTCGTGGCACGCAACGAGGACGGCCGCCTCAAGCGCTACATCCACCTCGGTACCGGCAACTACAACGAAGCGACCGCCCAGATCTATACCGACGCCTCCTATCTCACCGCCCGGCCGGACTACGCCTCCGACGCCTCGCTCTTCTTCAATGCCGTCACGG
>CAUZKZ010000625.1:0-3016 GCA_963580345.1 Verrucomicrobiia bacterium | reverse complement strand
CCGGACGGCCTGCCGGCCGGGATGGTGCCCACCCTCATCGGCGGCACCTTCTTTCGGCGCAGCCGCGTCTGCCGCTACGTCCACAGCTACAACGAGGACGGCACAGTGGCGGCCACCATGCAGGAGAAACCGCGCGATCTCTTCGAGCGCGTCTTCGGCACACTCGCCTACGAGGACAAGGATCCCGACGCCCGGCGCCGCCGCCTCGAGCGCAGCGTCCTCGATTCAGTCCTCGACGAGTACAAGTTCTACACCGGCAACAACTCGCCCCTCGGCTCCGCATCCAAGTCCCGCGTCTCCGAACACCTCGAACGCATCCGGGAGTTCGAGCAGCGCGCCTTCGCGCAGAAGGACAATAAGGACCCCGCCGCCCCCGCTCGTCCGCCCCGCTCCGCGCTCGTCCACGGAGGGGCAGCCGACCCGGGCGGGCAGGGCATCGACATCACGCTGAAAGAACTCACCACCGAGTGGAGACTCATGGCCGATCTCTACGCCCTCGCGATCGAGACCGATCGGGTCCGCTTCGGCTCCCTCACCTTCCTCGCCGCCGGCGAACGCATCCGCCTCACCGGGGATTACCACTTCGAAGGCCGGAAGGTCTTCGAGTTCGACGACGCCAGGCAACACAACGCCAGCGGCGACAAAGGCTGCAGCCACGAGTGGTGGCACCAGTTCGACGAGAAAAAGAAAAACGAGCAGCTCCGGGCCCACGCCCACATGAAGTTGCGCGAAGTGGCCTACTTCCTGAAACGACTCGACCAGGCCCAGGAGGCCAATGGCCGGAGCATTCTCCAGAACTCCCTCATCACCATCTCGACCGAGTCCGGCGACGGCCGCCACAACGACTCGAAAAGGGAACTCTCCGGCGTCTTCCACGCCATCACGAGTGCCAACGGACGCTTCAAGACCGGCCAAATCATGGACGTCGACGCCGAGGGCCTCGACCTCTACAATACCATGATCGAGACCATGGGCGCCAAGGGACAACTCGGGCCAAAGAAGCGCGAGCAACGCAAGGTGGACAAGATCCGGGCGTAGAATCGTGGCCGGCGCAGCCTGTGGCAGTCCGCTCCTGCCGCGGCCCGCGGCGAAAATCTACGCGCCTCGCAACTGCACCACCCGCCCCGGCTTCAGCTCCGGCGGCAACACGTGCGTCGCAATGACCACTCCGGCCCCGCCCTCGCGCGCCGCCTCGATGGCCCGCACCACTCCGCGCATCGACTCCTCGTCCAGCGCTGCGAAGGGCTCGTCGAGCATCAGGAACGGCCGGTCCGCCAGGAGAGCCCGCGCCAGGGTGAGCCGATAGCGCTGCCCTTCGCTCATGTTCAGCCCGCGGTCGGTGAGTTCGGCCTCGAGTCCGCCGCGTTCCCGAACGGTCTCCGCCATATCGAGCTTCGCGAGACAGTTCCAGATCGTCTCGTCGTCGATCTCCGCCCGCTCTCGTCCCAGCAAGAGGTTTTCCCGGATCGTCCCGACGAAAAGGTAGGGCCGCTGTTCCACGAAGGCCGCAAGGAAGCGCGGCGCCTCGGGGAACTCACGGGCCTCCCCATCCCCGGTCTCGACCGTGAATCTCCCCGTCCGCGGGGCGCGCAATCCCGCCAGGCATTCCAGAAAGGTCGACTTGCCGCTCCCGGAGGGACCCATCACCGCCACCACCTCGCCGCGCTCCACGCTGAATTCCATCCCTCCCAGCAGCCCTGCCTCGCCCCCGTATCCGACCTCCAGCCCCTCCACCGAGATCCGCCGGCACGGGGCCCCGGCAACCAGCCCGCCAAACACCTGGGAGTCCTCCGGCCGCTTCGTGCCTTCGTCATAAAGCACGGCGGCGAGTCGCCCGCCCTCGATAAAGAAACGGTTCCAGTCGTAGGCCGCGGCCGCCAGATCACGCACGTTGTGCAGGAAGACGTTGATGAAAAACGGGAAGACCAGCACCGCCTCCACCGTCAGTTCGCCCTCCCGCAAGGCCAGGGCCACCACCGTCAGGCAGAGCGTGATGACGATCTGGCTGGAAAACTCGTTCAGCCCCATGAGGGCCGCCATGGACCGGATGATGCGCATCCCGGCCGCCTGGAGGGCCCGGAACTGCCGGTTGATCCGTTCCATCGTTCCGGCTTCCCCGCCCGCACTTCGCACCGTCCGCAATCCCTCGTAACTCTCCATCAGCGATTGGAAGATTTGGCCTTCCAGTTCGCGCGATTCGGTCAGGACCGGGGCCATGCGCCGCTGCACCCGGGCATTGAACCAAGCCAGGAGGAGGGCCGCCGCACAGGGAATCAGCGCGATCGCACCGCTGTGGAGAAAAAAGAGCACGGCCGCGCCGGCGGCAAGGGTGAGGCTCTGGATCTGCCGCGGAATGGAATCCGTCAGAAAGCCTTCGCAGTTGCGGAGATCGCTCGTGACCCGCGTCATCCAGTCTCCGCGATGGGCGGTGTCGAGCGCCTCAATGCGGGTCCGGTGCAGGGCCCGCACCGCGTCGCGCCGCAAACCGATGCTCACCTTGAGCCGCAGCCACTCCCCGGCCAGTCCGCTCAGGAAGACCGCCAACCACAGGCAGACCGCCACCGATCCTCCGAACACCGCCAGGAGAAATACGAAGCGCTCTCCACTGACGCTCGCCAGGGATTCGGAGCCCGCCGTGAAAAACTGCAGGAAGCGCGGGGGAAGCAGGAAGATCGCGGAGAGCGCGATCAAGGCCGGGACGTAGAGCTTGTACCGCCAGCCCAGGCGCCGGAGGACCTCGCGCACCAGGCGCAGGCAGAGTTGCCGCGGGGCGGGGGAATCGCGCGCCGCGTCATCAGGGGGCGGCGATCCGGATCTCGAACGGGGGGAATTCACGTGGGGACGATGGTGGTTGGACTGGATTCCGGTCCCGCGCATTCACCTGCACGGGCATTGAATAATCCGAATCCGCCTCCGGTCTTACTAGTGTAGTCCGCCTTACAGATTGACCTTTAATCTGAAACTACTATACTTGTAGTATGAGAGTGGCCCAAGTGATCGAGTTGACCGCCAGTCA
>CAUZKZ010000624.1:0-3017 GCA_963580345.1 Verrucomicrobiia bacterium | reverse complement strand
GCACGCCGGGATCGAGTGCCATGGCGCGGGCGATTCCGGCCCGCTTGCCCATCCCGCCGCTGATCTCGGCCGGATAGAACTCCTCGAAGCCGCTCAGTCCGACCAGGGAAAGCTTGTAGGACACGATCTCGCGGATGCGGGCGGGCTTGAGCTTGGTGTACTGCTCAAGGGGCAGGGCCACGTTCTCCGAAAGGGTCAGGGAACTCCACAGGGCGCCGGATTGGTACATCACCCCGAAGCCGCGCAGCATCTCTTCCCGTTGGTCCGGATCGGCGTTGGTAAACGATACGCCATCGTAAAGGATATCCCCCTTGGCCGGCTCCTTGAGGCCGACGAGGTGGCGCAGGAGGGTGCTCTTCCCGCAGCCCGAGCCGCCCATGATGATGAAGATGTCTCCGCGATTGATGGTGAAATTGAGATCGCGCATCAAGACGAAGGAGCCGTAGGCCATGGTGAGGTCCCGGATCTCGATGTGGGGCTTTGGAGCGGGGGACGACACGGTTCAGATTCCCAGGATGGTGGTAATCACCGCGAAGATGGCATCGGTGACAATGATGGCGGTGATGGAGACCACGACCGCCGAAGTTGCAGCCGTTCCCACCGCCGAGGCGCTGGAGCCGCTTTGCATCCCGCGCAGACAGCCGGCCGCCGCCACGATCACCCCGAAGACCACACTCTTGATCGTACCGAGTGCGAAGGCCTTGAAGTTGAGGGCCTCGATGGTCGTGTTGATATACGCGGTAAGACTGACGTCGAATCCCACACAAGTCACGAGGGCGCCTCCCGCGATCCCGACCAGGTTGGCATAGGCGGTGAGCAGGGGCATCATCACGATGAGGGCCAGCATGCGCGGAAGGACCAGGAAATCGATGACATTGAAGCCGAAAGTCTTCAGGGCATCGATCTCCGCGTTGACCTTCATGCTGCCGAGTTGCGCTGCGAAAGCCGCCCCGGTGCGACCGCTCATGATGATGCCGGTCATGAGACCACCCATTTCCCGGACCATCGCGATCGCAACGAGCGAGGCAACGAAGACGGGGGCCCCCATCCCGGCCATCTGGCGGGCACCCACGAAGGCCAGGATCATCCCGATCAGGCCACAGATGAGCGAAACGATGGGGAGGGCTTCCACGCCGCACTCCTGCACCGTGACCCAGAGTTCTTTTTTACGAAAGCGGGCCCGCCCGGTGAGGAAGCGACCCAGCGAGAGAAGGCACTCGCCGAGAAAGGCGAGGAGTTCGCGGATTTCGTCGGCCAGCTTCAGGCTGGCCTCGCCCACCCGGTAGAGGAGCGCGCGCTCCGTGGTGCCGGCATGCGCGTCGCGTTTTTCCGGCACCGCCAGCGCCATATTGAGGAGCTGGTTGATGCCCTCCGGCAGTGCGTCCCGGTCGAAGGCTGCGCCGTGTTCTTCGCACTCCTTGTGGAGTTGCAGAAGCATGCTGATGAGACTGGAATCGTACATGCCCAGTTCCGCCGCATCGAAGGTCACCTTGGCGGGGGAATTCCCGTTGCTGAATTGCGGGGCGAGACTATCAAAGCCCGGCGGGTCTTCCCTGATATCCCATTCACCGCGCAGGCCGAGGAGAAGAGTCTCCTTCTGGCGGCTCGAACTCAGGAGTGATGTGGAGGAATCTGGCATCGAGCAAGGGCGGCCATGCGACGATAGGAACTAGAAAAAGTCAGCTCAGAATATTGGGAGGTATATCCCGCGTCAAGAGCGAGCGAACCAGTAGACTCTTACCGTACTGACCCAAAGGACAATGTCCCATTTCGGCAGCCGGGGCATGATCGAGAGGCAAGTTTTGCCAGATGCCGGATCTGTCTGGCGGCCGACCGGAGGAATCAGCCTCCGGCTGCCGTCCAAAGAGCCGATAAGAATGACCATGAAACCATCCAACACATCCACATCTTCCCTGCGCTGGGTCAATACGGCCCTACTGGCCGGTGCCTTCGCCTCCCTTACCGTCACCTCCTGCACGACCATCAGTGGGACGGGAGATACGACCGTCTATGAATCACCGGACAGTTTGTCCGTGGTCGACACCTTCAAGGCCACCGCCACGGTGACGGCCATCAATCCCAAGACGCGCAAGCTGGGACTTCGCACTTCGGACGGGAGACGGACCACCGTGACCTGTGGGCCTGACGTGAGAAATTTCAGCCAGATCAAGGTCAACGACCGGGTGGACCTCAGCATTGCAGAAGAGTATGCCGTTTTCCTGGGGCAAGGCAAACCGACCAGCGCGGCCGCTGCGGCGTTGGTAGGCCGTGCTCCCCTCGGTGCCAAGCCGACAAGCGTGGTGGTCGAGACCGTGGAAGTCAACTGCAAGGTCAGGGCGGTCGACCCGTCGTCGCGCAAGGTGGTTCTCGAACTGCCGGGCGGATCGATGAAAACGGTGAAGGCCGACACGCGAGTCGATTTGAGCCACGTCAAGTTCGGTTCGAACGTGACCGTGCAGCACACCGAGGCGATCGCCGTGTCGGTCGGAGCGCCATAATTGGGCCGCAAAGTTGGGAGCCCAGGATGCTGCAGAGATCCGGAGTGCGTCAGAGATAAACCGGAAGGGGGCAAGCCTCCCTTGGGCGCCTTCGGCCGGCCGAATGTCAGGGTCTGAATAACGTACGCCCGCATGATCATCGACTTTCACCAACTCTTCACCGACAGCCCGGTCCTCATGGTCTTCACCGTCATCGCGGTGGGCTTGATGATAGGCCGGATCAAGATTGGATCCATCGAGTTGGGCTCCACCACCGGGGTTTTTCTCACTGGTCTTCTCTTCGGGCACCTGGGTTTTGTCTCCAATCCGTTGATGGGGACCTTCGGCTTCAGCATTTTCATCTTCGCGGTGGGCCTGCAGGCCGGTCCGACCTTCTTCAGCGTCTTTCTCACCGATGGGAAGACACAGCCATCCCATAGGGTCTGTCGGAGCTTCTGGAAGTCCTGATTTTGCGTTGATTTAGAGTGGTTCTGGGGGTTTGGAATTTTCGAATTTCCGCGGACTGCACTATACTTCCAG
>CAUZKZ010000623.1:0-3024 GCA_963580345.1 Verrucomicrobiia bacterium | reverse complement strand
AAGCAATTCAATGCTTCCCGCGACGGATTCGGCACCATCGACGCCCGGGCCGGCGCCAAGAATATCCTGACGGTAGGATCGGTGAGCGATGCCGTGACCGGAGGGCTGCGCGACCTCTCGGCCGCCAACCTGAGCCGCTTCAGTTCCGCCGGCCCGACCGATGACGGCCGCATCAAGCCGGACGTGGTGGCCAACGGAGAATCGGTTTACTCCGCGGACGGGTGGAGCACCGACTCTTACTTTCAGTGGAGCGGGACCAGCATGGCCGCCGCGAGCGCGGGCGGGACGGCTCTCCTGCTGGTGGACCTGCAAAAGGATCTCTCCGGCGTGGCGATGCGGGCCAGCACCCTCAAGGGCCTTCTCATTCACACCGCGGACGACCTCGGCAATCCGGGACCCGATTACCGCCACGGCTGGGGCCTCATCAACGCGGAGCGGGCCGCGCAATTGCTGGTCGACCACGAGGCGTTGAAGGACATCGAGCGGGCCCGCTTGATGGAAGAGACCATCCTGAGTGAAAGCGACAACGATTACTATGTGATCGACCATGACGGAGCCTCGCCCCTGCGCCTCACCCTGTGCTGGACCGATGAGGCCGGGGACTGGACCAGTGGGCATGACAACCGCACTCCGCGTCTCGTCAACGACCTGAGCCTCTGCCTGGCGGGACCCGACGCTACGGTTTACCACCCCTACGTGATGCCCTTCAGTACCAGCTTCGACGAGGCGGACCTGAATAAGCCGGCCGTGACGGGAGTGAACAAGGTGGACAACGTCGAACAGATCTTCCTCCCCAATGCCCCGGCCGGGCAATACATCATCCAGGTCAACCTGGCCGGAGCCCTCACCGGATCGATGCAGGAGTATTCGCTCCTGCTGAGCGGCAGCACCCTCCCCGGCCCCGGGGTGGAATTGGAGAACCCCGTGCCGGACCAGAGCTACCTCGTGCTGAATACGAGCAAGATCGACGACGTGGCAGATCCCAAGATCGTCTTCAGCGGGCAGGATCACACCTATGGTTTTTCGCTCTCGCCGGAAGGTCTCTGCACGGGCGTGTTCGGATCCGGCGGAAAACTCGACCTGTATCCGACCACCACTGCCTACGGCACGGTGGCAGTGACCCTCACGGCCCTGGATGCCAGCGGCGGATTCGCCTCGGACACTTTCAACGTGACGCTTCGTCCCGCCCAGATGTTCGTTAACATGAGCACTCCCGCGGCGCCCGCGGAGCAGGATGGGGCGACCTGGGCGACGGCCTACCGCTACCTGCAGGATGGCTTGGCGGGCGCAGTGGAAGGCCAGGAGATCTGGGTGGCGCAGGGGATCTATTACCCCGACGTGGATAAGGCCGGAGACACGGACGGGCGCGACCGCACTTTCGCGATGGTGCCCAAGGTCCCGATGTATGGCGGCTTCGTGGGAGGAGAAACGACGCGGGAAGAGCGCGATCCTTACCGCCGTCCCACCATCCTGAGCGGCGATATCGCACAGGACGATTCGCTTCAGCCGATCGCGACGCGAACCAATCCGCAATATACCGGCGACTGGAACAACAGCTACCGGGTGGTGGACATGACGGCCTCTGAAGACGGGGACATCCTCGATGGATTCGTGATCACGGCGGGCCGGGCCGACGTGTGGCCCGACAACGTCGACGGCGCCGGGGTGTATTGCCTGAGTGCAGTTTCGATCACGAATTGCTGGATCACCGGAAACTATGTCGCGAATGACGGGGCGGGTCTCTACGTTTTCGCCGACAACCCGATTATTTCCAAGTGCCGCCTGAATGGCAACGAGGCGGGCAATGCCGGCGGCGGCGTGTACGCCCGCAACGGAGCAGCGGACTTTTACAACTGCGAGATTCGGGGCAACAAGGCTTCCGACGGCGGAGGACTTTACCTGGAGAATCCGGATCTCGATTTGCTCAACTGCGTGATCAGCGGTAACAACGGCTTCTTCGGTGGGGGCGGAATTCACATGGCCGGCGGCAAGCTCGTAACCGTAAACTGTACCGTGACCGGCAACACGACCTTCGGTGCCGGCGGAGCGCTCAAGATTGTCGCCGCCGCCGAGAAGCCGAAATTCAGGAATGTGATCATGTGGGACAACCAGGGCGGGGGATCGACCACCACGCCGGTCGCTTCGGTGCACTTCGCCGATCCCGGAGACGCTCCCAAGATGTCCAACTGCATCGTGGCGAACTCCGGCGGGAGCGTGGCGTGGAATGGCTCGGGGGGAATCGACGAGGGCGGCAACGTGGATCTCGATCCGCTCTTTGTGAGCCCGCACGCGCCTTCCTCCATGCAAGGCGAGGGCGGGGATTTCAACCTCCAGGCCGGTTCAGCCGCCATGAACGGAGGATTGCTGAGTTTTCTGTTGGCGGACCGGGCCGACCTCGACGGGGACGGGGACACGGGAGAGGACGTCGAGGTGGACCTGGCCGGCAACACCCGCGTCGTGAGTGTCGAAATCGACCTGGGAGCGTACGAATTTAGCGACCTGAACCTCCTCGACTCCGACTTCGACGGACTTTCCGACCAGTTCGAGATGACGTACGGTGGCGACCTGACGATTCTCGATCCCATGTCCGACCTCGATGCCGACGGCATGACCGCCCTGGCGGAGTTTGTGCACGGCGAGGATCCGACCGCCCCGTTCACGCTGCCGCCGACTGCGATCGCGACGATGGACTATCTGGGCACCACCTATCTGACCGTGACCTTCAACCTCGATCCGGTGGCGTTGAACTTTGCGACCATCGCGGTGGAGAGGCGGGGTCGACTGGATTCTCCGCTGGGATGGCAGGAAAACCAGACCATCGAGGTCTCTGCGGTGCCGTCTCCCACCCGCCCGGGCCTCATGGAGGTCACCTACCGCTCGCAGGTTCCCTTCGGTCAGGATCGCGCGGAATTCATGCGGTTGCGGCACGAAGCGCGCTGACGGGCGGAAGGGGGGCGGAAGGGGACAGACCCGAATGCTGCGAGGTTAGGGATCGATCCCGGCAGGGATCACAGCTCGTAGCGC
>CAUZKZ010000622.1:0-3033 GCA_963580345.1 Verrucomicrobiia bacterium | reverse complement strand
GTTCATGACGACGATCGATGAGTTTATCGATTCGCTCGCTGGGGAGAACCGCCCATACTTGCAGAGCTTGGTGACAGAGAATTTCCAGACCTTTGAGATTCCGAAATCCTAATGCCGAGAAGTATACTTCGTCTACACAAGCCACCCCAAGACGGAAGGCCTGGGCAAGATGTCCCTAGCAGCCCACAACCCGGACGCGTCCGGGGGAAGACATCGATGAAACTCAACGACTTATGGCAAGTGTGGCCGGTCAAGTTTCATAAGAGCCTGTTGAAATACTCGCAATGGCATGGCGCCCGTGATCCCGGCAGGGATCACAGCTTGTAGCCCGGGGTTGAGCCCCGAGGGCGGGTCACGTCGCAGCCCGAAGGGCGCAGACGGAGGCCGAGGGGCGACACCCCGGGAACGGGCCAATTAATGGGTCCGATCCCGGAAGGGATCGCAGCGGCGTGGTCACCTCGGGGGCGAAGGGCGAGGAACCCTGCAAAGGGACGCACAGAGGAGGCCTCTTTGGCCATGGGCCGGTGTTGCTGGCACGGCCTCCCTCCCTGACCGCGCAGAATGGCCGGGGGATGGCATGAGAATGCGGTGCCACCGAGCGCTGCAGGGCGCCCCCCGCGCCGCTGCGATCCCTGCCGGGATCGGTTCCGGATTGACAACTTCTTCCCGGGGTATCCCCGCCATGGCGGGATCAACCCCGCGCTACAAGCTCGGATCCCTACCGGGATCATTCCCGAAAGGCCTTGCGCCCGGGCCCTGTGCCTTCCGGGAGAGAAGCGTTGGCTTCCGGGCACGAACCGCGGGCCGCTGATCGGATCGGCCCGACCCGCTCCTCGAAAAAATTCGCCCTTTTAAAAATCGGGTGCCCTCCTCTGCGGTTGGAGGGGCCAGACCCGAGGCAACCGATGACACATCCCGCACACGCCCCCGAGGCCATCCTGCTACTCTCCCCGGTGAGCGGGAGGAACCAGCCGGGTGGCGCGAAGCTCCCGCGCCGGTCGCGCTTGGACGGGTCACGGTCCACGGCCCCTGCCCCTTTTCCATTTTCAGCGCCTCCGGAGATCCTTCCGCGACCGGGAGGGTTCCCTAGCCGAGCAGAGCGACGCTTTGCGCACCGGGCGACGGTTCCCTCAATTCTCCGGGGGCGCTGGAACTAAAGCAGCAACCCCACATACCAAAAGGAAGGCGGTCGACCTTACGTCGCCCGCCTTTCGTATCGCGACGGGTGGCCCGCCTCCCCTCCAGACGGCTTGCCGGCGAGCGGTCTAAGGAGTCGCCTCCGCCCGGGCATGGCGTAAGCTCCGGCCATGGACGGGCTCTTCATGGACGCCTCTGACGAGGACGCCACGCCTTCCTCCGCGGGCGCCACGACCAATCCCCTCGAACCGCTCGCGGCCCGCATGCGCCCCCGCACTGTCGGCGAAGTCGCGGGGCAGGAGCACATTCTCGGCGCGGGCAAACTCCTGCGCCGCGCCATCGAGGCCGACCGCTTCACCTCCCTTATCTTCTACGGCCCGCCCGGGACCGGAAAGACCACCCTGGCGTGGGTCATCGCCAATTCCACCGGGTCGCGTTTCGAGGCCCTCAACGGGGTGGAGTCCAACGTGGCCGAGATCCGGGCCAAGATCGAACAGGCTCGCACCTACACCCGGCTGCGCGACCAGACCACGATCCTCTTCATCGACGAGATCCACCGCTTCAACAAGGCCCAGCAGGACGTCCTGCTGCCTCACATCGAGCGCGGGACGGTGCGCTTCATCGGCGCCACCACCCACAACCCGTACTTCTACGTCAACTCCCCCCTCGTCTCCCGCTCCCAGATCTTCCAACTCGAGCCGCTCTCCGCCGCCGAGGTCCTCGTTCTCCTGCACCGCGCCCTCGCCGATAAGGAACGCGGATTCGGCGGCCGCGGGGTCCAGGCCGAGGAGGCCGCTCTTCTCCATCTCGCCGAAAAAGCGGACGGGGACGCCCGCAAGGCCCTCACCGCCCTCGAACTCGCGGTCCTCACCACTCCGGAAAGCGAGGGCGACGTCGTGATCGACCTCGCCGTGGCGGAAGAGTCGATCCAGCGCAAGGCCATCGTCTACGACGCCGACGGCGACCAGCACTACGACACCATCTCCGCCTTCATCAAATCGATCCGGGGCTCCGACCCGGACGCCGCCCTCTACTGGCTGGCCAAGATGCTGCACGCCGGCGAGGAGCCGCGCTTCATCGCGCGCCGCCTCGTGATTTCCGCCTCCGAGGACATTGGCCTGGCTGACTCCAATGCCCTCCGCGTGGCCCTCTCCGCCCAGCAGGCTTTCGAGTTCATCGGCCTGCCGGAAGGGCGCATTCCCCTCGCCCACGCCACTGTTTATCTCGCCACCGCCCCGAAATCCAACAGCGCCTACGCCGCCCTCGGGGCCGCCATGCGCGATGTCGAAGAGAGCCGCACCCTCGCCGTGCCCGAACACCTCCGCACCAAGTTCCGCAAGAAACTCGCCGCAGCCTCCGGGGCCGACACCGCCGCCATGCATTACCTCTACTCACACGACTACGAGGGAAACTTCATCCCCCAGGCCTACCTCCCCGAAGGACGCCGCTATTACGAGCCCACCGAAAACGGACTCGAAAAACGCATCAAGGAACGCCTCGACCACTGGCGGAAACAGATCGAGGGCGAATGACGAAATCCGCGAGTCCGGCCTGAGGATTGCCCCCTTACCGCCGGCGATTCAATCCGCACCGCAAGCCCCTGAGATTTGAAACTTGGACCTGGCGACTATTTGGAAATTGTGAGTTGAAGTTTCGCCCGCTTCCAGCTCCCCCCCTCGCCAATCGTACAAAGAGCAGGCGGGGCCGAAGCCCCGCCTGGTTGCATTGCAATTTGTCAGCTTCTCTTTTGGGGGAGAATTTTTTCAATTCGACAGCGCAACCGCGAAGTCCACGCGAATGATGTCGATACAGTCGCTGCAAATACTGGCGCACTGCAAGGCCGTGCGGGCCTCGGCGTGCATGCATTCGTCAGCCAGGTTGGCACAGGCCGCCACG
>CAUZKZ010000621.1:0-3038 GCA_963580345.1 Verrucomicrobiia bacterium | reverse complement strand
GGTAGGGCCGCCGGGCAACCGGCGGTCCTACCGCGACCGCCCTGGCGCAGCTCTGCCCTGGAGCCGTACGGGGACCCTGGGACCAAGCCGTACGCTGCGCCCTGTTCCTCACAATTCCCATTCGCTGACTATCGGCCATCCCGAAGCTGGTTGGGAAGACGGCCCTTATGTCACCCCTCCCGGGGCTCGGATTCAATGGGAAATCCATCCACGGGCCATCCCGACGCTGGGAGGAAGCACGTCTGCCTTCTTTCGGCCCGGCAGGCCGATTGGCCCGCGGCGATGCACTGCGCTGACTTGGAGTTGGCCCCCGGGGCCGGTCTCATGCTTTGATCCCGCCAGCTACGGCCGGATCTCATGAAGCAATCAACCATGGCATTGGAATTGGCCGCGCTGACCTGTTGTTCGACGGTCATCGCCGAGGTGGTGCGATTCGAGATCACCTCGCGGCAACCCTTCGAAAACGGCCGCGAGTTCGGCGAGACCGGTGCTTACGAAAAGATGGTAGGCACCGTGCAGTACGCCCTCGATCCCAAGGCGAAGCCCAATGCTGCGATCGTCGATCTCGAGCACGCTCCGCGCAATGCGCAGGGCCGGGTCGAATTCAGTTCGGACCTCTTCATTCTCGCGCCGAAAGATCTCTCGCGCGGCAATGGCGCCGCGTTGTACGACGTCAATAATCGGGGGAGTAAGTTCGCGCTGTGGTTTTTCAACGACGCCCGCCAAAACAACGACCCACGCGCAGACGGCAACGGGTTCCTGATGCGGCATGGATTCACGGTGGTGTGGAGTGGATGGAATGGCGAATTGCTGCCCTCCGCGCACCGGCCGCAACTCCATCCGCCGGTGGCCAGGGCCGAAGACGGTCCCATTGTGGGCCCGGTTCGCTATGAGATCTCGCCGGATGGGGAGGGGCAGACGCGGATGGCGGTCAGTCCTGGTGGCCACGGTGCCTATCGTCCCACCGCCCGGGGATTGAAGTCGGCGACCCTGACGGTTCGATTGAACCCGGGGGATCCAAGAGTGCCCATCCCACCCTCGCAATTCAGCCTCCATCTCGGCGAAGTGGAGTCGAAGCACGCTGGCCAGCTTCCCGTGTTGGACCTCGAGTTACCGGCGGGATTCAAGAAGGCCCACCTCTACGAGCTCATCTACGAGGCGCGCGATCCGGTCGTGCACGGGGTCACCTTCGCCTCGGTCCGTGATTTGATGTCCGCTCTTCGGCAGGGCGAAGGCCCGGGAAACCCACTCCTGGTGGATGGCGGTCCCGGGATCGTGCGGACCTACGGATTCGGCGTCTCGCAGGCGGGACGCTACCTGCGCGAATTCATCTACTGGGGATTCAACCAGGACGAGAAGGGCCGGCCGGCCTTCGACGGATTGATCCCTCTTGTTTCGGGCGCCGGACTCGGGTCCTTCAATCACCGCTTCGCCCAGCCCACCGTCTACGCCACCCAGCGCCGGGATCACTTCGGACCGATCGACCGCTTTCCCTTCGCCTACGAAACGCAGGACGATGCCCTGACGGGAGAGCGTGACGGCATCCTTCAGCGTTGCGTTTCGGCGGCGGTAGCGCCCCGCGTCATGCACCTGCAGTCGTCGGCCGAATACTGGTCGCGAAGCGGATCGCTGGTGCACACCGACACCACCGGCAAGCGCGACGCCCGTTTGCCGGAGACCGTGCGCGTCTTTGCCTTCGGTGGCACCCAGCACACCCCGACGGGCTTTCCTCCCCCCAGGGGACCGGTCCAACTTGCCCAGAATCCCGGTGACTATCACCCCTTCTTGCGGGCCCTGCTCATTGCGATGGACAAGTGGTGCCGGGACGACACGCCTCCACCCGCGAGCGTCTACCCGACCCGGCGCGAGGGCACCCTGGGCGATTGGAAGCAGAGTGCCACCGGATTTCCGGCGCTGCCGGGGGTGCGCTATCCGGAGGTGATTCAACAGCCCCCCCTCCTGGATTTCGGTCCGCGCTGGAAGGCGCAACGCATCATGGACCACCAGCCTCCCAAAATCCGGGGGCACTATCCGGTGCTGGTGGCGCGCAGCGGCGCGGATGGAAACGAACTGGGCTGCCTCCTCCCGCCGGAGGTTGCCGTGCCCATCGGGACCTTCACGGGCTGGAACCTGCGTAGCTCGGCCGCCGGCGCCCCAAACAATCTCGAGCGACTGGTCGGCGCCTACATTCCTTTTCCGGTCTCGGCCGCGGAGCGTCAATCATCCGGGGACCCGCGACTCTCCCTGGATGAGCGGTATGGCACCCTCGAGAAGTACCGCCAGCAACTGCGCGACGAGTGTGAACGGCTCGTCGAGCGTCGACTCCTGCTCCAGGAAGATGTGCCGAGGATTGTCGAGAGAGTCACCGCCTGGGCCAAGCCCCGGTTCGAGAAACTTGGGAAGTAGGACGGCGGAGCTGAAGGGTCCGTCATCAGGTCTTCACATGAGCCACGTGGTGGATCGATCCCGCATTTGATGGTATTGACAGACCCGCGACCGACCCCTTTTGTCCTTCGACTGATCAACTTATTTCTTACGGGCCTTACCGGCTGCCGGGTCGAAGATATTGCGCAGATCTGAATCGAACGGGGCATCGCGGATTGTCCGATCATCGTTGAGGGGCGGGTCTCCCAATCGCCATCGCACGAGCCCGACGTCCCTTGGGATCGGCTCGCCGTCGGGCCCCTCCTCTGATCGGTATCCCGTGCCGAACGCGGTAAGAAGGGAGCCGTCCGGCAGGAGAACGGAGGCCGTGCCTTGGCTGCTCGCCCACCAATCGTTGTGGTGACTTAGTCGATTGGCCTTCCAGGTATGGAGCAGATAACGGTGATCGAGGTCCCAGGTCTGACCGTGATCATGGCTGACGACGGCTTCGATTCCGAACTGCTTGAGACCCGTGGGGTCGGGCACATAACCTCTCCGCACCACGTACGTCATGACGACGTCTTTGTTGGGCATCACGACCGACGAAGTATGATGTCGGCCCCAGTCGTAGAGCTTCTTCACTTTCGACCAAGTCTTGCCGTTGTCCTTGGAGG
>CAUZKZ010000620.1:0-3039 GCA_963580345.1 Verrucomicrobiia bacterium | reverse complement strand
GGCGGCGATACGGCTCTTGTGCTCAGCAGCGCGACGTTCGCGGTGTAAGCTTTCCCTAATTCGATTTTGGATTGCCTGGTCTCGCGCTACGCTGAATCGACTGCCACCTTGGTCGCCTCCCAATGCGTCCTCATAGAAATCGGCACTGAGAGCCGTCTCAAAAATCTCACTAACTAGCTCGCTCAGGCTGATGTTGCACCGCGAAGCAATCGTGTTGAGTCGTTGCAGTTGGCTCGCCTGGAGCGAGATTTCGACCCCGTCGTCGTCTGCGTTACCTTCCTCCACGAATTCAGCTTAGGAAGCGGAGGTAGATTATCAAATCTGTTCTCTTCCCGCTGGTGCTGGCCGAGTGCGACGGCCCGCACCCCCTTCCGGCTGTCCTCACCCTCTGACCCGATTCAAAGCCCTCCACGGGCTCAGTTCATGCAATGCGGGTGTCTTGTCGCCGCGGCACGGGTCTCACCACTCCCCTCGCAGCTTGGCCACGGCCCGCTCAACGTAGCCCACCTGGTCCCATGCCGGGGTAAGGGAACTGTAAAGTCCCTTCTTGCGCATCATCCATACCAGCTCGCGGGGTTGGTCCCAGAGTTCCTGGTGCTGGGCGATGAATTCCAGGCGGTCCTGGCGGCAGGAAGTGACGCGTCTTCAGGAGTTCTAGAGGGTTCATTTGAGTGCCTCTTAGCGACTTACAGGAACACCGTGCCCAAGAGAACGGACTCGGTCGCCACACGGCGCTTGAATTTCTCCGCCCCACTCTCAATCAAAGCGCCAACTGTCTCCACTGCTTCGCGGTGCAGAATTTCCCATTCCTGCACGTCCTGGCGAAGTTGAGTTTTGGGGGGATGGTCTTTGCTCAAGTTACTCTCGAGCCTCCCAAGCAGGGAGCGGAATCTCCCCAAGATTTCAACCGCCCCGGAGTTGTTGAAGCGCCCCGCGAGAGACGTTATCCCGAGGGGTTGGCATTGGGTGCTATCCTGTGGATGCCTGTGTGTAGTTTTCATTTCTTGTCTTGGATGGGTTGTTGGCTTGTATTCTTTGCTTACCCCTACATTCGCAATCGAGGGCAGCCGTTCTCAAGTTTCTGCCCTACTATCAGGCCTGACGCCTCGGAAATGCCCCAAACCCTTGCATATCAAGGGTTGGGTCAGGTGGGGTCAGCGGAGCGGATTCCCACCCCCTTGGCACAGGGCGGTTCCCGCGCTAATCCTCGGGCCATGCCCCGACAAAGCGTCACCGATTTGAGGAAGGCAATCGAGGCCGCTCCGGAGATGACGGCGGAGCACCGGGAGCAGATCCTCGCCCTGGTTGACTCCCTCGCGAAGGAGGTGGAGACGGGTGAGAGCGCGGGATCCGAAACACTGCGCGAGGCTATCACGGTGGCGGAGGGAGTGGTGCGCCAACTGGCCGCCGAGGACGGGTCCGAATACGATCTGGGAGAGCGCCTTTCCGAACTGGAGGAGAAGGACGAGATGGTGGCCCTTGAGCACCCGATGATCGCGAATGTGCTTACGGCGATTGCGCGGTTGATCTGAATTGGGTTCAGCCCCCGCACCCCCTCCCGGCTGTGCTGACCCTCCACGGCGGTGCAAGCCTCTCCACGGGCTCAGTTGATGCAGTGAGGGGGTGTATCAGAGGGAAATCTGGACCGGCCCGGAAGCCGCCGCTGCCTGCGGGATGCACCAGTGGGAATAGCCATCAAATCCCAGCCAGGGCGGCCTGAGACGGTCAGGGCGATCCTCCGTGGAGGAGGAGCAATGGTGGCCCAGTTATCCAGGTCGGTGGGGCGCTGCATTATTCGGGCTTGTGCCCTGGCAACGGCATCTCTACGAGCTGCCAGGGGACGATTCTCAAAATCCTCCGGGAACCCGGCGTAGCCCGCGAGAAATGGAACGACGACAACGCCGCTAATTTCAATCAAATCCTGGGGCTGTGCTCTGCGCATCAGCCATAGGGTCTGGCGAAGAATGCACATGAAGACAACCGTCTCACCGACCTTCGCAATCATCGCCTCGTTGCTCGCCTGCTCATGCGGCGAACGAACGGACGATCCAAGCCCGGAGGCAGCACCCAACTCCCAACCGATGAAGAGGATCGTGACAGTACTCAAATCTGTCGGATGAGCGAATACTCCGGGGGCGGTCGCTCTCGTCGAAGAATACGCTAAGAAAGTCGGAATTGAGATTTCGATTGAAACAGTTGTGATCAAGACCGAAGAGGACATTCAGACTCACAAGTTTATTGGAAGCCCAACAGTCCGCATTAACGGGTTGGATGTCGATCCAAGCGCCCGATCAGTTACACAATATGGATTCACGTGACGACTGATCAACTGGACGCAGGGTGCGTCCGCAACAGAGAAGATGCTGAACGACTCATTCATCGAAGCAGGGTGGATCGACCCCCCGGAACAAAACAAGACCGAATCGGGTCCCCGTGACTGACTAACTCCCCGCCCCAAACACCACCCGGCTCGCGGCTCCGCACCGGACGGTTCCGGTTGGTCACCTGCCAGCCCAACCACACCGCTACTTCGCCAGCCTTGCCCCCGCAGTATCACGCCCCGGTTGCATCTCCACCACCTTCGACGCTGCCCCCTCGCGCTCTTCAAGCTGCCTCTGCACCTGCTGGGCAATGGCCTCGTCCATCTCCCGCTGGCGCTGTTGCTCCTCCCCTCGCCGCCTTTCCGCGCCCAAGGCCCGCGCTTCCTCCAGCGCGTTCCGGCACGACTCCAGCGAGGGAACGTTGGCGCTTACCTGGGCCGGCGCCTCGGTGGCAAGCCGCTCGCCCTTGTCGGTGGCGACCCCGTAGCTCACCGCCAGGTCCCGCGGGTTGATCTTGAGCAGCAGCGCCTCGCGTTTCTGGCGGTCCGCCTCGTCGGTCGCCTCTCTCGGGTCCATGATCTGCAGCCGCACCAGGGCCAGGCTGCGCGCCTTCTCCGCGAGTTGTCCCGCACGCCGCGCCGCTTCCTCCCGTCCAAGCTTGAGCACCTCGTTGTGCCTGACCCGCAGCGCGTAGACCGTGCGCTTGCTGATGCCCGTC
>CAUZKZ010000619.1:0-3045 GCA_963580345.1 Verrucomicrobiia bacterium | reverse complement strand
CGAGATCCGGCTCCCAATCCCCACAATTGACTCACTCTGAACTACAAACTAAAACAACCAACAGCGTACCGGTTTTACCCCGGCGCCCGTACCGGAATTACTCCGGCGCGCACAATCCATCGGGGGAAATGTGATTCATCCCGATCACCGCCACTTTTTGCCCTGAACTATGGGCGGTGAGAAACGTCGAAAGAACGATTGTCAGAATAGTCGAGTTTTTCGCGGTCATCTTTTCGGTGTGTCTTCCAGGCTGGAGATGTCCTTTGAGCCCGGTTCTCATGGGGGCCCCGCAATCCACTGGAGCATAAGGTGGTGCCCGAATGGTCTGATTTGGAGTCGAAAGTAGGCGAGACGCTCCCAGCAGACGAGTTCTTCGGCTCCTGATCCAGCTTCACATCCAACCTCACCTGATTGCCACTCGCCGCGTCCGAGCGCAGCGGGACGAGAGGGGTCTGCCCTCGAATAGCTAAAAACAGGCCGAAATCTCGCCGCGTGGCTCCAAATCCCAAGTTTCCGCCTTGACCTCACCACCAACGCCTCGGCACGCTTGCGACGAAGGTCCCTGAATCCTCCATTTTGCCCCTTCCTCCCCCCGGTGGGAGGGCGTAGCGGAGCGAAGACCCCTGCACCCCCTCCGACCCCGGCTTGCCCTTCGTAGCCTTGGCGAAGATGGGACCCCAGAGCCTCCAAGAAACCCGGCCTGAAAAAGCGATTTCCTGCAATTTCCTGATGGCCGCAGTCAGGGCGGGTGCGGGCCGGGAGACGGCGCACGAAGCGATCAAAGAGCACGCGCTCGCCACCGCACAGGAATTGCGGGACGGCCTGATCGCGCAGAATGATCTCCTCGACCGCTTGGCCGTCGATGATCGGATTCCCCTGACTCGCCACGATTTGCAGGAGGTCTTTGAGCACGGGCAAAACGACACTGGAGCAGCCCGTAAGCAGGTCGATGCGTTCGTGAAAACAGTGGCCGAATTGAGTGCCAGATATCCCAGCGCGGCGGCGTATCAACCGGGAGACACTTTCTGAAGCATGAAACGGGCCCTCTCCATTCTCGCTCTCGCAGGTTCCACGGTGCTGAGCACGGCCGGCGAGTTCATGATCATCGGAATCGACAGCAAGGTCGAACTGAGACCGAGTGGGGTGACGAAGGTCCGGCCGCGCGGCGACCTGATCCTGGTCTACGATCTGGCCGACCCGGCCCGGCCGCAGCGGAAGGCCAAACTATCGCTCGATAATTCGATCTTCGGACCGCCCACCAACCTGCTGATCACCCCGGACGGCAAGCGCGCGCTGGTGGCCAACTCGGTGAACTGGGTGAAGAAGGGAGAGGAGTGGACGGCGGAGCCGGACACACGCATTCATGTGATTGGAATTCGCGACAGCGGCCATGCGATGCGCACGGGGGTCATCAACGCCGACGCTCAACCCTCAGGAATGGGAATATCTGCGGATGGCAAAACCGTGGTGGTGGCCAATCGCAAGGGCAAATCGGTTTCCCTGCTCCGCCTGGAAGAGAAGGCCGAGATCACACACACGATTGAAATCGAAGGGGAAGCTGCAGCAGTGGCGGTTATGCCCGACGGCAAGCGCGCCCTGGTCACCAAGTTTGCGGAGCATGCGGTGGCCATCATCGACATCGATGGCAACAATCTGAAATACGACATCAAGAACGATGTCGCGGTGGGGCGTTGGCCCTACAACGTGCAGATCACGCCCAACGGAAAGATCGCGCTGGTGGCCAACAACGGGAACAACGGCTTTCCGGACGGTCACGCCGATACCGTCACCGTGATCGATCTCGAAGCGAATCCGCCTCGCGCCATCGACCACGTGACGGTGGGTGACGGACCGGAGGGCCTGGCCATCAGCCCGGACGGCAAACTGGCGGCCGTTCCCCTTCTGCAAGGGAGCGCCCCTCCCTTCGCCAACACGTGGTTTTACAATGAGAAGGGGGCCATCGCGCTGCTCCGGATCGCAGGGAAGAAGGTGACGCTGATCGATACCGTGAAGACCGGCCGATTTCCCGAGGGCGTGGGGTTCAGCAAAGATGGGAAGTACCTCTACGTGGGGGACCTCGCCGACAGTCAGTTGACTGTATTCAAAGTGGCCGAGGGCACGCTCAAACGGGAAGTGGCCATCACGCTCCCGGGCTATCCGGCCTCGCTCCGTACTCAGGTGCCGTAGTCCAGTCCCGGGAAATGAGTCACCACGATGATCACGAAGCGGATGGAAGGCGTGAGCGAGACCGCGGTCGAGCGAAAGACGGGAATCTGCGAGCGCACGATCTACGCGCTGCGGGTCACGCACAACGAGGTGCTCAAGCTCGGACGGGAGGAAGCGCGGGCCTTGAGCGCAGAGAGGCGGCGAGGGGAGGAGAAGCAGCACCAGCGAGAGATGGACGAGGCCATTGCCGAGCAGGTGCAGGTTCTCCGCAGATTCGCGGGAGCGTATGTGATCGATTTTCGGAATCTTGAGGTGGACGAAATCAGGGCGGCCTTGATCAAGACCACGCCTCAGTATTTTCACCGGGATAACGTGGAGAAGGCTTGCACCCCCACCTACCCCGGCCTCTGGCCCTCCAGGAAACCCGGGCCTCGAAAAGCGATTTCTTAGCAATCTGGCCGTGTCCCAGCTGGCCGTGCCTCAGCTTTCTGGGGCGTCCGGCACCGCGACGCGCAACGGTGCGATCATGGCGATCCGCTCCCGGACGATCCCGGTGCCCTCGGCCGGGATCCTGAGCTCGCCGTCGATCCACTCTGGGACGAACAGAATCGGCGTCGCGGTGTCGTCGAAGCCGAGCTGCACCAGCATCTCGGAGTAGAACAGTCGGCACTGCTTCTCACAGCAATAGAACTCCTGCAACACCCGGTAGAAGCCCTCGGCCGGTAGCGGTTCGAGGTAACGCGTCGCCGCCGCGAGCCCGATCCCCTGCCCGGTGCCCATTCGCGTCAAGTTAAGCATTCCGTAGCAATTTGGAGCAAGGATTTACGGGATCTCTTGTCAATTTGGACGTGCCGGAGATCGGGATTGTAGTCTCCGAAG
>CAUZKZ010000618.1:0-3050 GCA_963580345.1 Verrucomicrobiia bacterium | reverse complement strand
CACCGCATAAGCGCCCCTCGCTCGCAGCCTGAGCCCGCAGCCGTCCCAGTCCCAGTCCCAGCTCTAAAACTCGAAGGCTTCCACGAGACGCGGTTCTCACGCGCCGACTTTTTCAGGAAGCCCTAATGTACGGGGACCGCAGGTAGAACGGCTCCGGTGGAACCCGGCACAGCGCTTCCCGCTCCCCTTCGCTCTTGGCCGCCCAGGCCTCCAGCAGCAGGGCGGCCGATGGGGCGGCGTGCTCGACCTTCCGCGACAGTTCCTCCCCCAGCTTCAACCGGCCCGGGTCTTCGAGCGCCACGAGCCTCGCCCCTCCGGTCAGCGCCCGCTCAACCGCCGCCGCAAATTGCGCGTGGGGCATCAACTCCGGAAGTCCTGACATTTTCCCACCACGGAGTTCCAAGGTGAAAAAGCTTCCTCGTCGCGCATCTCCCAGCGCCACACACCAATCGCCGGTCCGTACCGGTGCGAGGGCTTCCAGCGAGCACACCCCCACCGCCGGACACCGCCGGACGATCGCCACTCCCTGTCCCGCCGCGATGCCGACCCGGGCCCCGTTGTAGCTCCCGGGCCCAGTCCCCACCATCACCAGCTCCATTTCCGCCCCAACTCCATGTGCCAGAACCTCTCGAAGAGGCTCCAGCAAGACCTCCGACTGCCTCCCGCCCCCCTCCACTTCCATCGCTGCCACCACCTCGCAGCCCTTCCCCAGCGCTACCGAGGCCCGCGCCGCGCTCGATTCAATCGCCAACCGGAACCCGCCTGACACCTCACCAGCCTATCGCCCTCATTCATGCAACCAATGAAGAATCCGTCGCTTTTGAATTCTTGCCGACATTCCACCTTGCACGGCACACTTTGACCCGCTTTTTTCGCGGGGCGCGCGCCGCACGCCACACCAACACGCTATCATATGTCCGATTACGCCAAAGGGCTCGAAGGGGTTATCGCCAACGAATCCAAACTCTCCAACGTCGAAGGTCTCGACGGCCGCCTCTCCTACCTTGGGTACAACATCGACGACCTCGTCGAGAATTGCTGCTACGAGGAAGTCGTTTACCTCCTGCACCGCGGGCACCTCCCCAACCAGAGAGAACTCGATTCCTTCAAGCGGGAACTCGCCAGCCAGCGCGCCATTCCCCAGGGCGTCATCGATTTCCTGCAGGCCGCTCCCAGGGATGCCAACCCCATGGACGTGCTTCGCACCGGGGTCTCCATGCTGGGGCTCTTTGACAAGCGCGCCAAGATCGGCGAACCCGACCAGGAGGCGAATCGCCAGGTCGCTCTCTCGCTCTGCGCCCAGGTCGGAACGATTGTGGCCTACTACCACCGCGCCCGCCAGGGCCTCGCCCTCCCGCCCGTGCGCGAGGACCTCTCCGAGGCCGCCCACTTCCTCTACCTCTCCACCGGGGAGGAACCCGGCGCACAGGCCACCAAGACCCTCGATATCGCCTACACCCTCCATGCCGACCACGGCATGAATGCCTCCACCTTTTCGGCCCGGGTCACCATCGCCACCCTCTCCGATTTCTACTCCGCCATCACCTCCGCGATCGGAACCCTCAAGGGCCCGCTGCACGGCGGCGCCAACGAGGGCGTCATCAAGATGCTCAACGAGATCGGGTCCCCCCAGAAGGTCGACAGCTACATCGAAGAAGCTCTCGCCAACAAACGCAAGATCATGGGAATCGGCCACCGCATCTACAAGGTGCTCGATCCCCGCGCCCCACACCTCAAGAAGATGGCACGCAAGCTCACCGAGGAACTCGGCGAACCGAAGTGGATCGAGATGTCGGAACGCATCGCGCAGCTCATGGAGGAAAAGAAGGGCCTCAACGCCAACGTCGATTTCTACTCCGCCACCGTCTACTACTCGCTCGGACTCCCCACCGACCTCTTCACTCCCATCTTCGCCATCGCGCGAACCAGCGGCTGGACCGCCCAGGTCCTCGAGCAACTCGAGGACAACCGTCTCTATCGTCCCCTCACCAAGTACGTCGGCCCCGCCCAACTCAGCCCCGTTCCGCCCATCGGCGAGAGGTAATCGGCCAATGAAGATCCCGGTTTTAATTGATCCATGTCCGATCCACCAAGCTCACTTTGAAATTCGGTTCTCGAGCGAATTTGGTGACGATGTTCCGGGGCTTATCTTCTCTCACGTGCGCGAAAGGTACCGGCCGGGCGGGGAACTGCCAGCCGGACAGATTCCTCGCGAACTTCGCGAATTGAACCCCGAGTTGGTCTACAATCCGATTCGCTTCTACTTTGAACAATCAAGCCGGTTTCGGCTAAACGTAGGCCCACGGTCGATTGCATTGGAAACCAAACCTTTCGACTATCCGGGATAGGCTGAGTTCCGATCCGCAATCGCTTCTATCACGAAGGACCTACTTGACTCAAACATCGTTGACGACGTTGAGCACTTAGGCTTGCGGTACGCAAATTTCTTTAAGGACAAAGATGTATTCCCAGTGACATTGCTGACCGTCAAACTCCAGGACGGAGATCTGCAATCCGCTGAGGAACTTTATATCCGATTCCGACGTACACGTGACTCAATGCAATCTCTTACTCAAGTTGCTCGACCGGCCTTTCTGACTCAAAAGGATGGTCGACTGTCCGGATCACTGGTCGACATCGATGTCTCCTGTAGTACTGACTTGCAGAGTTCTCATCAGTGGATTATTAATAATGCCGAACAGATGCATCGATTTGAGAAGGAGGCTTTTTCCCGTATGCTAAAGCCCGAATACATCGAAACCTTGAATCCACGCTATGAATAGTTTGCACCCCGATCCATGGGCACAAGCCGCAGTCGCGGCTCCCGTGGATCCTAGCGCCCTTCCTACCTACAGATCCCCGAATCACAGCTACTGGACGATCGGCGGATTCTACTCGCGCCGACTGCTCGATAAAGACGAGCAAGATTATCTCATCGCGCAGAAACTAGTGTAGTCCGCCTTACAGATTGACCTTTAATCTGAAACTACTATACTTGTAGTATGAGAGTGGCCCAAGTGATCGAGTTGACCGCCAGTCAGCGTGCCAAA
>CAUZKZ010000617.1:0-3056 GCA_963580345.1 Verrucomicrobiia bacterium | reverse complement strand
CAAACGATGTGCGATACCTGTACTGGGAAGGACCCGACCCCGAAGCGCACGTCCCGCAAGCGCACTTTCATTTTGGCGCGGATGGACTGCATGTCGATCTGAAATCTACCGGCGGAGGTGCCATGGAAGAGGCTTTCATACGGTTGGAACGGTTGGTGGTTCCCCTCGGCGACCTGGAGGCCGGTGAAGACGCGACGACGTTGACCGTGCGTCCCGACAAGGCGCAACGGGATTCGTCCTATTCCAAACGCACCATTCGCCGGACACGAGACGAAATGCGCGACCAGTTGCGCGAGCTGTTCATGCCGAAATCTGGAACTGAAGGAGTGTTGCTCTCCCGTCCTTCCCTGGTGCGGCTCATCGATGCCGCTTCGCACCACGATCCGGCCTTTTACTATTGGTCGGATTCGCCGCGCTTTCCTCTTCCCTCGGAGGCCTTCGGCAGCCGGCGCAGCATGGGGCTCTGCCGTATCATCGGGCGGACCTCGTATGGCACCGACCGGGTGCTCTTTCCCCAGGGCACCCTGCCCCGGCACGTGGTCAAACGCTCCGGGGCAATTCGCGTGGGACTCGACGGCTCTATCGTGGGACACGCCGACTCCGCGCTGATCTGTCATTGGCGTCTCCCTGAAGATGCTCCCTCAGTACAAACTCAAGGACTTCGGCTGTTCTGTGGGATGAGCAGTGAACGCTTTGACTACGACGTCTACCTCGTGCCCGCCGCCCGCGTGAATGCGCTGCCGGAAGAACCCGGGATGGAGATGGATACTGCGGGCTGGACCCACCTGGGAGCGGTTTCGGTTCACGAAGTTGAGGATCCCGAAACGTACTTCGATCCGAAGAGCCGCCAGGTTACTGCCGTGGTCTTCCTCCGGAAGCGGCCCGGATCGGAACTGACCGGAACCATCATCGCTGCCAATAAACGATTGTGGGTCCTCGATAACATCGACCTGGAGTTGGAAGGAACACCTTTATGATCAAGATCAAGGGGCTTACGAAGCGATTTCGAAACATCCTCGCGCTGAATGATCTCAATCTGGAGATTGGAAAGGGTCAGATCTTCGGGTACATCGGACCCAACGGCGCCGGAAAAACCACCACCATCCGCATTATTGCAGGCCTCCTCCGCCCCAGCGAGGGCCAGGCCACTGTCGCGGGCGTCGATGTCGTAAAACACCCCCGGCAGGCCCGCGACGTCGTGGGATTCCTCCCGGACACGTTCGGCGTCTACCAGGGCATGCGTGTATGGGAATATTTGGACTTCTTCGGGGCCGCCTATCGCATCCCCCGCAAAGAGCGCATTCCGAGGGTCGACGAGGTGCTCACCCTGACCGGCACCGACGCCATGCGCGATTATTTCATCGAGAGCCTGTCCCACGGCATGCGGCAGCGGGTCGGCTTGGCCAAAACACTGTTGCATCGTCCCGACGTCCTGCTGCTGGACGAGCCAACCAACGGTCTCGACCCCCGGGCCCGGATCGAGTTCCGTGAATTGCTCAAGACGATGCGTGATGCCGGCAAGACTTTGATCGTGTCCAGCCACATCCTGCCCGAACTGGCCACCGTGTGCGATAGCATCGGGATCATCGAACGGGGAGTCCTCCTGCAGTACGGCACGGTGAAAGAGGTGATGCAGAAAGTACAGCAACGCCGTGTAGTGCATATCGAGATCGACGGTGACGCGGGGAAAGCAGGGGCGGATCTCAAGGGCTACTCGAAAGAACAACTCCAGGTCGGCGAAGTCATGGGCAATCTGATCCCGGCGACGTGCGAAGGCAGTGACGATGTGATCAGCGGGGCGGTAAAATTCCTGGTGGAAAGGAATCATAAAGTTCTCTGGTGCAGCGAAGCAGCCATCGATCTTGAACAGGTCTATATGAGGGTGACCGAAACCGCGAAAGCGGGCAGCCGGGAAATGGTCGAAGATGCTTAGCGCCCTGGTCAAACGGGAATTAATGGTCGCACTGCGGGCGCGGCGCACCCGCCTCGTCGCCCTCGGCTACCTGCTTGCCCTTATCGCCGTGGTGTTCTGGATGTGGCCGGACCAAGCCGTTTTCTCCATCGCCGCCCAGTCGACCCGTTCCATGGTGCTCGTCTTCGTGGTCACGTTGATCGCACTGGTCCTGACCTATGCGCCTGCCGTGAGTGCCACGGCCATTGTCAGCGAGCGTGAAAACAATTCCTACGACCTCCTGTATGCCTCCCGCCTCCGTCCTTGGGAGATCGTAGTGGGAAAACTCCTGGCTGTTTTCTTCATGCTGATGATCTTTGTGGTGCTTTCATTTCCCGTATTTGCCTCGGGGTTCTTTCTGGGGGCGGTCTCCCCCGAAGAAACCACACGAATCTACCTGGTCTGCACGATCACGAGTCTCTTCTTTGGCTTGTTCGGCCTCTGGGTGAGTGCGCGGGCCAAGAGTTCGTATTCCGCTCTCCTCCGAACCTACCTGCTCGTCCTGTTGGTGGGAGTGGGGCCCTGGATTCCCTACATCCTGCTGGGAAAAAGCCAGTTCTGGGTGCCGTACGTCCACGCGTTGCGCGCCCTAAGTCCCCTCTCTGCGGTCTCCTCGATTCTTATCCCCGGGTTTGATCCGGCCTTGGGCGTTGCCGTCACCCCCGCCTGGGTCCTCTACCTCTATTTCGCCGGGGCCGGCTCGCTGATCCTCCTGTCCGTAATCCTGTGGGACGCCTACGCCGAAAAAGGCCCGCCGGTGCGCAAGCAGACCGAACTCATCGACGACAAAAACGAATTGTTCCGCCGCCGTCTCCGGTTTCCCTTTTACCTGATCGACCCCAACCGCCGAAAAAAGTTCCTCGCCAACTGGATGAACCCGGTCTATGCCCGCGAACTGCGCAGCCGGGCCTTCGGCGGCGGAATCTGGATTTTTCGGGGCGCCTATATCTGTCTCGCCGTCTCGATTATCCTGATGGTCCTGATGCTGGGCCAGTTCACCGGGTTCTCCCCCGAGGTGATCAAGGCCACCTCTGTCGGATTTCAGATCGGCCTGATCCTCATGCTCGTGCCGCCGCTCACCGCCGGGGGCGTAACCCGGGAGCGG
>CAUZKZ010000616.1:0-3071 GCA_963580345.1 Verrucomicrobiia bacterium | reverse complement strand
GCCAGGTCTCAATAGAAACTTTCAGTCACTCGTTATTTCTACGTTCTCCTTTCGGTTTATGGTTTCAGTCTAACGAGCGCCATCCCCGTTTCTCAGGGCTTTGGCTGGCGCCAAGGAAATTGCTTTTTCAGCCCTGTTTTTCCAGCCCGATCTGAGCCGGGGTAGGTGGGGGTGCAACTCGTCCCATGGAGTCACCATTTCCACCCCTGGCGCAATTCCTCGTTCACAACGGCTTCACGGGGCCACTCGCCGCGATGCAGCCTGATGATGCAATTTGCCGCTTCGATCGCCATGTCCGCCTGGGCGCGCTTGTCGATCCCGGCCAGGTGCGGACTGATTACGATGCGATCCATTCGGAGAAGCGGGTTGTCCGGTGAAACCGGTTCATCCTCGAACACGTCCAATCCGGCTCCGGACAGCGGGCCATTGGTCAAGGCGTCCATGAGATCGGCTTCGGCCACCAACTTCCCTCGCGCGGTGTTGATCAGCACGCTGCCGGGTTTCATTCTGGCGAACGAATCCCGGTTCATCAATCCAGCGGTCTTCTCATTCAGAGGGCAGTGAATGGTCAGATAGTCGCTGCGTGCCAGCAGGGTATCGAAATCGACGAGTTCGATGTTTTCGCACCGGCGCAGGAATGCTTCATCGGGAAACGGCTCGGTGGCGATGACCTCCATGCGCATGGCAAGTGCGCGCACGGCGACGCTGCGACCGATACGTCCCAGACCGAGAATACCAAGCGTTTTGCCTCGAACCGGCTCCGTCAATTGTTTTGGCCACCGCCCGGCCCGGGCCGCTTTGTCGTGCAGCACCACCGATTTCGCGACGGCAAAAAGGAGCGCGAACGTTTGTTCGGCGACTGACTCGTGGTTCGCGGTCGGAGTAATCGTCACGGCAATTCCTCGCTCGGTCGCAGCCGCGACGTCGACGCGGTCGTAACCGACACCCGCTCGCGCGATAACACGGAGATCATTGAGTTCGGCGAGCACTTTCGGGGTAAAAAACTCTCCCCCGGCAATCACCGCGGAATGCCCGCGCAAGACATCGATCGTTTCTTGCTCACTGACCAGGCCGCGGGTGAAGGTTGTGTCTTCGGGAAACGCAATCCCGAAACCCGCTTCTTCGAGCAGCGTGATGTGGGGGCCGGGCGCCCCGATTAACGGTTCCGGCGTGATGAGGACGGTAGGCATGATGCCGGGCACAAGATCCGATTTGGTTGCTCTCGTCAAGAAACGCGCTCACGGACCCTTGCAAAAAGGTTCTCGGCAAACCGGCGTGAGTATTCGGAGTCCGAACCGCATTGGATCCACTGCACTCCCAGTTCGGCGGCCGTCGTGGCATAATCCACGTCGCCCCCCATGCCGATACCGACGTAGCGCCCCGCCTCCCTTGCGACGCGTGCGATTCGCTCAATTGCCCCTGTCACTCTCGGGTGGCGCACTTCGCCCATGATACCCATCTCGCCCGAGAGATCGTACGGGCCGATGGCCAAGGAATCCAGGCCTTCGATCCTTGCGATCTCTTCCACTTCCTCGAGCGCGGACGCCGTCTCGATCTGTGACGTGACGAACAGATTCCGGTTCGCGTCCTCTCTGTATTCAGTCCCGCTGTTCCTGCCGTAATTCGATGGCCGCCGCGGCCCGTAGCTGCGCGTTCCCATCGGCGGATAGCGGCATGCCGATACGAAATTCCGGACTTCCTCCGCACTCTTCGCGCGCGGCAGGATCACCCCTTCCGCTCCGATATCGAGGACGCGCTTGACCCAGGCGATCTCGTTGCTCGGGACCCGCACCAACGCCGGAGTTCCACCGGCCCGCGCCGCAATTAAATGCGCCATCAGAGATTCCAGGCCAATCGGCGAGTGCTCGAGGTCGATCCAGAAGAAATCCACGCTTGCACAGAGACTTTCCGTCACCGCCGGGTCCGTGAACGAAATCCCCGTGCCAAGACAGAGCTGTCCGCTGTCGAGCTTGTCACGGAATTTGTGAATATGAGCGATCATGGTGTCGAATCTGTCGAGTCGCGGTTCTGAATAGAAATCCACCGGCCGGCGATTGCCGCGGCGAGCACTCCAAAGCACAGCATGGCGGCGAGTCCTCCAATAGCCCACCACCGGCTCTTGTCATCCCAGTATCCCTTCAATCCGAGAACAAGAAAGACCAGAGCTGATACGATATTGAGCAGGAAGAGCCACCAGGGCATGCGCAATCCGCGGGGCAGAAAGCGACGGTCCATCCACCAATTCAGTGCGCAAACCAACCCGCAGCCCAGCACTCCCGTAAAAAGATTCGCCGGCGTCAATATAGCCAGCAGCAAACGCGGCTTCTCATCACCGCCGCTGGATTGATAGAAAAACAGCCACACGAGGACGGCATAGGCCCAAGTCGCACACCAGCCGACCGTGATCAGGCCGATTTGACGCGAGCGCTGTTCGGCAATCTCGCGGTTCACGGAACGCACCAGTTCCGCGACGATGGCCTTCGCCACCTCCAGCGTGCCGTAAAGGGTCCCCAGCATGGTCAAAAAAGCACCGGCAACATAGAGCGGAAGCAACCATGGATGCAGATTCGTGACCAGCTCGGACTGGAGATTGAGGAGATTTTTCTCGTCTGGAATCTTCTGATTCGGACCGAGAATGAGCGCTCCCGACGCGATGAATACCGCGCTGAATACGACCACGATCAGAAAACTGATCGAGCAGTCGACCAATGGGGCGCGCACCCAGCGGCGGGCCGGATGCGCCGGGTCGGCCGCGATCTCTTCGAGCTTCTCGGGAGTGACCGGTCCCGAGCCCGCCTCGCCCCATCCCTTGTTCCTCATCCAGGATGTGTAAGCCAGGTAATCGAAGCTCGCACCCCCGATCACTCCGACGTACCGGGTGGTCTCGACCCAGACCGGCTGTTCCGCGATTTCCGGGTATTCCGCGCCCAACCAATCCGGATAGTGGTATGGCTGCGGCACGAACCCGCCCTTGAGCATTTCCAGCCATGCGGGGTCGTAAAGTGCCAGTGAGATCCCGGCACAGAGCAGGAGTGCCGCCACGATGGCCATCTGCACCCTCTCGAGCGCGG
>CAUZKZ010000615.1:0-3080 GCA_963580345.1 Verrucomicrobiia bacterium | reverse complement strand
GTCGTGATGGATTCGCTCTTGGGATCGCGCAGTTTGAGCGGATTGAAATCGAAGTGGGCGGCCGGTAGCACCGTCAGGGCGCCCAAAGCGATCACGACCGTGAGGCCCCGAAAAAACCAGCTGAAGCGTTGGGGGGCGGCCGAGAGGGTGAGAAGCCACGGCGGGGAGAAAACGGACCGGCTCCTGGTGGTTCGGAGGCGCGGCAGGAGGCGCAGGAGAGCCGGGATCAGGGTCATGCTCACCACAAAGCTCACGACCATCCCCGTCCCGGCGATCAATCCCAGTTGCGAGAGGCCGCGGTAGGCGGTCGGGATAAACGCGAAGAAACCGATCGAGGTCGAAAGGGTGCAGACCAGCAGGGTCGGTCCCAGTCCGACCGTGGCCTTTTCGATGGCGTGGTCGGGATCACCGTCCACGTCCTCGACTTCACGGATTCGAAGGCAAAGGTGAATGGCATAGTCGATGCCGAGACCGATATAGAGCGCGGCAAATGCGACCGAGATCATGTTGAGATCCCCGACCACGACCGCCGCGAAGGCAGCCGTCCAGACCAGCCCGACCAGGAGAGTGATGAGGGAGGCCCCGATCAGTCGGAAGGAGCGCACCCCGAAGCCGAGGACGATCGCCACCATCCCCAACGACAGGGCCGCAATCCAGATACCGTCGCGCTCGAGGGTGCGGCGTTCCTCGTATTCGAGCGCGACTTCCCCGGTGAGTTTCACCCGGGCTTCCAACCATTCCGACCGCCCGATGTCTTCGGCGGCCTGGCGAACGGCCCGCATCGCAGGTTCCGCCCCCAGCCACTGGTCGCTCGGAAGGTGAGGATAGAGAAGCACGAACTGTCTCCGGCCCTCCGCGCCGGACTCGCGGCCGGACAGCAGCTCGGTCCACGAGACCGGATCGAAGCGGCCGGTGTGGGCGGCCCGGAAGGTCCGCGTGAACCGCTCGAAGACCGCGTCGAGTTCGAGAGGCCGCGCGGCGGGATCGGCACCGGCCGAAAGGCCCACGACTTCGCAGAGCGCCGGGAGGTCGGCCTGGTCCGACAGGCGAGCCAGGATCGCCCGGGATCCCGCCAGTTTGCCCGTCAGCTCTTCGAGTTCCGGCAAATCGAGGTAAAAGAGCCCATGCTGCTGAGCAAAGGAGCCTCCCGCGGCCCACTCGACGCGCGCGAAGAGCGCGGGATCGGATTTCAGGGTGGCGACCAGGCGCTCCGCCGCGAGGCGGGCGCCCTCCGGAGTCGGGGCGTCGATGACCGCCAGGAGCTCGGGGCTCTCCGGCGGGAAGGCGGCATCGTAGCGGCGCTCGCTGTCTTCATAGGCTTCCGTGAGCGACACCATTCCCTCCGTCGAGGTGTCGATGCCCAGCTGTGTGAAGGCGATCTTTCCGAGGAAGACTGTTATCGCCATGGTAACGACCACCACCCAGGCCGGCCGGGCCGTCACAAGGCGCACCCACCACCCCAGCGCGGCATGAATTCGGTTTGACTGAAGCTTGGGCAAGGGCAGGCGAAAGTCTCGGAAAGGTTCTAACAGCTTCTAACGGGCTGCCACGGCGTGACCGACGAGATTCTTGCCCAGCTTCCAGACGGAACCTGCCACGTGGTGGCAGTCGCCAATCACCTTGTCGAAGGCGGACACGATCCAGTTCTTGTCCTCGTCGGATATCACGAAGGGCGGAAGAAGCTTGATGACGTTGATGCCGTGACCCGCCACCTGGGCGAGAATATTGTGTTCCTTCAGGAGGGGGATCAACACCATCTGGCTGAAGAGCGATTCATCGGCCATCCCGAGCAGTTTCCAGGCCGCCTTCAGCTTCAAGCTTTCGGGCTTTCCGAATTCGATTCCGATCATGAGGCCCTTGCCCCTCACGTCGTGGACGAACTCATGGCGGCCGACGAAGCGGCCGAGTTCCTCGAGGAGCGCGCTTCCCATCCGGGCGGCATGCTCGACCAGCTTCTCCTCGCGCAGAACCTTCAGCGTGGCCAGGCCCGCCGCCATGGCGAGGTTGTTCTGCCCGAACGTCGAGCTGTGCACCACGGCACGGCTCATGTCGCTGAAGACGGCTCGGTGGATGGACTCGCGGCACAGGATCGCCCCGACCGGCACCTGTCCTCCGCCCAGCGTCTTGGCGCACACGATGAGATCCGGCTCGACGCTCCAGTGCTCCACGGCCCACATCCTGCCCGTGCGTCCCAACCCGGTCTGGACTTCGTCCGCGATCAGCAGCGTTCCGTGCTCGGCACAGAGCCGCGCGGCCTCCGGGAGATAGTGATCGTCCGGGAGGTAGACTCCCTTCCCCTGGATGGGCTCGACGATGAAGGCCGCCACGTCCCGTCCCTGCAGGGCGCGCTCCAGGGCTTCCACATCGTTGAACGGAATCGAACGCGCGTCGGGGAGGAGAGCGCCAAAGCCGTCGCGAAAGTGGGGATCGCCGATCAGCGAAAGCGAGCCCAGGGTGAGTCCGTGGAAGGCGTGCTCGCAGCAGACGACGGCCGACCGGCCTGTTGCGCAACGGGCGAATTTCACGGCCCCTTCGACGGCCTCCGTTCCGGAATTCGTAAAGAAGACCCTCTTCAAGGCGTCGCCGGGGACCGTCGCCAGAAGTTCCCTGGCGAGCAAGCCACTCAAGAGCGACACGTCCATCTGCCCGAGGTTGGGCAGGTCCAGATCGAGAACCTCGCGGAGGGCGGTGTTGATGGCGGGATGATTCCGTCCGAGCGACAGGGCGCCCCACCCGCTCACCAGGTCGAGAGTGCGCCGGTCCTGATCGTCGTACAGGTAGGCGCCCGCGGCGCGCCGGTAGTTTCGATCGTATCCAATCGTGCGGAGAACCTTGACGAGCTGGGGATTGAGGTGCTGCCGGTGCAGATCGAACTGTTCCCCACCGTGGCAGCCAATCAGCGAGCCGATCGTCTCTTTGCTCCCATCTTCCGAGTTCATCTGCCAAATGAATGATTGGCGGATTCAATTTGTTATCGAATATCGCCCCATGGCTGTAAATCAACGTTTTACGCATTTTCGTTCTGACCAAACCCCCGTGATTCCAAGGGTTGGAGGGCTTCGTTCAGAACAAAAATGCCG
>CAUZKZ010000614.1:0-3083 GCA_963580345.1 Verrucomicrobiia bacterium | reverse complement strand
TGCAATCCCGCACCCGGGAACCACCTCGGTTCCCACCCCCCCCCAATTGCCGCACCCGGGCCGCCAGGCGTCCCCGGACCAGGCAATTCCTTTCCCTCCCGCGGGCAGCGCTGGGTATCGATTATATGAATCATCGTCGCCAATTTCATCACCACAGAGTCCGCCGGCGCGGGAACAAGGGATCCCCCTGGACCGCCTACGATCCCTACTGGCTCGAGGCCGAGCACGCCTACTCCGAACACTGCGACCGCTTCCCCGAGAGGTCCTGCTCCCCCCGCATCATCGAGTATCCATGCCGCGAGGAATTTCTCATGCCCGTCACCCGCGAAGAGGTTCGCGCCACCCTCGCCCGCGTCCCCGCCGCGTTTCAGCGCGACCTCCAGGCCGTCTTTCTGCTGGCCGGCACGCGCACACAGCTGAAAGTCGTCTGCGGTGATCTCTTCAGCTACGGGTTTTACTGGGCTGACTGCATCTTCCTCCACCCCTTCCCGCTCCAAATGCTCTGCTCCGTTTACCGCCATTCGCCCAAGCCGAGCGACCTGCTGGACTACGCCCGCGTCGGCGCTGAAATCACCACCGAAACGGACGGCACCGTCGTGCGCTTCGACCGGCGCGCGCTCAAGAAGCTCTACCTCCAGGACGTCCTCATTCACGAAATCGGCCACCACGTCGATCGCGCCAACCTCGGCCACCCGAAGGAGAACGAAGCCTACGCCCGCTGGTTCGCCACCGAGTTCGGATTCCGCCGCACCGCCTGATTGGGAAGCCCGCCAAAACATCGTCCTTGGCGTCCTTGCCGCCCTTCCCGCAGGGATCGCCGGACTGGCCCACGCCTGGCACGCCGCGCGGGCGGGCTGGACCGTTCGCGTCTTCGAGCGCGACCCCGCGGCCCGCTCCGCCTCGGTGCGCAATATCGGGATGGTCTGGCCGATCGGTCAGGCGGCCGGGAACCGGGCCCTCGCCCTGCGCAGCCGCGAACTCTGGGACGAGGCCGTCACCGTCGCCAAGCTGTGGTCCGACCCCTGCGGATCGCTCCATGTCGCCAACGCCGACGACGAGTGGAACACCCTCCTGCACTACCGTTCCTTTCGAGCCTGCGGGAACGCATGGAGCGCGAGATGCCGGACTACCTCCGCCCGGGCATTCATGTCATGGTGAGCCAGCACGAAGACGGCCGGCGCACGATCGGCGATTCCCACGAGGAATCCGAAGTGGTGAGCCCCTTCAACCGGGCCGCCGTCGACGAGGCCATCCTGCGCTATCTCGCCCGCTTCACTTCCCTCACCGACCTCACCATCGAAGAGCGGTGGCAAGGCGGCTACTGCATCCCGATCCGCACCGTTCTCCACGGTTGGATCCTGCCGGTCGGTGCGCGCGATGCGGTGGCGGATGGCACCTGCGAACTCAAGGAAGACTTCCGGCGGACGCCAATACGTTTGACGGCACATTCGACATCTTGTCCGCCGGCGACAGGCTCTGCGACTCTCGCGGCCCCCGGACTCGATTTCGGCGTCGCGCCGCCCCTTCCGCGGCGGGAGGCACCCCGGGGGATTCGGCAGTGGAATCCGCAACGTGGGCGTTCCTGGACTATTGCCTTGCGTAATAGTTCCGTCCCGCAATTCTCCCTCTCCACGGCCCGCCGACACCCCCAGCGCACCATGACCTCCCGGGAATTTGCCTGCAACGGCCGCTCCTACTCGCCGCCGGAGCAACCGCTCGCCGTCATCTGTATCGACGGCTGCGCCGACGAGTATCTCTCGGTCTCGATCGCGAAAGGCGCTATGCCCCGAACCGCCGCGATGGCGGCGCACGGGTATCGCGGCATGGTCCGTGGCGCCCTCCCCTCCTTCACCAACGTCAACAACACTGCCATCGTCACGGGGGTTCCTCCCTGCCGGACCGGCATCTGCGGAAATTTTTTCCTCAATCCCGAGACCGGCGAGGAGGTCATGATGAATTCCCCGGAATTTCGCCGCTGCGGCACCCTCCTGACCGCCGCCGCGGACGCCGGACGCCTGGTTGCCTTTATCACCGCCAAGGAAAAACTCCGCACCGTCCTCGGCGACGGTATCGTGGAGCGCGGCGGGATCGTCTTTTCCTCGGAGAAGGTCGATGAAGCGCGGCAGGAGACCCACGGAGTCGAGCACGCCGAGGACCTCATCGGGCGGCCGCGGCCCGAGATCTATTCCGGCGACGCCTCGATCTACGTCCTCGAAGCCGGGGCCGCCCTCGTCGAAGAGGGGCGCGCCGATTTCCTCTACCTTTCCCTCACCGACTTCATGCAGCACAAGTTTGCGCCCGAAGACGTGGAGAGCCTCGAGTTTTATCGCGCCCTCGACACCCGGATCGGCCGCCTGCTCGATGCCGGCTGCCTGGTGGCCGCCACCGCCGACCACGGAATGAACGCCAAGAACAAGGCCGACGGAAGCCCCAACGTCATCTACGTTGAAAGCCTCCTCACGGCGCGATTCGGTTCCGGCATTCGGGTCATCTGTCCCATCACCGATCCCTACGTCGTGCACCACGGCGCCCTGGGTTCGCTCGTCATGGTGCACCTCGATGACTCCGACCGCCGCGGCGACATCGCGCGGTTCCTGATGGAACAGGACGGCATCACGGAAGTCTACGACCGCGAGATGGCCGCGAAAAAGCTCGAACTCGCTCCCGACCGCATCGGGGACCTCTGCGTTCTGTCGGCCCGCGACGTGGTTGTGGGCAAAACGCCGGACGACCACGACCTCTCCGTCCTGGAAGGCGGGCTCCGCTCCCACGGCGGACGTTATGAAGAGATGGTCCCGCTCCTGGTATCCGAGCCGCTGACCGAATCATTTCTCCGCTTCGTGCGGCGTGATCCACGCAACTTCGACGTCTTCGACATCGCCTGCAACGGCACCACCGCAAACCTGGCCGTCCCAATTCCAGCCCGTGCAATTCAGTAAACCCATGAAACTTCCCGCCTATATCAACCGCGGATTCAATTTGCTAAAGAATAATCTGGAACCGCAGAACAGGACGGCATTTTTGTTCTGAACGAAGCCCTCCAACCCTTGGAATCACGGGGGTTTGGTCAGAACGAAAATGCG
>CAUZKZ010000613.1:0-3085 GCA_963580345.1 Verrucomicrobiia bacterium | reverse complement strand
CGAATTCCCGATCGACGATCTGAGATTCACTTGCACGGAATACAGCAGCCCATCCGGATCTCCCTTCGCCGCGATGGAATGGCGGGTGGGAGAGGTGCACAATCCCACCGTCCCGAACTACGATCCTCTTCAGCCCAACGTCTATGAAATCAAGGGGGCTTTCGAGTCGGGGGAACTGACCACCTTCAGCACCGCCTACCAATTTCCTCCCTTGGCCGTTCATGTCGACCGAACCTATCGAGCCCGGGTTCGCTTCAAGGATTCCGCGGGACGCTGGAGCAACTGGTCGAGCCCCTTGCAATTCTCCACCACCGTCCCGGATATTGCCGACCACCTACAGGACCTCCGGATCTCTGAGTTCATGTACCATCCCCCCGAACCGGTCGGCAACGAAACCGCCATCTCAACCAACCGCGATCAGTTCGAATTCGTCGAACTCAAAAACGTCGGCGCCATTCCTCTCGATCTCCGCGATGTCCGCTTCACAAAGGGAATCGATTTCGCCTTTGGGGGGAGCGCGGTGGAAGCGCTGCAACCCGACTCCTTTGCCCTTGTCGTCAAGAACATCGCAGCCTTTGAAGGGCGCTATGGCACGGGGTTCCCCATTGCAGGAGAATATCCCGAGGACAATCTTCGCAATAGCGGTGAGCGCCTCAAACTGTCATATGGAGCGGGATTGCCCATTCACGACCTTGACGAATACTCCGACAAGTTCCCCTGGCCTGCCTCTGCAGATGGAGGCGGTTTCAGCCTGACCCTGATCGACGTCAACCAACCCCTGAGTCCCGATCACAACGATGCCGCAAGCTGGCGCCTGAGTCGCTTCACGGGAGGAAGCCCGGGCGCCGATGATGAGATCTCCCTCGCAGCCTGGATGCAACTGCACGGAGTGAGCGACCTTCAGTCTGACGACGACCGGGATGGCCTGGACGCCTTGCTTGAGTTCTTCCTTGGAAGCGATCCCAAGGCCTCCTCTTCGGATCTGCTTCCGGTCGCGACCCTCGAGACCATCATGGTGAATGACCATGCTGATTCCTACCTGACGATCAGTTTTCAACACCAAGTGGCCACTGATGAGGTGGGCAGGATCGTTGAATTTTCTTCGGACCTGGTCACCTGGACGGCGGGAGGAATTCTGGTGAGCCAGACTCCCAGTGGGAACAACGACGGCTTGGTGACCGAAAGGTGGCGCTCTCCCCTGCCTCAATCCGCAGGCGAGCAACAGTTCGCGCGCCTGCGGGTGCAAGCGGGACCTTGAGCTGAATTGAGAAATACGGGGGGAGTCCGGCAAGACCAGCAATCCGACCAAAGACAATTATGGAAACAAGAAGACTGGGGCGCACGGACCTCGAGATCAGCGTTCTCTCAATCGGGGGACTCTACACCTCATCACTGGCGGGCGGAGAAGCGGAGACGCGACGCATCATGCAGCGGGCCATCGAACTCGGCGTCAATGCGATCGACACTGCCCCCGCCTATGCCGACAGCGAGTTGACGGTTGGACAAGCCCTCAGTGGATTGGAGGCCCCGCTCATCATCACCACCAAACTCGGAGGTCGGCCACAGCCCTTTGACCCCCAGGATATCGACGCCCTGCGCGCCTCGGTTGACGAGAGCCTGCGCCTCTTGGGACGCGATCACATCGACATCCTCATGGTTCATGAACCGGACCGACCCCAGCAGTACCCCTGGTGGACGAGCTATGATCCGCTCGACGGCCCCGCCCTGCAACTGATGGACGAGCTCAAGACCGCAGGCAAGATCCGCTACAACGGCCTCGCCGGAACGACGATCACGGAGATGACCGCCCTCGTGCGCAGCAATCGCTTTGACGTCGTCCTCGCGGCCTTCAACTACAACGTCCTCTTTCGGGAAGCGAGGCAGACCCTGATCCCGGCCGCGCTGGAAAATGATATGGGCATCGTGCTCGGCTCCACCATGGGCCAGGGGTTCCTGACCAAACGCGCAGAGGATGAAGTGCGAGCCCAACCCGTCTGGCTCGCGACTGCCCGGCAGGAACAGTTGCTGGGCTACTACAAACTCCTCGACGAAGCAGGCATGACGGCCGCGGAGATGTGTCTGCGATTTGTGATCTCCGATCCGGACATTTCAACCGTTCCGATCGGTTGCAAGACCGTGGAGCACCTCGAAGCGAGCGTGGCGGCAGTCGAGAAAGGCGCCTTGCCGCAAGACCTCATCAACCGCCTCGACGAACTCGCAGCCATGGTGACTCATCGCCCCTTTGAGGAACCCATGATCCTTCCCCTCGGCAAACAATACTTCGGTCCCGGCATCGCCAACATGGGCGCGGCGGTTCAGGTCGGCAAGTTGTAGGCTCTCGTCGAATTGCCGGTGGGATCCTCCCTCCCACGGCCCGGAATGAGTGGAGCAACCGCCAAAGGGCAAGCCCTGTCCTAACCCGACTTTCCGCCCTCTTGGCTGGACTTGACGAAATAGAGTGCCGAGAAAACCAGCAGGATCGTGCCCACAATCGTGAGCACATAAACAAACCCCTGGAAAAATTCGAGCCGGCTCGTCTCGCTTGCGAAGAAGTCCTTGTAAAACATGATCCCGACCGAGCCGGTGTAGCCCACCGCATCGGCGAGGTAGATCGCGAAGACGGCCGTTCCGGCATAGCGGGTGTAGGCGATGGTGCGATCGAAGAGAACACTCCCGTAGGGAACGTAGGCGAGATACGCTCCGAGACCGGAGAGGATCATCCAGGTTTCGCCCTGGAGCGACCCCGCCTGATAAAGAATGGTGGAAATCGCCAGGAGAGCTAGTCCTGCAATCATCAACAAGTAGGTCGCGAGCAGTCCCCAGCGATTGCTCTTGATCAGGTAGAGCATGGCGAGTGCTGCCATTGCACCCCCACCTACCCCGGCCCGTGAAGCTCCAGGAAATCAGAGCTGGAAAAGCAATTTCCTTGGCGCCAGCCAAAGCCCTGAGAAACGGGGATGGCGCTCGTTAGACTGAAACCATAAGAGACTGTTGAATTACCCCCTTTTCAGGAGATCAGAGCGTTGGAATCTGCGGTTGCGAATTGAAGCGAGACTTGGCGAGTTCGGTTGATTTGGAGCGGCGC
>CAUZKZ010000612.1:0-3094 GCA_963580345.1 Verrucomicrobiia bacterium | reverse complement strand
CCAGGGGAGCAGACCGAATCCGCAATAGGCGTTGTCGCCCTGCACGAGGACTCCGGTCCGGCAGGGATAGCGCGAGATGAACTTGTGGTCGGCGGGGATGAGGGTCTTGTCGCTGGAACCCCGGAAGCTCCAGGCCCTGGTTCCGGTGTCGGAAGTCACGCAGTAGGCCTGGCCGTCGTCGGAGCCGAAGTAGACCCGGCCCTGATCGTAGGCCGGGGCAATGCGCACCGCGCCCTGAACGTTATGACGCCATGTTTCCTTGCCGTCCACGGCGTCGAGTGCCACACAGGCGTTTCCGGAGGAAGAGGCGACGAAGACCTTGCCTTGCGCTGCGATCAGGTTGAAGGCCTTGTCGTAAGCCCGCGCCTCCTTCGGTTTGGCAACGTTTGCCCAGATGTCACGCTGCATGGTTCCGTGCCAGGCCGGTTGGGGCGGAGTGGATTCGCGGAAGACCCACGAGAGCGTGAGGTTCGCGGCGTCAAGTTGTTCGGAGCTCGTTCCCGATCGATGATTGTCGTGGCGCCAGGTCGGCCAATCCTCCGCCTGCGCGGTTCCGAGACAGGCCGCGATAGCGAGGATCATTGCTGGTCGATCAATCGTCATGGAGGTCACGGGGCGAGGGGGGCGAGACCGAAGGAAGTTTCCATCCAGGAGCCGCAGGAACATCCCGCTCCTTTCTCCTGCACGAGGATCATACCCTGCGAGGGAGTCCACGAAATCCAGCAGGCGGGGCGCACCCGGCTGACGGCAGTTGTGCTTCTGGATCTTGGGTCCCACATCGCGATGCTGCCGGCGTATTGGCCGCTGTTTTCGACGCCGCGGTAGAAGAGAGAGCTTCTCGCCCCCACAAAGGTTGAGCAACCGTTACGGCTCGGCATGATATTGCTTCCAGTGATCCGTCCGGTCGTGAGGCTGTAGCGGTGCGGCTCAAGGTAGAACTGGTCACCCATGATGACCGGGTGCTGGTGGTTCCCGCCGTGGTGGCTCGAGCGCCATCCGTGTGACTTGTTCCAGATGGGGTCCCCGTTGGCGGGATCGAAGGCGTAAATGTTGACGGTGTCGTTGCTCTGGTTGCTGCCGGTCAGGATCAGGCGCTGATTTCCATACTGCAGCCAGACGGTGGGCTCGCCGCCGATGAAGGAGGGCGTTTTGTCCCAGAGGATCTGGCCGGTGGCTTGCTCGAGGCAGACGAGGTGGACGTCCGATTTCCAGGAGTTCACCGGGAGTCGGCGGGTGTCACCGGCGGCCACGGCGGCATCCCGGCACTCCAGGAAGAAGACCTTCCCGTCTGCGACCGTGATCGTGGAATTCAGGATCAGGCCCTCCTGGTAGAGCCATTGCAGGGTGCCGGTGTCCTTGTCCAGGGAGAAGAGATTGTCGGCCACCACCATGTGGGTCTGCGTGCCGCTCTGGGCATCGAACCAGTATTCCTGTCCCCAGAAACTCTTGTAGGCTGCATCGTATTTGGTGGCGGAGCCGAGGAGTTGGTCAGCGCTCCGGCCGACGTATCCCCAGTGGTAATCAAAGTCGGAACTGGGTCCCGGTTTGACCTTGTAAACGGTGCGCTCACCGTGGTCGCCGGCCAGTTTCCAGCACTCGCCGCGCACCGCCAGCCAGAGCCCATCGTCGTCGGCACACATGTTGCCCGAGTCGCGGATCAGGTTGAGGCGATTGAGATCGCTCACGTCGCGGGTCCAGAGGACGGATCCATTGTGGGAGTCGAGACAGAGAATGCGTCCCATTCCCTGACAGTAGAAGCGGCCCTTGGTGGCGAGGGGAGCCTGGGTGCGCACCGCGCGGTCGATCACGATTTCCGGCCCCGGCCGACCGATCCATTGCAGGCCAAAATCGCTGATTTTGGTTGCTCCCGAAAGGGTGTCGCCAGACGCGGCGGAACCGTCGGGGTTTCCATACTGGTGCGTCCACGATCCGTAACCGGGTGGTTCCGGTTTGCTGTGAGTGGTGTAATCGGCAGCCTGGCCGGGGCTCTCGACCCTGCCGGCCAGAATGCCGCGGGCGGGAACCAAGTGCCTTTCGAGGACAGGCCGGAGGGTTGTCAGGGATGCTCCGCCGCCGATATTGTCGGCAGAGACAATCAGGTTGAAGGTGTCGGGATTAAACGGGATGGAGCCTTCTTCGAGAAAGACCGTGACACGTGACCCATAGACACCGCGCGCCTGCAGGAAGGCTCGAGCCGCATCGGCGTCTGCCTGTGTTTTTGCGACTGCGGCGATTACCAGTTCGCTCTGGGCCGCCAGTTCGTAGGCCAGTTCCCCGCTCCCGCAGTCATAGTCGAGGCAATAGCCGCGGCTCGGTGTGGCGGGGAGGGCAAGGATGGAGCTGGCGTGACTGGGCCATGGGGCCGGGGTTGCTCCGAGGCTGTGGGCTGGAATGGCGGGTGGGCTGTAGTCCCACGCCCTCGTCGTGGTGAACGTGTTGGAACGCGACTCCGCTCCGCCAACGATGTGGATTACCGTGTAGGCGAGGATGTCTCCGGGCTCCACTTCGTCGATGATCACCTCGTGCGTGGTGGTGGGTTCGTAGTGCTCGTAACGCGAGTGGGTCTGGCCGTCCGTTCCGTAGTCGAGCACGGTCACGGTTGGTGCGTCGGTAATCCAGCGGATGATGGCCTGCCCGCTGCGGAACTCCACGGTGGGCTCGATCTCCAGGGAATGGGCAGCCTGGTAACGGACGCTCATCCGGATGCGGAAGAAATTGTGGTCTCCCACCTGCGAAATGGGAAGGTGGTAGCGGAGGTGATGTTCGCGCATACCGTTGGGCAAGTCGGTCGGTGCGCCATGGGGGAAGAATTTTCCCTCGCCGCCGGTCCACGATGTCAGGTCGGTGGCGGCCTGGGCGACGTATTCGATGGCACCATTCAGGAACGGCCGGGTGTAGTGAAGGACGGCGTAGTCCTCGCCGCCGATGTTCTCGATCGTGAAGCGAGTTTCGGCCAGGTCACCCGTCGTGGTGGGGTTTCCTCCCGAGGAGTACTCGAGCAGGTTGTTGCGGCCGTCCGCCTCGAAGTCATCGTAGGCTCCCTGGCTCAGGTTGTCGAAGAATGCCAGCTCCCAATTGTCATCGAGGCCGTCCC
>CAUZKZ010000611.1:0-3099 GCA_963580345.1 Verrucomicrobiia bacterium | reverse complement strand
AGAGGCCGCGCAAGATCCTCCGATATAATTCACCATCAGAACTAGAACATAAACTCGCAGCGTGAACGAGTTCGTGTCCCTTCTGTTAGATAATATTCTTTAGAATTTTGAATTCGCCTAACCTGCACGCCCGCCATGAAATCGATCAGCAATTGGACCGAGATTCCGGAATTTCCCTCCGAAGAAGAGGAAGCCGAGTTCTGGAAGGACAATGAGCTCGCGCCGTCCCTCATGAGGGCTTCCGAGCACGTCCCGGACAGCCGCGAGTCCACCACAATCACGCTGCGCTTCGATCCACGCATGCTCTCGCGTATCAAGAGAATCGCCCGCTCCCGCTTCCTCAACTACCAGTCCATGATGAAGCAATGGCTGGCGGAGCGGTTGGAGGAAGAACTGCGGCGCAGCGAGCTCTGAGGTCCTTTCCCGTCTCGCCGGCGCCATGCCAGTCCCTTCCCTCTGCCTCCGGAGTCCGTTCTGGCTCGCCGCCTTTCTTCTCTGGGCCGTCGTCCTGTGGTTTCTTTCCGACGGGCCTCCTCCCTCCTTCGAGGGTCCGGATATCCTGGGCCTCGATAAGCTCCTCCACTTCGGATACTTTTTCGGTGGAGCAGGCCTGCTCTCCGCCACCATTTTTCTGCGATCTGGACCCGCTCCAAACTGGGCCCTGATCCTGGTGGTGGTCGTCCTCGTTCTGGCGGGAATCGGGGTTCTCGACGAGTGGCACCAGTCGTGGATTCCAGAGCGATCCGGCAACGATCCCGGAGACTTGCTGGCCGACGCCTGCGGTGCCCTGGCGGGCGCCCTCGTCTTCCGCCGCATGCACCGCCTCCTGACCTGATCCGAATCGGATTTTGTCCCCGCCCGCATCGTGCTTAATTTCCGGCCGTGTCCGCCGCCGATCGCATCACCGAACTCCGCGCCGCCCTGGAGCACCACAACCGGCTCTACTATGTGGAGGCCGCCCCCGTGATCTCCGATGCGGAGTACGACCGGCTTTTCCGCGAACTGGAGGAACTGGAAGCGGCCCATCCCGAATTGCAAGACCCCAACTCGCCGACCCGGCGGGTGGGCGGCGCCCCCCTGGAAGGTTTTCAGCAGGTCCGCCATCCCGTTCCGATGCTCTCCATCGATGACCTTTTTCTCCTTTCAGAGAAAGAACGGGACGATGTTGAAAAGCGCACTGGAGAACGTCCCTCGGCCTTTAAAGAGGTCGCGGACTTCTACAAGCGCCTGCAGAAGAATCTCGGGACGGAACAGGTCCCGGTCACGATCGAGCCCAAGATCGACGGCGTGGCGGCCAGTATCGTGTATCGCCATGGCAGCCTGGACTACGGCGCCACGCGGGGCGACGGCACCACCGGCGACGACATCACCGCCAACCTTCGCACCATCCACTCGCTCCCTCTCAACCTCCCCGCTTCGGCCCCTCCCCTCCTCGAAGTCCGCGGCGAAATCTTCATGCCCAATGCCGCCTTCGCAAAGCTCAACGAGGAACGCGACGAGGCGGGCCTGCCGGTCTTTGCCAATCCGCGCAATGCCACCGCGGGAACCCTCAAGCAGCTCGACTCGCGCCAGGTCGCGAAGCGGCCCCTCGAATTCATCGCCCATGGGCTCGGGGCCCTCGAAGGCACCGCCTTCGAAAGCGAGGACTCCTTCCGCGACATGCTCCAGGCCTGCCGTATTCCCGCCAACGGGCCCCTCTGGCACAGCGATACGCTCGACGGTGTTCTCGCCGCCATCCGCGAACTCGATGCCAGGCGGCACAGCCTGCCCTACCAGACCGACGGAGCCGTCATCAAGGTGCGCTCCTTCGCCTCGCGGGCGGAGCTCGGCGCCACTTCCCGTGCCCCCCGCTGGTCCGCCGCCTTCAAGTATCCCCCCGAGCAGAAACCCACCCTCCTGAAGGACATCACGATCCAGGTCGGGCGCAGCGGGATTCTCACCCCGGTCGCGGAGCTCGAACCGGTCGGGCTTTCCGGCACCACCGTCTCGCGCGCCACCCTGCACAACGAATCCTTCATTCACGAACGCGACATCCGCATCGGCGATACCGTCCTCGTTCACAAGGCCGGCGAGATCATCCCGGAAGTGCTCGACGTGGTGAAAGAGAAACGTCCCGCCGACTCGAAGCCCTTCTCGATGCACGACCACCTCGCCGGCCACTGCCCGGCCTGCCGCGCTCCCATCGAGAAACGCGAAAATACCGTGAAACGCGAGAGGGAAGACTACACCGTGGTGACCTGGTGGTGCGGAAATTTCGAATGTCCGGCCCAGGCTGTGACCCGCATCACGCACTTTGCCCAACGCAAGGCCCTCGACCTGGAGGGCCTCGGTGAGTCCGTCGCGATCAAGCTGGTCGAATCCGGCTTGGCCACCACCCCCCTCGACCTCTTCGAACTTGAACTCGATGCCCTCGCCGCTCTCCTTCTCGATCCCGCGCAACTGCAGACCGGCGAAACGTCCAAGCCCCGTCGCTTCGGAGAAAAAAAAGCGCAACTCCTTCTCGATTCCATCGAACGGGCCCCCCTCGAGCAGCCGCTCTCCCGCTGGATCTTCGCGATGGGCATTCCTCATATCGGCGAATCGGCCTCCAAGGAACTCTCGCGGCTCCACGAGTCCCTTCCCGGCGTGGCTGGCAGCGAACTTCTCCAGACCATCTGTCGCATTGCAGAGCTAGAAGAGGAGCGCAGGGAGGTCTCTCCGCAGAACAGAGAAAACCCTCCCATCGATGACGCCGATAAGCAGCAACGCAAAGCGGCCCACGACGCCCTGAAGTTGCAGATCGCGGATCTGCAGGCCCAGGTGGCGCCCATCGAGGTCTCTCCCGACATCGGTGCGGTGGCGTCCCACAGTCTTCGCTCCTTCTTCGAATCGGAGGCGGGCCAACACGTCCTTCAACGACTCGACGCACTCGGCATAAACCCGAAGTCCGACAACTTCGCGCCCAGGCCGGCCAAGGCGACCGCCTCCGGGGGACTCCCCCTGGCGGGCAAGAGCTTCGTGATCACCGGAACTCTCTCGCAAGGCCGGGACGACTTCAAGACTCTCATCGAGAAGAACGGCGGGAAGGTCACTGGATCGATTTCCAGCAATACCGACTAC
>CAUZKZ010000610.1:0-3099 GCA_963580345.1 Verrucomicrobiia bacterium | reverse complement strand
GCTCGGTGCAGGTGAAGGAAGTGAAAGGCTGGAAGATGCGGTCTATTTGGGACCAGGCTGTGACGAGGCCTTAGTCAGCATCCCAATGAGAAGGCCAGAGGTCTAAACAGATGTTCCGTTATACATCTTTAAGCACTGTTGTACACCCGTTTACAGATTGACGGTCAGCGTGTTATGATTCGTCTGATCGACTCGTAACGGAACATGTTAGATACACACCGGAACCTCACAAATGGCAGGAAAATGGCAGAAGATCCTGCCAAGCCAAATTACAGCATCCGCATCGCCTTCAAGGGCCGCCGCGTCCTCTTTCCCCTCGGAACTCCCAACCGGGAGAAGGCTGCCTCTAATGCCCAGGCGATCTATTTCTCCCTTCAGACGAATGGCTGGGAGGAATCCCTCCGCCGCTTCAAGCCGGAGCCCGAGAAGTCCCAAAGGGTTGCTACGATTGGCGATTACATCGAAGAACTGGAAGGCGGTGCGGAAGGTTCGCGGGTTCATCTTGACCTCTGTCGAGAAGGGAGTTTCATGAGGGCCATATATCTGGTCGTCCCGAACCATCCATGGAAACGTTCCCTTTCTTTTGTGCGCTTGGACTCCTTGGAAGTAGTTTTGCGGCTCAGGCCGATCTTCCCGGGCAAGCCGACATTCATTTGAAGGGGCTGCATGCTTACGCCGGGGGTGAGAGCGTGGCAGCAGGAGAAGAAATCACGTTTCATGTCAGCAGCGAATATCCCTATCGTTTTCGGGTGAGCAAGTTGGGCCGGATGGTGGATGACCGTTCCAGTGATGAAACGATCTTCTCCTCTCCCGAGGTGTTTGAACCCGGGGCGCAACCGATCCGCCCCGGATCGTGGATCAGGGTCGCAAAGAGCCTGCCTTCGAAAGCGAAGCTCGAGACCCTCACGTTGGAATGCTGGGTGCGGCCCTGGAGCCTGAATCGATGGCAGGGAATTATTACTCAGCACGATTATCCGGACCATTGCGGCTATGGGTTGTTCCTGGATGGATCGGGACGGGTGGTTTTCTTGCTCGGGACCGGCGGTGCGTTCGAGCCGGAGGCGCAGGTGGTCGGACCGAAGTTGAATGTGCGCCAGTGGTTTCATCTGGCTGCGACCTGGGACGGCGAGCGCGCCGTGCTCTGGGTGGATGGCAAGACCGCCGGAGAGTGGCGGATACCCGAGGGGGCGAAACCGCGCTCCGCCGGTCCAGCTTCGCTTCGCCTTGGAGCCTACGGAGCAAAGGGCCTGGCCAGCAACACCCTCGATGGGGACATCGCGATGCCCGCGATTTACGGAACGGCGCTCGACGCAAAGGCAATCGCAGCACGAGTTACCACCGAAGGACTGACTGCTCCAACGGAAAAGTCACTCCTGGCCTTCTGGCCGCTGAGTGAGGAACGAGGCAGGAAGGTGGCCGACGCAACCGGACACGGCTTTAACGGAGAGATCGTCAACCTGGGGACGTGGATGATCGGCGGTCCGTCGTTCGACGGCACGAAGGTCAACCGGTATGATGCGCGCTACGACCCCGCGAAGGATCCCGCCCGTGGTCACGCGCTCCGTCTCGCCTCCGACGATCTCTACGACTGTGGTTGGGAAGCCCGGCACACCTGGCGGGTTCCGGAAGGAGCGCGGTCCGGGATCTATGCGGCGTGGTTTGAATTCAAGAAGGAAGGCGTCGAACTGCACTACCCGGTGACCTTTATCGTCAAGAAGGCGAAGAAGGCGAAGAAGGCACCGATCGCGCTCATGTGTTCTACCACCACCTGGCGGGCCTACAACGGGACGCCTTTTGCCCAGAACGTGCCCGACGAGAATCGATTCTGGGAAACGGGCGGAGCTCCCAACGATCCGGCAAATCCTCCGGCTTACAATTTCTACCGCGACCACGCGGCGGGGCAGCCGACCTACCAGGTCGGGCTGAGAATTCCCTGGCCAACCGCCGGTCCGGATGTCCTCTACAGCGATAAAAAGGTGGGCTACTCGCACCTCATGCGCGGCGAGCGGTTTACCCACGTGTGGTTGGAAAAGCAGGGCTACGAGTTCGACGTGATCACCAATCTCGATCTGCATCGCGACCCCGATCTCTTGCAGGGCTATCGCACTCTCATCATCAACGGACACGATGAATACTGGTCGCGCAGGATGTACGAGGGGCTCGACCGCTACCTGAAGAGCGGAGGCAGCACCGCGGTATTGTCAGGCAACACCATGTTCTGGCGGATATCGGTCGACGACGAACTGGGCGTGATCGAATGCCGGAAGTATGGCCCGAACATAGGCGGACGGCGATTTGCCAACGTCGGTGAGATCTATCACAGCGCCGATGGCCGACGCGGCAGCCTGATGCGCAATTGCGGGTTGCCTCCGGCCCAAGCGATTGGTCTCGAATGCAGTGGATGGTGGGCGGGCTCCAACAATGGCGTCTATCGCGCCACGGCGCCCAATCACACTCTGTTTCAGAATCCGGAGAAGATCGATTTTTCGGACCGGAAGATTTTCGGCGGAGCGAAAAGCGGACCGCGCAAAGCGGGAGGGCACGAGGGCGACATTCGGCTCAGTTCCTTCGCTCCTCATGAAAACGTTCCGAAGGGCGCTGCCGTTCCCGACGAACCGGTGGGCATCGAAACAATCGCCAACATTGTGCGCAAGAACGCGCGCGTCCTCGACTACTTCGCCAACTTCGGCGCTCAGAAAGAAGCGACCCTGGTCGATATGATCTACTGGGAACGTCCCGAAGGGGGCAAGGTCTTCAATGCCGGAGCGATTGCATTTGGTTGGGCGCTTGATGCCGATCCAATACACAGCAAGCTGCTTCGCAACGTGTTGTTCCACCTCGCGGGGGTGAAGGCGAAGACCCCGTATGATCCGGTTTGGCTGGATCCGGAGGGTGACCGGGCCAAGGCAAAGCGCGTGATCGCTCCCGAGAAGGATCAGGCTCTGATTCTGCGAGCGGCTGATGCGGCGCTAGCTGGCGATTCGGTGAAGGTGAATCCTGATCACGGCGCTCTCGCCTGGTGGAAGTCGAGCAAGGACGTCGCAAGGTGGAAGGTGCGCGGTGCGAAGAAGGGGCACTACACCGTAGTGATCGACTACG
>CAUZKZ010000609.1:0-3101 GCA_963580345.1 Verrucomicrobiia bacterium | reverse complement strand
GAGCCAAACTGCGGTCCAGCGTGCTGACCACCAGGCCGTCGCTTTGGGTACGGCGCTTCTTGCCGGAGGAAAGGCCCTGCTTGGTCAGACGCCAACGCCTGATGGAATCGAGGAGTCCCACGTGTCGCTTAACAAATCGGGACGGCTCCGCTTCTGTTGCGGATCAGGACCGTCGTGGATCAAAGGGTATCAATGCCAGGCTCTCCTGACAACGGGATTCGCCGGCAGGCGTGTCATTTTGTCGCGCGGCGGCCCAGGTTTTCCTGACTCCCCTTGCCGTTTCGGTGCTTTTCGTAGGCGTCGATAATGCGGCCCACCACTTCGTGCCGCACCACATCATCGGGGTCGAAGCGCAACAGGCAGACGCCCCTCACATCCTCGAGGGCCCGCTCCGCCTCCAGGAGGCCGGAGGGAGTGCCCTCCCGCAGATCCACCTGGGTCGCGTCCCCCGTCACCACGCAGCGGGATCCCTCCCCCAGTCGCGTCAGGAGCATGAACATCTGCTCGCGGGTCGTGTTCTGGGCTTCGTCGAGAATCACGAAGGAGCGCGCCAGGGTGCGCCCCCGCATGTAGGCCAGGGGGGCGATCTCGATCGTGCCGTCCTCGAGGTAGTGATGCCCCTCCTCCGGTTCGAGGATATCGTGCAGGGCGTCATAGAGGGGCCGCAGGTAGGGCGCCACTTTCTCCTGCAGGTCGCCCGGCAGGAATCCCAGCGCCTCCCCCGCTTCCACCGCCGGCCGGGTCAGGATCACGCGGATAATCCCGCCGTCCCGCAACATCGACAGCGCCATCGCCATCGCCAGGTAGGTCTTGCCGGTGCCGGCCGGTCCGAGTCCGAACACCACCGGGTTCTCCCGCATGGCCTTCACATACTCCAGTTGGTGAGCGTTCCGCGGCGAGACCGCCTTGCGCGAGCGTGAACCCAGAAGCCGAGTTCCGCTCAACTCCGCCAGCCCGGTTTTCTCGCCGCCCGCCACCAGGTCGACCGCCAGCCGAAAGTCCCGTTTCTCGATCGTGGCCCCCCCGCGCCGCGCCTCCTCCAGTTCGGAGAACAGCTTCTTGGCCAATTCCAGCCCCTCGCGCGGCCCGCTCAGAAGGATCCAGCCCTCCCGTGTCACCGCCCGCACCCCGAATTTCTCTTCCGCGTATCGCACTTCCCGGGCATCGTTCGCGAAGAGCGAATGCAGGAATTGCGGCGTCTCGAACTCCAGCTTGAGTTGATCGTCGGGAACCGCTTCTTCGCTCATGGTGATGGGAGGGGCGGCGTCGAAGTGACCCGCCGCTCCATCAATCGCTCTCATTGGCCTTCGCCGCAAGCGAAACCAGCGCTCCCTTCGCGCAGGCCCGCCCACAGAACCGCTGGGTCTCCTCCTCGCACGACTCGCAGCAGAAGTGCTGGGCGTTGCAGGGCGGCCACGCACAGTTCACGTAGCGATCACTTCGCCCCCCGCAATGCCGGCACCGCGACACCACCTCCGCACCCGCGGTCCGGTTCACCTCCACCACGATGCGCTCGTCGAAGACGTAACACTTCCCCTCAAATTTCTCACCGCGCAGGTCCGGATCCTTTCCATACGCCACGATCCCGCCCTCCAGTTGATAGACCTCCTCGAATCCCTCCCGCCGCAGGAACCCGCTGAATTTTTCGCAGCGGATCCCTCCCGTGCAATAGGTCAATATCTTCTTTCCCTCCAGCTCGGCGCGATGACGCCGCACCCAGTCCGGCAGGTCGCGGAAGTTCTGCACCGGCGGCAGGATCGCCCCCTCGAAGCGCCCCAGCTCCCATTCGTAATCGTTGCGAGCGTCGAGAAGCACCACGTCGTCGCGCTCCATCATGGCACGCCACTGCGCCGGGGCGAGGTGCTCGCCCGTCACTTCCCACGGCACGACGTCCTCCTCGCCCAGCCCCAGGGTCACCACCTCCTCCCGCAGCTTCACGCTCAACTTCGCAAACACGTGTCCCTCCGCCGCATCCACCATGAACTCGATCCCTGCCGTGCGCTCATCGTCCCGGAGGATCCGCACGTACTCTTCCGTCCCCTCCACCGTCCCGGAAACCGTGCCGTTGATCCCCTCCGGCGCGATGAGAATCCGCCCCCGCAATCCCAGTCGCTCGCACAGCGCCATGTGCTCCTCGCAGTAGCCCGCCGCATCCGCCAGCGGCGAGTAGAGGTAATACAGCAATATCTGGAACGGCGCGCCACGCACCCTTCCCGCTTAGAAAACTCTCCGCGGAAATGAAGGCCAAAAACAGCGCGCCGCGGGAAATCCCCTTCTCCTCCCACCCGCGGTCCAGGCGCCCGGACCCCTCAATTCCGCGCCGAAAGCTGTGTGGCCCACACCGATCCGTCCGGGTCCCGCGCCACTCCGATCCCGATATACTCGTTCGCGCGCAACAAATTCTTCCGGTGGCCCGGCGAATCGATCCAGTCCTGCACGATCCTTTCCGGAAGCCCGGCTTCCTCATACCCCACCCCCCACATCACATTTTCCGTCATCCACACCAGCCCGTAGCGACCCTCCCCTGCCGTGGAACGGCCGCGAAATCCGTCGTGGGACAGGTCCCGGCTCCGCGCCATCTCGCGGGAGTGCTCCAGCGCCAGCAATTCCAGCCCCGCGTGCGGCGCCAGGGGCGCCAGGCCCTCCGTGGTGCGAAATCGATTGATCCCCGCCACCACCCGTCCTTCCAGGCTGCCCGCAACCGCCCCCGAGGGCGGGGCATCATTGTGCACCAACGCCACCCCCGGACGCTTCGAATGCGAACACGACGTCCCCAAAACCACTGCCATCGCCATGCCCACCAAATAGGCCCCAAAGGAACTCCGTTTATCTATCTTTCCCGACATTTTGGGAATATTAGCAAAAATTTTAAAAAAAACGATTCTTTAGTTCGCATATGTTAACTAGTTTCCCTTCTTCCCTTCCCGACCGCCAGTCGTGCCGTGTTTTTCAGGTTCTGGGCCCGGTTGGGAGGCCGCCCCGGGTGCAGGACAAAAAAGTTAAGATGGTCTAGTTTAATGAAGAAGACCAGCGGCGTTTCTCTTGACGTCGCGTCTTCAGGATGTCGCGGCGCGCTGTCCAAGCCGCATCGAAGTGTGGTC
>CAUZKZ010000608.1:0-3106 GCA_963580345.1 Verrucomicrobiia bacterium | reverse complement strand
TGTTAAGTTCTGCTGTTCAACTTACTTTTCCGTGCCCGGCCTGCGGGGGCTTCGTCACCCTGCGCACCTTCCGCGCCGCCGGCCCCTGTCCGGCCTGCGGGACCCACCTGGAGGTCACGCTCCAGGTCCGACCGGTCATCGACCCTCCTCCCGAGAGCGGCGCCTCGGGCAGCAGTAAAAAGTTCGACGAGCGGCGTTTTCGACCCGTCGCACAGCCGCCCCAACCGCAGTAATTCCGCTCTTTTTCAGAAACCCTCCGGGTTCCTGAACCGCGCCCTGCGAAAAATTCCCCTTTCCAAAGCCGCCTCGCACCGCGTATGTGGCGGCTTCCATGTCGAAGACGCTCATCATCGCGGAAAAGCCCTCCGTCGCGACTGATCTCTCCCGCGCGCTCTCCAAATCGCTCGGCAAGTTCGAGAAGAAGGGGAAGTCGCGCGATGCCCAGTACTTCGAGAATGACCACGCCGCCATCACCTCCGCGGTGGGCCACCTCGTGGAGCTCAAGATGCCCACCGGGCCGAATGGCAAGAATCTCCCCTGGAAATTCGAGGTCCTCCCCGCCATCCCGGACACTTTCGAATTGCAACCGATCGAGCAGAGCGAAGGCCGGCTCAAGCACATCCTCAGTCTCGCCCGCCGCAAGGACATCGACCTCATCGTGAACGCCTGCGACGCCGGCCGCGAGGGAGAACTCATCTTCCAGTACATCCTCGATATCGGCGGCATCGACAAACCGGTCAAGCGGCTCTGGATGCAGTCCATGACGACCGGCGCAATCCAGGAGGCGTGGGACAAGCTTCGCGATGGCTCTGAAATGAAGAACCTCGCCGACGCCGCCAAGTGCCGCTCCGAATCGGATTGGCTGGTGGGTCTCAATTCCACCCGCGCCCTCACCTGCTTTCGATCCCGCCACGGCGGATTCAACATCACGGCGGCCGGACGGGTGCAGACCCCCACCCTCGCCATCCTCGCCCAACGCGAAAATGAGATCAGGGCCTTCGAGCCCGCTCCTTACGCCGAGGTGCACGCCGACTTCGGCGTGGCGGCCGGCACCTACCAAGGGCGCTGGATCGATCCCGCCTGGAAGAAGGATGAAGGGAATCCGCACTCCCGGGCCGAGCGAATCTGGGACAAGGAGAAGGCCGAGACCATTCGCCTGCGCTGTGAAGGCAAGAGCGGCACCGTCCACGAAGTGAAGAAGCCGCAGAAGCAGATCGCGCCGCAGCTCTATGATCTCACCACCTTGCAACGCGAGGCTCCCTTCACCGCCAAGAACACCCTCGGCCTCGCGCAGACCCTCTACGAGCGCCACAAGATGGTGACCTATCCCCGGACCGATTCGCGCTACCTTCCGGAGGACTACCTCAAAAACGTCATTCAGGCCACCCGGGACCTCGCCGCCTCGAGCCTCCCGGTCGCGAGGTGGGCCGCCGACTCCCTCAAGAACGACCGGATCTCGTTTCAGAAGCGCGTCTTCAACAACGCCAAGGTCTCCGATCACTTCGCCATCATTCCCACCGGCCGGGTTGTGAAGCTCAAGGACGCCGAAGAGAAGCTCTACGACATGATCGTGAAACGCTTCATCGCGGTCTTTTTCCCGCACGCCGAGTTCGAGGTGACCAAGCGTCTCACCACCATCGACCACGGCGCCGAGCAGGACACCTTCCGGACCGACGGCAAAATCCTGGTCACTCCCGGCTGGCTCGCGGTCTACGGACGCAGTGCGGGCGTGGCGAGCGGAAAGGACGAGCTGGTTCCCGTCACCGAAGGGGAAAACGCGCGGGTCGAACACATCGAAGTTGAGCACAAGGAGACCAAGCCGCCGGCCCGCTACACCGAATCGACCCTCCTCGCCGCCATGGAGGGCGCCGGCAAGCTGGTCGATGACGAGGAACTGCGCGAAGCGATGGCCGAGCGTGGTCTCGGTACGCCGGCCACCCGCGCCGCGACAATCGAGGGCCTCCTGCGCCAGAAGTATCTCGCCCGCGACGGCCGCGAACTCAATGTCACCGGCAAGGGGCTGCGCCTCATCGACCTCCTCGAGGAAATGGAGATCGAACCGCTCACCTCCCCCTCTATGACCGGCGATTGGGAGGCCAAGCTGCGCCAGATGGAGCACGGTCAACTCGACCGCTCTACCTTCATGAACGAGATCGTGACCTTCACGGAAGACGTGGTGCGCAAGGCCCGGTCCCACTACGACCAGGCGGTCGATCGCTCCTTTCCCGATCTCGCGTGCGAATGCCCCGCCTGCGGGGCGCGCACCCTGAAACAGACCGACGCGACCTACGAATGCTACGAACCGGAATGCAAGTTCCGTATCTCGAAGTATATCGCGGGTCGCCACCTCAGCGAGGAGGAAGCCAGGGAACTCTTCACCAGGAAGTTTCTCGGTCCGCGCGAGGGGTTCGTGTCGCGCTTCAACAAGCCCTTCGAAGCCGCCGTCGAACTGGTGCAGGAGGAAACCAAGACCGGAAAGAAGGGGCGCTTCAAAACCAATTTCGTCTTCGAGCAAGACGAACCCGAGGAACTGTCGGAAGATCAAATCGTGGCCTCTGTCACGCACGATGGCGCTCCCTACAATGTTTACGAGACCGAGAAGAGCTACCAGGTTCCCGATCTCAAGACCAAGAAGGAGCCGGACGGAGTGAAATTTTCGAAGCGCATTCTCGCCTGCGAGATCCCGCGCGAAGCGGCCCTCAAAATGCTCTCCGGTGGGAAGAGCGATCTCCTGCACGGCTTCGTCTCAAATCGCACCAAACGCAAGTTTTCCGCCTATCTCCTCTACGACTTCGAGGAAGGCCGGCCCAAGTTTGAGTTCGAGGAGCGCAAAAAGAAGGCCGCCAAAAAAAAGACTGCCGACAAGAAGTAAGGGCGGCGCGTGGTGGGATTGCGCCCGGTGTCGCCCGCCCGGTTGAGGGGATTTTCCTCCGGCGCTCCCGGCTCATTCCTCAAGCTTGCGGGATATTCAGGACTCCTCGCTAGTGTAGTCCGTCAAGCAGACTGGGTTTTATTCAATTTCTTCCGTCCCCGCTTCACCTTCTCAAGAATATCGCTGGCTGAAGCGGTCCAGACGAAAGGCTTCGGGCTGGCATTGTGGGCGGCG
>CAUZKZ010000607.1:0-3114 GCA_963580345.1 Verrucomicrobiia bacterium | reverse complement strand
TTTTGTCGCCCTCGAGCTTGATCCCGTTGGTGGAGCCGGCGTCCTTGAGGATGTAGCCCCCTTCCACGCGCCGCATTTCGCAGTGGTGGGAGGAGACCGAAGGGCAGTCGATGACGATATCGTTATCGGAGGCCCGGCCGAGGCGGACTACCTTGCGTTCGAGGGAAAAACGGTAGGGCTGGGCGTTCTTGCCGTGGACGGTAATGCAGACTCTGGGCATGGGATCTTTCCTTTCTTATTGGGCCGCGTTGGCGGACCCGGTTGACAGGACGGCGAGAACGGGCTAGGTCCCCGCCGATTTATGCGCACTATCATGAGTACGAAGGAGACCGAGACCAGAGAATTTCAGGCCGAAGTTCGCCAGTTGCTGGATATCGTAATCCACTCCCTCTACAAGGACCGGGAGATCTTCATCCGCGAGCTGATCTCCAACGCATCGGACGCGCTCGAGAAGATGCGCCTCACCCAGCTAACGGAGAAGGAGGTGTATGAGGGAGACCTGCCCCTCGAGATCAACATCACGACCGACGAGACGGCCCGGACCATCACGATCGGGGACTACGGAATCGGAATGAGCCGGGAGGAGCTGACGGAGAACCTGGGAACCATTGCGCATTCCGGGACGAAGAGCTTTCTGGACAAGATGAAAGAGGGCGCCAAGCCGGATGTGATTGGGCAATTCGGGGTGGGATTTTACAGCTCGTTCATGGTGGCGGAGCGGGTGGAGGTCTTCACCCGCTCGTGGCGGGAGGGCGGCGAGCACCTCAGGTGGGAGAGCGACGGAGCGGGCGGCTACACCATCGACCAGGTAGAGGGCCAGCGGCGCGGGGCGCGTGTGGTGGTGCACCTGAAGGAGGAGCACGAGGAATTCGCGAAAACGAGCCGGGTTCGAGGGACGATCGAGCGCTACTCGAATTTCGTGGGCTTCCCGGTGAATCTCAACGGAGAACGGGTCAACACGGTGGAGGCCATCTGGCTGAAGTCGAAAAGTGAAGTCACCGCCGAGCAGTACAAGGGCTTTTACCAGTTCACGGCGCATGCCATGGACGAACCATCCTACACGATGCACTTCAGCGCGGATGCGCCCCTGGCGATCAACGCGTTGCTTTTTGTGCCCAGCGAAAACGTGGAGCGTTTCGGGCTCGGGCCGCAGCCGCCGGGCGTGGCGCTTTACTGCCGTAAGGTCTTGATCGATGGGCACCCGGAGGGATTGCTTCCGGAGTGGTTGCGGTTTCTGCGCGGCGTGATCGACAGCGAGGACCTCCCGCTGAACATCTCGCGCGAGTCGATGCAGGACAGCGCCCTGGTGCGGAAGCTCAATGACGTGCTGACAAAGCGATTCCTGAAATTTCTCGACAAGCAGGCGAGGGACGACGGGGAGAATTACAGGGAATTTTACGGTCGGTTCGGGCGATTCCTCAAGGAGGGCATCGTGGCGTCGCACGAGCACCAGGAGGCCCTGGCCGGGTTGCTGCGTTTTCGCTCCTCGCTGACGGATGGGGAGGAGGTCACCTCCCTGTCGGAGTACGTGGACCGGATGAAAGACGGGCAGGAGAAGATCTACTACCTGGTGGGGCCGAGCCGCGAGGCGATGGAGAAAGGTCCTTTTTTCGAGGGGTTCAAGGAGCGGGGATTGGAGGTGGCCTTCTTTACGGAGGCGGTGGACGAGTATGTCCTGGAGGCGCTCCGCGAATTCAAGGGCAAGAAACTGGGGGCTGCGAACCGGGCCGGGATCGAGTTGGAAGATGTCCCGGCGGAGGGAGAGGCGCTCTCCGAGAAGGAGACCGAGGATCTGGTGGAATGGCTGAACTCCGCCCTGGGCGATCGGGTCACGCGGGTGGATAGCGGCAAGCGTCTGGTGAGCCACCCGATGGTGGCGCTCCTGCCGGAGGAGGCCCCCAACGCCCAAATGCGGGCCATGCTGGCGGCGATGGGGCAGGAGGTTCCGGAAACCAAGGCCAAGCTCGAGATCAATCCCCGGCACCCGCTCATCAAGAAGTTGGCGGGGATGCAGGACAGCCAGCGCGAACTGGCGGACAAAGTGGCCAAGCAATTGACCGACCACGCCCTCCTCGCGGCGGGGATGGAGGTCAGTGCGGGAGACGTCTCGGAGGGGATGACCGAGTTGCTGGGAGAGTTGCTGGAGAAAGTCGGTGCGTGATGGAGGGCCGAATGTCTTGAGTTGGCGGACGGCAGGGAGCGCCTTGAAGAGCAGGCGGAAGCGGCCCGATCACATCCTGCGGCGAAACAAAAAGAGAATGCCGAGGGCTGAAAGGAGAGCGGTGGCAGGTTCGGGAACGACCGTGCCCTCGACTTGCACCCCGACCGTGTTTCCCGCATCGATCACACCGAACTCGATGTCCGCGGTCCCAAGCGAGCCCGAAGCGCCCCATGCCACGAGGCCGAAGGTCACGCTTCCGGTGAGGGGACCGGGGACCGGGTCCGAGATGCGGAGGGCGACAGGTTCCGGGGTGACCAGGTCCGGGCCGATCCGGGTGAATCCCGAGCCGGTGTCGAGGGCGAAGGCAAAGTTGACGGGCCCGGTTAAGGAGCGGTCGACCGCCACCGTGATGGTCAGATTCTCAACCGTGGTGGCGGGAGCAATCGTGATGCCCCAGCTGAGAAAGTGACCGTCGGTGACGGCCGAGGCGAAATCGGTGGAACCGTCCCACCCCCGGGAATTGAAGGTGGAACCAGATCCCGCGCTGAGTCCCGCTCCGCGCGAGAGATCGGAGGTGGCGGTGATGGCGGGATCGACCGCGGTTCCGGGCTGCGTGGTTCCGTCCTGCCCGTTCCAGGTGGCGAGAATCGCACCCTGCGCCGCACCGGCGGCCAGGAGGGCAGAGGCGATGAGACCCGGAGGCACCTTGGCGGTGGAGAACAATACCATCAACCACGATTAGGACAGCAGACCTCTCCGGTCCGTCAATCCTAATTTCGGTGACGGCCGCGATACTCTCGGGCCTCCAAGCTCTGGGAAAAAAACGACCCCCCGACCGGTCTCCGCTCCGATCGAGGGGTCTAGGAGACTGTTGAAATACCTCCGTTCGGCGAGAATCGAATTTGCTGATGGTAGCGGAGTTGGTTAAGGTTCGTTAATGATCCGCAAGAAGA
>CAUZKZ010000606.1:0-3126 GCA_963580345.1 Verrucomicrobiia bacterium | reverse complement strand
TTACGCATTTTCGTTCTGACCAAACCTCCTGATTCCAAGGGTGGAGGGCTTCGTTCAGAACAAAAATGCTCTTATCGTCTGTGCCTCCGGATTATTCGTTAGCATTTTGAATCCGCCATTGCTCGCAGTTGCTCTCCTGCTAATTATCAGCTGATGCTTGTGAAACACCTGAAGTATGTCGGCCTTCTCGGAGTCTTGGGAGGACTTGGCCTGACCGCGTGCGGCGAGAAGAAAGAGGATACCAACGCACCGGCAGGTGGTGGTGATGAAAGCAAGGTCGCCGTCAAGGCGCCGGCCCCCCAGCCGGAGGCGGAACCGGCTCCGGCCGCGGGAGGACTCGAGGACGTCGCGAAGGCCATGGGCTTCGCGCAGTACCTGCCGAACACGACCCACATGTATGCGGGCGTTTTCGACGGGAAGGGATTCGTGGATGCGATCCGCAAGTCGAAGCTGGTCAAGCTCCTCGAAGCACGAGCCGCGGAAGAGGGCGCTTTCGACCTCGATGAACTCGAAGAGAGCCCGGAGGCCGCCATGGTCCTTTCCCTCTTTTCTGAGGAGATTTTTGTGGGGGTGGGAAAAGGCGCTCCCGAGCAGGCCGGAAATCTGATGGCCATCAACGAGGCGACCACGCGGCACTGGATCAAGTTCATGGTCAAGATGGGCGAAGCCCAGGTCACCGGCAAGGCGCCCGAGGGACCGGGCGGGCTCGGAGGCCCCGAAATGATGATCCCGCTCATCGGGGGTCTTCTGGGGGACCCGTCGGGCGGACTGACGGTTCTCGAAAAGTCCCAGGTGCCGCCGGTCATGATTGGCTTCAAGGTGAGCGATGAGGAGACCCGCGGGCAACTGGCCGGAATGGCAACCGACGGGCTCAAGCAGATGCTGGAGGAGATCGGCCCGGAGGGACAGAACTTCGCCGAGGCGGTGAGCGTGACGCGCGGTGATTCGATATTCAGCGGAATCAAGATCGTGGGCAAGAAGCTCGCCGGTCTCATTGACGACGATGCGCGCGAAGAGATGGCCCAGGTCCTGGACGCCGCGTCAATTGACAAGCTGATCAAGATTCTCGAGGCGAAGAACATCGTCATCACAGTGGGCGTGCACGGGAATTACCTGGTTGGCTTCGCCGGCTCGGATGCCGAGGAACTCCAGATTGCAGCCAGTCCCGGAGAGTCGATCCTGGCGCGGCCGGAGATGAACTTCATGAAGTCCTATGCCGGAAAGAAACTTCTGGCGGTCGTGACGGCCTCCAAGGAGCTCCAGGATAGCATGGCGAAGCACGTCACGATTTTGGGCAGCCTTGTCACCGGCCTGAGGGAGGGCCTCTCCCAAACCAAGGGCTTCGGGGACACTAGGGACCTGGAGGTCCTGCTGGATCTGGTCGCGGAGCAGGAAAAGGCCCTCCTCAACATGAATACCTACACACCCGGCGGGATGGTGGCGTTCCTGGAGAAGGGATTGAAGGTGGAGGCTTACGGTGGAACCAGCATGTCGGATGTCGACCTCGACACGCCCCGCAAGTACGCCGGAGTCGGAATGGACGACGACATTTCCCTCTTCGCCAACTGGGTGGAGAATCCCGTCTACACCGAGAAGGCCCTCGAATATATCGACAGCATCGGGGAGACGATCTACCTCGGCGCCAAGCACATCACCAAGATGGAGATCGAGGGCGCGGACCTGAAGGAGTTCAAGGAAGGTTTCGGAATGTTTGACGAGCAGATTCGTCCGCATTTGGTCGAGCTTTGGACCGGCCTGCGCGGCGATCTCGTCACGGGGTTGGGTGCGGAGGGCGCCTTGATAGTGGATCTCAAGGGCGAGTTGCCGACCGTCCCGGGGCTTCCCCAGGTGGTGGTAGACAAGGGCAAGGCGCCGCGGATCGGGCTTCTCGCTCCGGCGGATGACAAGGAGAAACTCAGCGCGGCGTGGAAGCGCATCGATGGAGCGGCGCAAGGATTGTTGAAGGTTGCGAGCGAGTTGACGGGGGAGAAGATCCCGATGCAGAAACCGATGAGCAGCGAGAAGAACGACCTCAAAACATGGTTTATCCCGTTCCCGTTCCAGACCGACGACTTCGTGCTCTCGATCTCGGTCGATGAAAAAAACTTCTTTGCCTCGACCTCGAAGACCTTCGTGCAGGCTCTTTCCTCCAAGCTCGAGAAGGCGGAGGTGGACGAGACCCAGAAGGGTGTTTACTTCAAGGTCGATCTGACCCTCCTGCGGTCCTATGTGAACGACTGGCTGAAGCTCGTCCAGGAAAACGCCGACGCCATCTTCGGGGAGGACTCGCCGGCCGGCGAAGATTTCCAGAAGAACCTGCCGCTGGTGAAGGAAGTGGTGGGCGCCTGGGGCGAAATCAAGGGCGTTACGGCGCATGTCCGCAAGGCGGAGGGCACGATCCGAACGTCCGTGCACTTCGAGACCGGGGAGTAACGAATCCGCTCGAGATTTCTTAGATGGAATCCACGAATTCTCCCGGGGGGTGCGGCCGCCTCCCCTGCTGTTTCCTTGTCCGCTTCCGGCCTGGTGGCGGAGCGGGATTCCGCTGGTCAATTTTTCGGATGCGGTTAGAGTTTTGGGTATGGCAAAGCTGATCGTTCCGCAAGAGGGCGAAGCCGAGCTGGGCATCACTCAGGCCGCGGAGGTTGAGATTGCCCTGCATCGCCAACGCCAGCGGGACACCGTGCAGTCCCTCGTCAGCTCCCTTATCGTGGTGGGACTGATCGTCGGCATTCTCGCCCTCATTGCGATCGCTTCCTGGCAGGCCAAGTCGCCCTCGATCGTGACCTACCAGGCCCCTGCTCCGGAGGAAGAGGAACCGGACCGTCCCGAGGTGAACCAACGAGCCCGGCCGAATCCCCCCGGCCAGAAGTCGTCGAGGGCCAAGGTCATCGCTTCCAGCCAGCCCTCCCCCGTCTCGGTGCCCATTCCGGACAATCCGGTGCCCCAGGGCCCATTTGGAATGTCGGATGAGATCGGCGAAGGATGGGGTGACAACGAGGGAGATGGAACTGGAGGCGGCGGCGCGACGTTTTTCGGAAGCCACCGGAAGGGGAAACGGGTGGCCTACGTGGTCGACTTTTCGGGCTCGATGGGTTCCACCGCACAGGGGGGCGGAACCTTCGC
>CAUZKZ010000605.1:0-3128 GCA_963580345.1 Verrucomicrobiia bacterium | reverse complement strand
ATCAGGGAGTACTCCGTACCCAGGCTCGGCCCCTTGCTGAATCGCAGGGCTTCATAAACGGCGGGTGCGCGCGCGGGGATCTTCAAGGTGAAACTCAGCAGCCCGCCGTACCCGCACCCGGGCCTTCGGAGCGCATCGTAGTTCGCCCGGTCCACGAACTTCGGATACCAGACGCGCTCGATGGCGGAGTGCCCGGCGAGAAACTCCGCCACTTCCTCCCCACCGGCATTCGAGGCCGCCACCCGTTCCTCGAATCCCCGCGCGTTGGCCTGCAGGACCTCCGCGTCGCGTCCATAGAGGAGGGAGCCCTCCGGGATTTCGGCATCAAGCGCGGCCCGGAACTCGTCCGCGAGGGGCGAGTCGCGATTAATCTTCGCCGCTCCCGCCATCACATCCCCGATTCCGGACACCCACTTCGTCAGGCTGGTCGAGACCGCATCCGCCCACGGCAAGACCTCCACGTTGGCGTGGCTGCAAATCGTATCGTCGACCAGGAGCGGAGTGCGGGATTCGCGGCAGACTGCGGACACGGCGTGCAGATCGACGGTTTGCAGCAGAGGATTGCTCGGCGCTTCACAGAACACGGCCGCGTACTCACCGCCCCGGATTCGCTCCAAGGCCTCCCGGAACTGCTCCCCGCCCGTGCTGCGCACAAAATCCACGCCGCTTCCGAAGTGTTCCTGCACCTTCAAGGCGTCGACGTAGGGGAAACAGAGCTGCAGCGTCTTCTTTCCCGGCCGGCGCGACGTGACGACCCGGTATAGCGCGAAGATCGCCGCCATCCCGCTTTCCAGCACGAAGCAGTCCTCCCGCTCCACCTTCATGGTCTGCGCCATCCCGGTGCGAAACTGGGCGACTTCCTCACCACGCTGCCTCGTCGTCCCCGCCAGGATGTCCTCGGCCTGGCGGCTGCTCACGATTTCGCCCGTGTGCCGCCAGTAATCGCGCGCCGCCTGGTAGGACGAGCGAGGCACGATCAAGACCGGCATGCCGTCCACCAGCTCGCACCTGACCGGACTGCCGGTCCGCCGCTCCACGAACCTGCCGGCCCGCTGCGCCGCCGCCGCGCTGGAGTAGGCCACCACCCGCTCGCCCTCGCCGGCCACCCTCCGCTCGAGTTCCTCGAAGAGCTTCCAGGTGAGCGGATGAACGAAGAAGCGGGGATAGCCGGCGCGTATTTTACCCACCACATCCGCGTGGCCTTCTTCATAGCCGATCACGGCGTCCCAGGTCGGGAGGCTCACCAGGCAGGCGTGCGGGGAGTCGGGGATAGGCAAGCCCACATCCTCCGCCCTCCAAGCCGGATCTCGCTGTAAATCGCGCACCGCCGCTTTCTGCCCCACCCGCCCCAAAGCTCAAGTTTCTTTGGGCTCCGGTCCGGAATCTCCCGGCAAATCGCGGCCTCCGCGGCACTTCATTTCCGTGGAATCGGTTTCGCTTTGGCGCCTCATACGGTAGACTCATGGGTAAGAAGGGGCGCGGACCGCGCGACTCCCTCCCCCCAATCAAGTTCCATCCCCATCGTGAAAGGCGCCTACCCCAAGTTGATCCTGCCCGCCGTCGTGGTGATCCTGGCTGCGCTCGTTGGCTTCTGGCTGGCGAAGGATGCCGTGAAGTCCGGCTCCGGGAAGAACCCCAACGCGGACTCCCCCCCGCCCCGGCCCGCCCAGCAGGTTGACGCCCCAAACCCGCCCCGGAAATCGATTCCCCGACATGCCGGCAAAAGCCCGATCGACTTCCGCGACCTCTTCCTCGGCATCCCCAAGGAACGCCTGGTGCGTTTCAAAACCGAACAGGACTACCGCGCCTTCCTGTCGAAGCTGAACGGAAAGAACCTCCGGCTTCTCGGCCAGATCGATGCTCTCCGCGCGGTCCGGGTCGGCCTCGACAATCTCTCCGATCTCGAAGGCCTCCTCGACGACGACAGCGAATCCTTCGGCAACTACCTCGTCGCGATCCCCGAGCTTCCCCAGGTCGACGCCCAGCCCGGGGCGGTCGGCTTTGGCCGCGCCACCCTCGAATGGCTCGGCATCACCGGTGACAACTCCTCGTGGGGAAAGGGCGTGCACATCGCCATGCTCGACACCGGGGTCGGGCAGCACGCCGCGTTCCCGAACGGGATCCGCGAGATCGATCTCGTCACCGGCGACGGCCCGCCCATCGAACTGAACGGCCACGGCACGGCGGTCGCGGCGCTGCTGGTCGGCTCCGACACGATCAGCCAGGGCATCGCACCCGGCGCCGATCTCCTCTCGATCCGGATCGGCGACGAGGGAGGCGCGTCGAACTCGTTCCTGTTGGCAGAGGGAATCGTGCGGGCGGTCGATGAAGGCGCGCAGGTCATCAACATCTCGATGGGATCTTACGGCGACAGCGTGCTGGTGAGCGACGCCGTGAACTACGCGCTTGAGAAGAATGTCGTGATCGTGGCCGCGGCCGGCAACGAGGGCCTCGAGACCCCCGCCTATCCTGCTGCCTACGAGGGCGTCATCGCGGTCGGAGCAGTCGATGGAAACGGCCAGCACCTCGCCTTTTCGAACACCGGGGAGAACCTCGACCTTGGGGCCCCGGGATACGAGATCGTCTCGGCGTGGCCCGGCGACCAGTTCACCTCCTTCAGCGGAACCTCCGCCAGCGCCCCCATCGTGGCCGGCACCATCGCTGCGACCATGACCGAGCTCGGCCCGCTCCCGGCCGCGACCGCCACGCAGGTCGTTCTTGACCACCTCAACGCCGCCGGCGCCCCGGGTGACGACCCGCAGTTTGGCGAGGGCATCATCGACGTGGGCCGCATCATGAACTCCGAGACGCCCGGCATCTACGACGCCGCGGTGGCGTCCAATTGGTACGAAGGCCCGGGCGAAGGCGAAATCGTAGGCCGCCTTCTCGTCACGGTGGAAAATCGCGGGACCGAAGCGCTCAGCAACACGAGAATCGACGTCACGGTGGGTGAGAACACGTTTCCGATGAGCGTGGCGAACCTCCCCCCCGGAGGCACCCAGGTCCTCACCCTTCCCGTCAATGCCCCGACCAGCGCCGAGAGTGTCGCAATCCGCAGCGCCCTCGCGGTTGGCGGACAGGACAGCAAGCCGGAAAACAATATCCTGACGGGAGAGATCATCCTGATC
>CAUZKZ010000604.1:0-3143 GCA_963580345.1 Verrucomicrobiia bacterium | reverse complement strand
CATGCTGTGGTGAATGATGGGGGCGCGGGGCGGAGTGGTGACCGTGGTCTCACGAAAGGCGTGGTGGATGCTGATGCTGTCTTCGCCGGCGCGCCCTGGGAGGGGTTTGCCGAGGATGGCGGCGAAGGTGGCGAGGAGGTCGGTCTGGCAAACGGGGAGGCTCCAGGTGGAGCCCGCCTTTATGAACGCGGGCCAGCGCAGGAAGAAAGGAACGCGGTGGCCGCCTTCGTAGATGGAGCGCTTGCCTTCGCGGTAGGGACCGGAGCTATAGTGGCCGAACTTCGCGATGCGCTGCTTCCAGGTGTTCTCCGGTCCGTTGTCGGCGGTGAAGATGACGAGGGTGTTTTCGGCGAGTCTTTCGCGATCCAGGAGGTCGAGGAGGCGGCCGAGGTGCGCGTCGGTCTCGATCATGAACTCGCCGTAGGCCCCGGCCCGGCCCTGGCCGCGAAAATTTTCGAGCGGGATGACGGGCTTGTGCGGGGAGGTGAAGGGCAGGTAGAGGAAGAAAGGCTTCCCGGCGCGGGCGTCTGCCGCCTTTCCCTCGATCCACTTGATGGCCTGGTCGGTGAAACGAGTCAGGCACTCGCGATCGACGAAGTTGGGGGCCACTTCCATGAGGCCGGGTTTCCGCGCCGTTTCGTAGGGCGGCATGATGCGGTAGTCGGAGAGCGCGACCTGGTTGGGCTTCTTCTTGGTCCAGAGGGTTGGCGGGATTTTGGCGTGGCGGCCTTCGAACCAGGCCAGGACGCCGTAGTTCATGGAGGCCGGGATGCCCCAAAAGTAATCGAATCCCTTGTCGAGCGGCATGTCGCGCACCGGCTGCGACCAGTCGCGCTGGCCGATCGTGCCTGGAAAGTCCATTCCGAGGTGCCACTTCCCGACCATGGCGGTGTGGTAGGCGTTGGCGCGGAGGAAGGAGGCGAGGGTGACCCGTCCGTCCGCGATGAGGCAGGGTTTCTCGGCGCCGAAGACGCCGCGCTTGAGGGTGGTGCGCCAACCGTAGCGGCCGGTGAGCAAGCCGTAGCGCGACGGGGTGCACACCGTGTCGGAACAATGCGCATCGGTGAAGGTCAGCCCCTCCCGCGCGAGGCGATCCTGGTGCGGCGTCTTGAACTTGGCGTCCGGGTTCAGGCAACTGGCATCGCCGTAGCCCTGGTCGTCGGTGTAGACGAGCAAGATGTTGGGGAAGCGTGACGCTTCACCCGCCAGTGGCTGCGCCGCCGCAAGCGCGAGGCAGAGCCCGAGACCGGACAACGAGGCGCGCATCACGGCGATCAGCCTTTGGCTTTGACCTCGTAGCCCTCGAGGATGGTTTTGTCGGGTTTGTCCACGCCGGCTTTGACGGTGTATTTTCCGGGGGCGTAGACGGGGAGGGCAAAGTTGGGTCCCGGGGCGCGGACGGTGTAGAGAATTTCGCCGGTTTTCTCTTCGATGACCTGGAGGACGGGAGTCGGGTTGTTGACCAGGGAGAGCTTCGGGAGTTTGGCAAAGACCACGCGGCCGTCGTTTTCCCGAGTGTGGAAGGTGATGGGCCAGCCGGGGAACTGGGAGTCCTTGTCTTTCGTCACGTCGCTGAAGCGCTTGTGGCACTCGAGGGTGACCTGGCGGGTGGATTTCCTGAAGCGCACGATGCCGTATCCGTCGGAGCGCTTGCGCTCGTTGGAGCGGTCTTCGGGATTGGCGTAGGCCAGCATACTGATCTTGTTGCCGAGGCCGTCTTCGTAGTCGCCGGTCCACGGCAGCGGGCTGTTGGGGACGGGATGGGGGCCGGATTGTTCGTCCAGGGGGTGCCACCAGCGGCCGTAGATGGTGTTGACGAGGGCGGGGCTGGTGAAGCCGTAGGGGCCGTCGCGGAAGCGGTCGATACCGTGCTTCACGGTGACGGCGAGGTGCTGATCGCCGCAGAGGTGGGGAGCCCAGGCGCGGCGGATCTCGCGCAGGGCCTTGTTGCGCCCGCTCTGCGGCCAGGCGTTGGAGTCGAGGTCGGCGAGGAGGCGGTTGCCGGGACTACCGTGGAGGTGCACCGCGCCGCAGAAGGCGGTCTGCGAGAGGACGCACTTCATGGTGGCGCCGGTCCAGTCCTGTCCCCACTGGTGGAGGAATTTGAGTTGGCGTTCGCCGAGGAGCTGGAGTCCCTTGACGTCGACCGCCTTGCGGTCGTACTTGGGATCGTTGATGTGATCGGGGCGCGGTCCCATCTTGGGGATCTTGCCTTTTGGACCGCTCTTGAACTTGCGGTCTTCGAGGATGGCGAAGTCGATGCCGCCCACCCGCAGGCTGGTGTAATAGACCGTGATGCCGCGCTGGATGGGAGTGGGGTCGAAGGGATCCGGCAGGTGCCAGGTCTGTTGCCGCTGCACCATGTTGACGTACTTGACGGGATAGAAGTATCCGCCGGAGGGGCCGGCGGGCGAGTCGGCCTTCTTCCCGTTCTCGCCCCAGATGTTGGCCTGGCCCACGTCGTGGTCGTCGGGAATCGTGATGCAGGGCCGGTCTTTGAGAACGTGGCGAAACTGCAATCCGAACTCCAGCCAGCCGGCGGTGTGCTGGGTGTGATGATAGGTCTGGTCGCCCGCGAAAAAGAGGAGGTCCGGGTTGTGGGCGAGGAGGTTTTTGACGATCTCGGGCCGTTGTCCGGGAGTGCGGCTGGAGTTGCAGGACATGTTGGCGACCACGATCTCGTCCTTCGCGACGGGGTCCTTGCGGATGAGGCCCTCAAACATTGCCTTGTCGCCGTGCCGCACGCGGTAGGGGACGTCCTTCGAGTGGTCCCAGTTCTCGAGACGGAAGTGCACGCTCCATCCGGGAAAGAGGACCTTCTGGTGAGACACGACCTTCCAGCCGTCCTCCACCATGATCTCGAGGCGGGCTTCCCTCGGCTCGTCGGGCTTGAGGGGAAAGAGCTGGGCGGTGAGTTTCAGGGTGCCGCGGTCGTGAGTGTAGACCGCGAAGGCCACTACCTCGTTGCGGGGGACTTCGAGGTCGATGATCTTCTTCGGTCCGGGCTTCGGCTTCCGGGGCTGAGACTTCCACCACTGGCCGGTGGCCAGGCCGTCGAGCTTGGGAAATTTCGCGCCGAAGACGGCGGGGTCGTCGGCGTGGAGGGGGAGGCCCGCCAGGAGGGCAAGGAGGAGCAGAGCGGG
>CAUZKZ010000603.1:0-3145 GCA_963580345.1 Verrucomicrobiia bacterium | reverse complement strand
TCTCGCTCTCGGCCAGCACGAAGTGGCTGGCGGTCCCCCCCACCTTGTCCATGTCGTTCGAGTAGGGGATCCCGAAGTAGCTGTCGAACCCGTGGCTGGTGGGGAGGAATTCCGGGAGGTGCCCGAGGTGCCACTTGCCCACCGCGGCGGTGGCGTACCCTTCTTTCTTCAGCGCTTCCGCAATCGTCACTTCCGACGCCGGCAGGCCGCCCGCCGAGTCCGGGAAGAGCACTGCCCGCCGGTCCGAGCACATCCCGCTCCGGATCGGAAGCCGCCCCGTCATCAGGCCGGCCCGGCTGGGCGTGCACACGCTCGCCGCCACATAAAAGTTGGTCCACTTCTGCCCCCCCGCCGCCAAGGCATCGAGCCGCGGCGTCACAATGGCGGGATGACCGAAGCAGCTCAGGTCGCCGTAGCCCAGATCGTCGCAGAAGATGATGACGAAATTTGGCTTCTTGGCGGCTTGAATCGGGGCTGCGAATCCGAGGACGGCGAGGAGCAGAACGAGCCTGTGCATGCCGCTTCCCTAGCGGATGGCGCGAGGCATGCCAAGGAGTCTAGACGTTATCAGAGATTGCTCAGCGCATTTCCCCGCTCCTCGAGGGGAATCGCGACCGCCTTGCCACCCTGGCGGTGCGACTCGAAGACACCGCAGATCATCTCCACCGTCATTGCTCCGGCCTTGGCGTCGCAAAGGGGTGGGCGCTTCTCGTCGACCGCCGCGATGAGATCCTTCACTGCCACCACGTGATGGTGGACGTCATGGATCAGCTCCGGATTCGTTTCGGCCTTTCCTACTCCGGCGGTGGTGATCGGGATCCAGGGGAGTGGCTCCTTGACCGCCTTGAAGGGATTGCCGGGCACGAAGTGGGCCAACGGGTCGCGATCGGCATGGATGGCCACGATGCCCTTGCTGCCGATCAACTGGAGCCCGAAACCGGCGTTGCCGGTTTGATCGTTGGCGATCGAGTCGAAGGTGCCGATAACGCCTTTTGACATCAGGTAGCGGGCGTGGAGCTCGTTGCCGGCCAGCGGCCCCAACCCTTCGGCGCCCTTCCTGACGTGCTCTTTCGTGACGTGCTTCCCATCCTGCAGCATGACGGCGGAGCACGATCTGGGATCGCCGCCGAAGTGATGGATGAGGTTCAATACGTGGGACCCGAGCACCCAGAGATCCTCGCTGCCGCCGCGGCGGTCGCCCTTGCCGCGGCCGCGGATCTCCAGCAACTTCCCGATCTCTCCGTCCTCCACCAGCTTGTCGATGATCTTGAGGACCGGGCTGTAGGGATTGCGGTGGGCCACCGCCACCCGGGCCCCACGCTTCTCACGCGCCGCCAGGATGCGGTCCGCCTCCTCCGGGGTGCGGCAAAACGGTTTCTCGACGTAGATCCCTTTCGCCCCCGCTTTGATCGCAGCGAGAATCATGTCGCAATGCTGGTCGGGGTGGCGTGAACAAACCGCGACGAACTCCGGTTTCACCTCCGCCAACATCTTGCGGTAGTCCGTGAATCCTCTCTCCACCTTCAGCCGCTTCTTCGCGCCTGCCAGACCTCCCTCGTTCCCATCCGCCACCGCCACGATCTCGGCTCCGGGAATCTCGAGCCACACCGTATCGATCCCGTGGCCATAATTGCCGCGGCCCGTATGGCCGATGATACCAACCCGGCGCTTATTGTCACCCGCGGCGAGCGCAGGTGCGGCGAGGGCGGCGGAACTGAGGGCGAGAAAAACGCGTCGCTTCATTTCACACTTTAGTCACAGCGCATCCGGGGAGGTCAATATGATAGCTTGGAAAGTGCCCCGGGGTATCTCTTCACCCGTATGAGATCCGTCCCCGTCCTCGCTGTCACCTCCTTCCTTGTCGCCGTCGTGCCGATTCCGGTCGCGGCCAGAAAGCTCAACGTCCTCTTCATCATCTCCGACGACCTGACCTACACCGCCCTCTCCTGCTACGGGAACAAGGTCTGCAAGACGCCCAACATCGATCGTATCGCGACGCGGGGCACGCGCTTCACCCGCGCCTATTGCCAGGGGACCTACTGCGGGCCCTCCCGCGCCTCCTTCATGTCGGGGTACTATCCCCACGCTACCGGTGAGCTGGGATACCGCAATCCACGTCCACGCATTGGTGATCGCGCCACCTGGTCCCAGCACTTCAAGGACAACGGCTACTACGCGGCCCGAGTCAGCAAGATCTACCACATGGGGGTGCCGGGCGGGATCGAGAAGGGCGGCCACGGCGCGGACGACGCCGCGTCGTGGACGGAACGATTCAACAGCAAGGGGCCGGAATGGCGCGCTCCCGGCGACGGCGAAACGCTGGAAAACAATCCGGACCGCAAAAAACCGGCCGTGGGCGGCAACACATTCGTGGTGGTGGAAGCGGACGGCGACGACCTCGTGCACTCCGATGGCAAGACCGCCGCCAAAGCCTGCGAATTGATCGAGAAGCACAAGAACGAGCTCTTCTGGCTCGGGGTCGGTTTTGTGCGGCCGCATGTCCCCTTCGTGGCACCACGGCCCTACTACCGGCCCTTCCTCCCCTTCGAAAAGATGGACCTTCCCAAGAAGGTGCCGGGAGATTGGGACGACATCCCAAGAGCCGGAATCAACTACAAGACCAGCGTGAACATGAAGATGGACCTTCGCCGGCAAAAGAAGGCGGTCGGCGGTTATTACGCTTCGGTGGCCTATATGGATGCCCAGGTCGGGAAGGTGCTGGACGCCCTCCAGAAAGCCGGGCTGGAAGACCAGACCATCGTGATCTTCACCAGCGACCACGGCTACCACCTCGGCGAACACGACTTCTGGGCCAAGGTCAGCCTGCGCGACGAGTCGGCCGGCGTTCCCCTCATCATCAGCGTCCCGGGAAAAGAGGCCGCGGTGTGTCACTCCTTCGTCGAGTTGCTCGATCTTTATCCGACTGTTTCGCGCCTGTGTGGACTGGAAGTCCCGGCGCGTCTGCAGGGCAAGGATATCTCCCCCATGCTGGACGATCCCTCCCACGCGGTGCGCGAGACTGCCTTCTGCGTCGCTCCGATGCGCAAGGGATTCCTCCTGCGCAACGACAAGTGGGCCTACCTTCAGTACGGGGAGGAGGCCCGGGGTGGCATCGAGCTCTTCGACATGGAGAAGGATCCCGCGC
>CAUZKZ010000602.1:0-3146 GCA_963580345.1 Verrucomicrobiia bacterium | reverse complement strand
CGCGACTGGGTGATCGAGGCCTTCAACCGGGACATGCGGTTTGACCGGTTTACGATCGAGCAGATGGCGGGAGACCTGCTGCCCGGTGCGACCGATTCACAGCGCGTCGCCACCGGGTTCCACCGCAACAGCTTCATGAACGAGGAGGGCGGCCACGACTGGGAGCAGTTTCGCTACGAGTCGATCGTCGACCGCGTCCACACCACCGCGACCGTCTTCCTGGGCCTCACCCTGGCCTGTGCGCAGTGCCATGATCACAAGTACGATCCAATCAGCCAGCGCGAGTACTACGGAATATTCGCCTTTCTCAACAATGCGGATGAGCCGGAGATGGAAGTTCCCGATCCGGAGATCCTGGCCCGGCAGGAGGCGATCGACAAGCAGATCAGTGAGTTGGAAGAAGGGCGCGCGGCCCGCTTTCCGGCCGGAAGGTCCGCGATGGAATGGACGGTTCTCGAGGGCGGCAGCGCGACCGCCACCAACGGGACGAAATTGGCGGTAGGCGACGACGGAGTGATCGTGGCGTCCGGGGAACGTCCCGAAACCGACCGTTACCGGCTTGTGATGGAGACCGGCCTTGAAAAGATCGAGGCCCTCCGCCTGGAGGCGCTCCCCGGGGACGGCGCCATCGGCCGTGCCGACGATGGAAACTTTGTGGTTTCGGAAATTCGGCTGCGCGTCGCAGCGAAGGGCGGGGACGACTGGCGTGAGATCCGCCTCGCCGACGCGACCGAGGAGCGCGCCACCTTCGCCCAGGATCACCTCACCATCGCGGAGGCGATCGACGGCGACCCCAAGAGCGGGTGGGCGGGAGATCGAGCCTCGACCGATCTGAAGTCCGGCCGCGACGTCAGCTTTGGGCTGGATGCGCCGGCGGGCTTTGCAGGCGGCACCCGCCTCGAGATCGAAATCGACCAGAATATTGGCCGCCACCTCACCATGCGGCGTTTTCGCCTCTCGGCCGGGACCCGCAAGGCGGTCGACCCAAATGAATCCCTCCCCGAAGAAGAGCGGCGCCGGCGCCATCTGGAAGGGAAGTTTGCCGCCTGGTGCGAGGAAGAAAGGAAGAGGGCGACGCACTGGACCCTGCTCGCACCCCAAACGGCGAGATCAGAGCGCAACGCAACCTTCACCACCTTGGACGACGGCTCGCTCCTGGTCACCGGCGACCGGCCCGAGATCGACTCCTACACGATCGAAAGCACCACGGAGCTTGGGCGCGTCACCGGCTTCCGGCTCGAGGCCATTCCCGATGCGCGACTCCCGGCCGGCGGGCCGGGGCGCGGGAGCGTGATGGAGGATGGAAGCTTCGTCGTGACGGAGTTCCGGGTTCGCACCGGGACGGGCGCCGACATTGTGTTCTCGGAGGCCGAGGCCACCTTTGCAGCCGGCAACAAGAAGGCCGGCCTCGCGATTGACGGCAACAAGCTGACCAGCTGGCACACGCAGGGAAGCGTCCGCACCCGTCACGTGGCGGTGTTCAAGACTGCCGAGCCCGTCGAACTGGGGACGCCGGGTGCGGAGAAACTCACCGTGACGATCCTGCACAATTTCGTGCACCAGCAGACCCTGGGCCGTTTCCGTCTTTTCGCGACGGGCGATGAGGGACCGCTGCGCGCGGACGTCCGTCCGGTCGAGATCGATGCCCTTTTGTTGAAGGGCGAAGACGACTGGACCCGGGCCGAGCGGGACACCGTCATGAATCACTTTCTCTCGGTTGCTCCGGAATTGGCGAAGGTGAACCGGGAGATTGCCGATCTGCGCGCCAAGCGCCCGCGGTTGACGAGGACCCTCGTGTTGCGGGAACGGACCTCGCCCCGGATTACTCGCCTGCACCACCGCGGGGAGTTTCGCCAGCCGCGGGATGTGGTGAGCGCCAGCGTGCCGGCCATCCTGAATCCCCTGCCCGACGGCGCCCTCCGCAATCGCCTCGGACTCGCGCGTTGGATCACGAGCCGGGAAAATCCGCTCTTCGCCCGCGCGATCGTGAACCAGGTCTGGCGGCAGTATTTCGGACGCGGGCTGGCCGGCACCCCGGAGGATCTCGGATCCCAGGGGTCGCCGCCGAGTCACCCGCAGTTGCTCGACTGGCTGGCCACCGAGTTTCATCGCGAGGGGTTGAGCTTGAAAGCGCTGCATCGATTGATCGTCACCTCCGCGACGTACCGGCAGTTGTCGGGCGCAAGAGCCAACCCAGACGCCTCCCGGCGGGACCCCGGCAACATACTTTTGGCCCGCGCCCCGCGGCCGCGTCTCGTGGCTGAGACCGTGCGGGACACCGCCCTGGCAGCCGGCGGATTGCTCGATCCCCGGATCGGGGGTGCGAGTGTCTTCCCGCCCCAGCCTGCCGGCGCTGCGAGCGGCTTTGGCGGCTCGTTCAAGTGGCAAACCAGCAGCGGAGCGGACCGTCACCGCCGCGGGCTTTACACCTTTCGAAAGCGCACCGCACCCTACGCTTCCTTCTCCCTGCTGGACGCCCCGGCCGGCCGCGCCTGCACGGTGGCCAGGACGAGTTCGAATACTCCCCTGCAGGCCCTGGCCCTCTTGAATGACGAGGTTATCATGGAAGCCGCCCGGGCCTTGGCGGTACGCGTCCTGAAGGAAGGCGGGGACGATGAGTCGGCGCGCATGACCCATGCGTTCCGGCTTTGCGCGGTGCGTCCCCCCGAGCAGGCGGAACTGGAGGTGCTGCGCGCGTTTTACCAGTCCCAACTCACCCGCTTGCAGAATACCGAGCTCGACGCCGAGGCCATCGGCGGATCGGCGCCGCCCCCTGCCGGGCATTCACGCCAGGAACTCGCGGCCTGGACCGCCACGGCGCGTCTCCTTCTCAATCTCGATGAAGTGATCACCCGGGAGTGAGGGCGCTCGTTGCGGGATCGGTTTCTCTCCCCAATGACGACTTCGTCCCGGGGTATCGCTCTCGTCTACGCTCCGCTACGCCGTGGCAAGTCGCTCAACCCCGCGCTACAAGCTCTGATCCCTGCCGGGATCATTCCCTGAAGGCACTGGGCTAGGGCGAATGGCACAAGGATAAGCGGCCTTCTCGATCCCAGAGGGATCACAGCGTGTAGCCAGGGGTTGAGCGCAGCGACACCCCTGGACATTGATACGAGGGGAACCCGACCCTGGAAGGGTCGCAGCAA
>CAUZKZ010000601.1:0-3147 GCA_963580345.1 Verrucomicrobiia bacterium | reverse complement strand
CAGCCGCACAACCGCTCAAGTTGCGGCTTCCCACCGACAACCTGGCCCTCTTCACGAATTCCCCGGAGAAATTCTACATGTACGTCCACCGGACCTTCGAGGGCGAGACTACAAAGCCTTGGGAAGGTGGCACCTACGGATTCGTCCGCAACATGAAGCGCACCCCGTCCGGCGTCATCGGGACCCGCTTTCACGAAGGGATCGATATCCGCCCCGTCAAACGTGACTCGGCCGGACGCCCGCTCGACCAGGTCCGCTCCATCGCCACCGGCAACGTCGCCTACGTTCAACCCAATCCTGGATTGAGCAACTACGGCATCTACGTGGTGGTGGAACACAACTGGGGAGTCGGCCCCTTCTTCAGCCTCTATGCCCACCTCGCCGATATCGCGGTGCAGCCTGGCCAGCGCGTCCTGGGAGGACACGTCCTGGGCAAAATGGGCTACACCGGCGCCGGCATCAATCGTGAACGCGCCCACCTCCATCTGGAACTCAACATGCTCCTCTCGCTGCGTTTCGATGCCTGGTACCTCATGAAGTTCGACACCAGAAATCCGCACGGCCTCCACAACGGATTGAACATGTCCGGTCTCGACATCGCCGGCCTTCTCATCGCTCACCAGAAGGACCCCGGTGTCACCATCCCGGGTTTCCTGAAGCGCACGCCCACCTATTACAAGGTGACCAGCCCGCGTCGCGGTGTTCTCGAGATAGTGGGACGCTATCCGTGGCTCCAAAAGGGAGACCACAATCAACCCAGTCCTTCCTGGGAAATCTCTTTCAGTCCGTCCGGCTTCCCCCTTGCGGTGGCTCCCAGCCATCGGGAGGTCTCCAAACCGCTCGTGACATACGTCCGCACCACCCAGGCACGTCACGAGAATTACACCCTCTCCCGTCTGACCGGCACCGGGCGCCGCGCCTCCCTCACCGATAGTGGCAGCGATTACGTGGCGTTAATCACCGATGAGTTTGAGAAGGAGTAGTGGACCCGCCAATTCCGCCCCCGTGCGCCGCCTATTGACGGCCACCTCCATGACGGGTCACCGCCCGATTCGCAAGGCCGCCGTCGCCACCGAGAAGGTCTCCGCCGAGGGCCCGTCTCCTTCCCAGGCCCCCAAACAAGATTTCCCGTGCACCGACCCCGATAACTATTAACTAATAGCACCTCACCCCAGCTGCATGTCCCTCGAGAGCCTGGAATCGGTCGCCCTGCCCCTCGAACTCGACGAGTTCGACGAGATCATCGACGTCCGCACCCCACTCGAATTCGAAGTGGACCATCTGCCGGGCGCCCTCAACCTGCCGGTCCTCGACAACGAGCAACGCGTCGAAGTGGGCACCCTCTACCGCACGGCCCCCTTCCAGGCCCGGCGTCTCGGGGCGGCCTACATCAGTGCGGCCATCGCGCGCTTCCTGGAAGGCGAACTCGCCGGGCGGGCCCACGACTGGAGTCCCCTCCTCTACTGCTGGCGTGGCGGGCTGAGGTCCCGCTCGCTGGCCACGGTCCTGCGCTCCGTCGGCTGGCGGGCCCGCGTCCTCGAGGGCGGTTACAAATCCTGGCGACGATTCGTGATGGTGGACCTCGCCCGGCTCCTCGACCGGTCACGCCTCCCGTTGCACGTCATCGCGGGCCTGACGGGCACCGGAAAGACGCGCCTCCTCGAGGCCCTCCGCAACGCCGGGGCGCAGGTTCTCGACCTTGAAGACCTCGCCAATCACCGCGGATCCCTTCTCGGTTCGCTCGGCGACCAACCCTCGCAGAAGCGCTTCGAGTCCCGCCTTCACGCCACCCTGGTTGCCTTCGATCCCGCTCGCCCGGTCTTTTGCGAGGCCGAGTCCAATCGCATCGGCAGCGTCTACCTTCCCTCCCCGCTCTGGGCACGACTCGGGGAGGCCCGCGTCGTGGAACTCACCTTGCCCCTCTCCGATCGCGTCACCCTCCTCCTGGAAGATTACGATCACTTTCCACGCGCTCCGGATTCGCTCGCGGCCCTTCTCGACCGCCTGCGACCGCTCCGCGGCCACGCGCAGGTCGACTCCTGGCTGGCACAGGTCGCAGAGGCCGCCTGGCCGGAATTCGTCTCCTCCATTCTCAAGCACCACTACGACCTCTGCTATCGGCGGCCGGGCTCTCCCGAGGCGGTCTACCAGGCACCTTCCGAACGCCTCGAGATTCCCGATGCCTCTCCCGAAAGCTTCCGCGCCGCCGCTGCGCAACTTCTTACCGCTAGCGCGAGCGCTCCGATGTCATGAGGCCCCTCTTCGACGCTCACAATCACCTGCAGGATCCGCGCTTCGCACCAGTTCTCGACGAGATCGTGCCCGCCATGCAGCAGGCCGGCGTCGAGCGCTGCGTCGTGAATGGAACCGGCGAGGACGATTGGCCGCGCGTCGCGGAACTGGCGCAACGCTATCCTGGATTCGTGCAACCCTCCTTCGGTCTCCACCCCTGGAAGGCCTCAACGCGCTCCGCCGGCTGGCTCCAGGTCCTCACTGCCCGCCTCGAAGCGTGTCCATCTCCCGCTCTCGGCGAATGCGGCCTCGACGGCTGGATCGAAAACTACGACCTCGAGGACCAGCGCGCCGTTTTCCTCGCCCAACTCGAACTGGCCGCGGCTCGCGATCTTCCTCTTTCCATTCACTGCCTGAAGGCCTGGGGCCCCCTCCTCGACTGCCTCCGGACCACTCCTCGCCCCGCCCGCGGCTTTCTCCTGCACTCCTACGGAGGCTCCCGCCAACTCGTCTCGGAACTCGTCTCCCTCGGCGCCTACTTCTCTTTCTCCGGCTCCTTCCTGCGCCCGAACCGGCACTCCGGGCGCGAGGCCTTCCAGGCCGTCCCCCTCGACCGGCTCCTGGTCGAAACCGACGCCCCCGATATGCTTCCGCCCCCGGAGCAACGTCTCCACCCTCTCCTCGGATCGGATGGAAAATCCCTCAATCATCCCGCCAACCTTCCCGCCATCGCAGCGAATCTCGCGGAAATCCGCGAAGAATCCCCCACTCCTCTCGTCCGGCAGCTCGAAGATAACTTCCGGCGATTCTTCGGCCCCTGACAAAAGACCGTCACCGCTGACGGTTTTGTGGTCGCCCCCTGCCACGGAAATTGGATAGATATCGAGGCTGCCTCTTGTAGATTCCCGCAACATG
>CAUZKZ010000600.1:0-3149 GCA_963580345.1 Verrucomicrobiia bacterium | reverse complement strand
TGGAATACGCAAGGTTCAAGAGCTGGCATCACGAACCTATCCTGCAAATCCGGAGGCTCTTGTCTAGCAGAAACGCTCAATCGAAGATTCTATCAGCTTCGCAGCATTTTTGGCCAATCACCCTGAGAACATCCCGCATCTTTCCTCTTCCCTCTTACCGTATAAGACTTAAGACTCTTCCTATGCGCACAATCCTCATTCTCGCCGCTCTCACCCCCAGCCTTTTCGCCGAAGACCTCGCCGTCATCCTCACAGAAGACTTCTCCAAGGGCTCCGAACGCTGGCAGACCACCGATGACAAGAAGTGGAAGCTCACCGAGGTCGATGGGAACCAGGTCTTCGAACTCCTCGGCGTCTCCAGCTACCAGCCGCCCTACCGCAGCCCCCACAGCATCGCCTTGCTGAAAGACGTGATGGTGGGCTCCTTTGTCCTCACCGCCCGCATTCAGACTACGCAAACTTCCCGCGGTCACCGCGACCTCTGCTTCTTCTTCAACTACCAGGACCCCTCCCACTTCTACTATCTCCACCTCGGCGAGAAACCCGATCCCAACTCCAGCCAGATCTTCATCGTCAACGAGGCCGCCCGCAAAAACCTCATCCTGAGCAAGGAGGGCATCCCCTGGAAAAACGGCCAGTTCCACAATCTCAAGATCGTCCGCGACGTCGAGAGCGGGAAGATCGACGTCTACTTCGACGACATGGAAAAGCCCGTCAAGTCCGCCGTCGACAAGACCTTCACCTGGGGACAGGTCGGCATCGGCTCCTTCGACGACAGTGGCTACTTCGACGACATCGAACTGCGCGGCGTCAAAATCCAGAAGGGCAAGCCCCAAGGGAAACCGGCCAAGTAGGAATCGCAACGATGACCCCGCTCGGGAGCGTCCGCGGTGGGCTTGCTGAGCAGGCATCCGGCCGCCTTCCTTGGCACCACGACTCCCCCTCGGAACGGGCCGGTGAACACCAGCGGCCAATCGCGTGAGCGGCGTCGACCCGGTGAGCTCTCCGCAATCCGGCCGGACAACTCACCGGAGCCGTCAATTTTTCTGATCCGCCCTCGCAGACAAGACGGCTTCTTTCGCATTCCGGAGGATATCCAGGTAGAGCGCACCGTAGTCCACGTAGCGATCGCCCTCGGTGTAGAGCGTCCCTGTCCCCGAATCGTCCTTTGAGGTGGTCGGCCCCTTGCCTGCGGTAGCCTCAGCACCCTGACCGTCTCGATCCGCGATCGCGAAGGCAACCTCGCCCGGGTCGAGCGCAGTTTTGGGTGTGCTGCCCCCTGAGCGGATTCCCGGATCCCGGACCGAGGCCAACCCAGTGCATCGGCCGGGAAGTTAGTGTGCATTCGGCGCGAGGGATTTTCTTCGAGTTCAAGGCGCGACGAAGGAGCTGGTCGGGACCAGTGACTGAGGAACAACACAGAAATCGGAGAAAAGCCCCGCGCAGCCACCCTCAATCGGTCGGAGGCCGCTCACTAATCTCCAGCCATTCTCATCTCCGAGTGCATACTAACTTGCGGGTCGGTGCACTAGGCAGCCGGCCCGCTCTCGGACGGGGTCACTTGTTCTCAAAGAAGAACTGCAGCTGACCATTTCCACCGCCGGACAACCTGATGCCACGCTGCGGCTTGGCCTGAGCCGCCTGGCGGGCCTGCGAGATCTCCTCTTCCGTCAATCCAGCCAAGCGCAGTTCCTCGATCGCAGCATCGCCATCGGCCTTGATTCGCCGCTCTGCCACGCCCACCACGGCCGCTTGCCGCTGTCCGTCGTCCCCAATCGACCGCGCCCACCCCAGTGCCTCCGCAGTGTCGAGGTCCGCCAGTTTCGCACTGTAATTCCGCGCCATGGTCGCGTAATTTGGATGATTCTCGTTGGCGCTCAACCACTTCCCCGCTGCCTCGCTGTTCTTCTCGGCCCAATCCGAGAACACCCGTCCCAGGCTCCCGGCGACCACGCCCTCTCCCAATGCCGGGAGCGAGGAGATCCATTGCAGGGCACCTTCCGGAGAGGTCTCCGCCAGTCTCTTTGCGGTCCCTTCCACCGTCTCCCGGCTCATCGGGATCTCACTGGCATGGCTCGCAATCCAAAGCGCCGCAGCGGGCGCATCGTGACGCGACATGGTCGCCGCAATTCGCTCGAAGGCGCGACGGCGGTAATTCTTGTTGTGATCGTCGTGGAAGATTCCCTCAAACCAGATTTGCGCTGCAGCGATCCCGCCCGCCGCCAGGCTCCGCTTGAAGAGGAGGTCGATAAACCGCGTGCGCGCTCCACTCCGACGCCGGGTCTCCGCGTAGTCCGCCGCGGCGTTGAAATCGACGAGGGACCACCCGTCGATCACCCCAAAGAGAAGATCCTCTCGAAGATTCCCGTTTTCCACGGCCTCTACCCAGCCTCGGGCCGCCTCCGGATTCTTCGAGGCCCACCCGCCGAGTGCTGCCAACATGGAGGAATTGGCCGATTTGGCCTGGTTCTTGCCCTCCAGGAAGGCAATCGCCGCCGCCCCGTCCATCTGGGCCCAGGCCCGCAAGAAAAATCCCGCTTCCGTTTCGAGGTTCCCCTCGACACCCTCGCCGAAGAACAACTCTGCAATTCGCGGTGGGGAGTTCGGATCGAGATTCGCAAGCAATGCCGAAACAAGCTGCAGACGCCGCACCGGATCCTGCTCGGAGAGCGCCCGCTGCCAATCCATGCTTCCCGTGTGTGCGGAGGGATCGGCCGGCCCGCTGGGCTGAACGCCCTGCGACTTTCCAGCAACCCCCGGCGACTTCTCATTACCACCGCGCCGCCGCTCCGACTTCGCGGCGCCAACCACCGTCGTCTCACCGTTCACGATCGACAGCTCCCGCTTCAGATGCCGGTTTTCGTTCCACTGCAGTCCGATTGGGATCGCCGCCACCACCGCCACCGCCACGGCTGTCTTCGTCTATGGGTAGGCCATGATACTGAGGGGTTTCGGAACCAAACCGAGTGGCGTCCCTTATAACAGCCGCACCCGCGCGGGCGCCATGAAAATCGCGGACCCCTCCTGCGGTCGGGTGCAGGACAAAAATATGAGGAAGAGCCGCGGGATCCCTTTTTATTTGACCTTGTAAATGTCTAGCATACTAGACATGATCGGGGGCATGGCTGCAAATTCGAACCAATCCAACC
>CAUZKZ010000599.1:0-3166 GCA_963580345.1 Verrucomicrobiia bacterium | reverse complement strand
CGGGTGCATTTGCGACCCAGAGTTCATTGCCTTTCCAGGCCATGCCCTGCACCGAATTGAGTCCTTCCGCAAATGTTTTGACTTTCTCGGCCACCCCGTCGCCATCTTCGTCGATCAGGATCTTGATGTAGTCGGTCGGGGAATCTTCCCTGGGACCGCGGTACTGCGGCCCGGCCCCGACGTAGAGACGTCCCTTCTTGTCAAAGCAGAGGGCGGACGGATTGATAATATGGGGTTCCCTGACGAAGAAATTGATGGCGAGGCCATCCTCGACTTTCGGCAACGCATCCCTGTCCACCTCCGCGAGGATGCCGGGGACGGGGGCCAGGGAGGCGAGCAGGCAGGAGGCGAGAGCGAAACGGCTGTGCATGGGAGTGAGGACGGACGGTTTCAATTCGTGTGGCTTGGGGTGCAATTGGAGCGATACGCGATCGAGGCTCACTCGCTTTCGGGATCTTCCGGGTAGTAAAGGTCGGAGTCGTCAATGTCGGGAATTCCGATCACAAGCACGCGCATTTTGCCGATGGCGCCGTGCACCACGCCGGGCGGGATGTGAATCATGGTGCCCGGCCTGACCTGGTGTTCGTCGCCGTCGAGGACGACCGACCCTCCGCCCTGCAGGACGTAGTACAACTCCGTGGTGCGCTTGTGGTAGTGGGGCCTGGCGCCGTCGATATCGACGGCGTGAGCCCAGGCCGCGACATCCTCGTCGCCCTTGCTGAGGAGGCGAGAGCGGTAGCCGCAGGCACTGCGTTCCCTGGCCGCTTCTTCTTCGTGGCGTAAAATGAGGCCCGGGTGCAGGGATTCGTCGTGCTGGTCTGTCATCACGTTCGGCGATCCATACAGGAAGAGTGTGCGAGGGGGAGGAGAATGTCGAGGTTCCCCGGGCCCGGCGGGTGTGGCGCCTCGCATCAGGGGAGACGCGGCGCTGCAGCCGGGAATTGCCACCAGAACAACTACCTGCTCGTGAGGCGCTTGGTGGTAGCGAGACGGTATTTCACGACGGCGTCCGCGATGGAGCGCGAGAGTGTCCGCTGGTAGGTTGGATTGGCGATCAGGCGGGCCTCGAAGGAGTGGCTCATGAACCCGCCTTCAAGAAGAATCGCGGGGTGCTTTACACCTGTGAGGACGCTGAAGCGGGCCCGGCGAATTCCGCGATCGGGGCGGCCGGTCTTGAGCAGGCACGTCCCGTGCACTGCGGTGGCGAGCGCGATGTTGGCGGAGTCCTGCGAGTTTCCGGTGCGCAGCTGGAAGTCGCCGGCCCGGAGACCACGGCCGTAGTGCGCAACCCCGGCGGGAGAGAGGGTGAAGGTCTCGATCCCTTCGGCGCGTCCTCGGCCGCCGGAATTGAAGTGAATGCTTATGAAGATGGCGTTGCTGAATTGGTTCGCGAATTTGACCCGCTCGGTCAGGGAGAGGGTCCGATCCGAATCGCGCGTCATGATCACTTTGAATCCCCGCTTTTCGAGATCCTTTTTGAGCAGCCGTGCCACCGTGAGGTTGTAGTTTTTTTCCAACCCGTGGCGATTCACGGCGCCGGAGTCTTGACCGCCGTGTCCGGAATCGATGATAACGGTGCTGAAAGGGGTGGAGGTGGCGATGTACTTGGGCCGGAGGACGGGATCGACGAGCTTGGCGAGGTCAATGCGCGAGACGAGATAGCGGCCTTTGTGGGGGATAATCTTGAAACTGAAGACGAACTTCACGTTGTTCATGAAGACTTCCTGACCGCCGATGGTGAGCTTCATCATCACGGCGGCGTTCTCGAGGACGAGGTAGCGTCCCGTGTTTTTCAAGGTCTTGAAACCATAGAAGTCCTTGATGCTGCGCACCGTGACGTAGTCATGGCTATCATAACGCACCGTCTCCCAGCCGGCCGCGGCGGTCTGGACGGAAACAATCAGTCCCGCCACCAGTGGGAGAAGATTGCGAACGGGACGTGGGACGGAGATCATCGGAAGGTGACCGGTGAAGAAACGCCGGGATCGAACGGTTTTGCCGGTCGGGGCATCAAGATTGCCCTGAAATCGCTTATCCCGCAACGACAAACCCCCCGGGCGATCGGATCTGGACAGGTCCCGGGCACCTCTCTAGGTCTCCCGGTATGGAGATCGAATCGGTGGGAAACTACCGCGCAAGATGGGGGGAGGGGCCCCTGTGGTGGTCGGAATCGCTCTATTTCGTTGATATTGAGGAGCACAAGGTCCTCCGCTACCACCCTTGCTCGGGGGAGGAACAGATCTGGGATGTAGGTGAGCGGGTCGGCACAGTGGTCCCGCGGCGGGGAGGGGGCTTGGCGATCGCGGGCGACAGAGGTTTCGCCTTTCTCGATCCCGGGAGCGGGGAGATCACCCGGCTGGGGGATCCGGAAGCCGGGAAACCCGACAACCGGTTCAATGACGGTAAATGTTCGCCGGACGGCCGCTTTTTTGCCGGCACCATCAGTCTCGTGAAGAACGAGGGTGATGCCGCTCTCTACCGCCTGGATGCGGACCAGAGCATCACGAAAGTGTACGACGGGGTGACCAATTCAAATGGGATTGTATGGACGGAGGATGGCAGGACCCTGTATTACATCGACACTCCGCGCCGCGCAGTTCTCGCCTTCGACTACGATTCTGACACGGGAACGCTGACCAACGAGCGCGTTGCGTTTTCGACGTCCGGGGACTCGGACGGCGTGCCGGATGGGATGGCGATCGATACGGAAGGACATCTTTGGATAGCGTTCTGCCATGGAGGATGCGTGGTGTGTTTCGATCAAGCGGGCAGGGAGATGCGCCGTCTCGATTTTCCGTGTCGTGAAGTGACGGCGCCGGCCTTTGGGGGAGAGGGGCTCCGCGACCTGTATGTCACGAGCGGTATACCGAAGGACGAGATCGAGAAAGAGGCTGGGCGTCTCTTCGTGGTGCGCAACCTAGGCGCGACGGGACTGCCGGCGAACGGGTTTGCGGGCTAGGGCATCGCCCCGCAAGTTAGGGTGCATTCGGAGATGAGAATCTTCGGAGATCAGTCAGCGGTCTCGGACCGAATGCAGGTGGCGGCGCGGGTCTTTTCTCCGATTTCTGCGTTGTTCGTCAGTCACTGGTCCCGACCAGCTCCTTCCTCACGCCTTGAACTCGAAGAAAAACCCTCGCGCCGAATGCACACTAACTTCCCGGCCTAA
>CAUZKZ010000598.1:0-3171 GCA_963580345.1 Verrucomicrobiia bacterium | reverse complement strand
GCTCTGCCGACATTGGGAACAGTTCGTTACTCATGACCTACCCCTAGCAGGACAATGCCTTCGGCCGCAAGGTATCGGCAGCCACGCTAGAGTGTATGTAGCCACGGCTCCCCGCCCGCTGGAAGGCCCCGCAATGGCGCCAGGATCGCGCGTGTACGGGCTGGGATTGCCTTGTAGGGCAATCGCCCTAGATTCGGAGCATACCTAGCGGGGCACCGCAAAATATGCGTTGCCGTAGGGGCACAGTCGGGGCACGAAAATTCTTAACACGTTGACGCTCAAAACCTCCTTCTTACCTTCGAGTCCTAGCGGGGCTACCAATCGAGCGGACCTGCGGTGGGAGTGCCGGCGGCGTGACGCGAAATAATGGCACTTTCATTGATGGACATCACCGGTCGCGCAAGATTGAAGGGGTTGAATCGGACCGGGAGCATGATGCGACGGCTCTCCGAAGCGAGGTCTCGTCCCGCCGCCGCCGCCATGGCGCGGGCGCTCCTGGTCCTTCCGGTGGCCCTGGGCTGCCTGTGCTCTTCAGCCTGTACCTGTGCAAGCGGGCGGGTCGATCCGGCCGACCGGGCGGTGGTGACCAAAGCCCGGCAGGACTTGAGGCCGCTCCGGTCGGTCGCAGCGGGAAGGCTGCCCCCCGCCCTGCGCGCGTATCTCGACCTCTACGGAATTCGCGCCGGCGGGGCCGGCCACCCGATCGGAACCTTCCAGTCGGGCGGACTGGTCCTCGCGAGCCAGTTGATCCGGTCCTCGAAGCAGGGGCGTGGGACCGTGATCATCGTTCACGGCTATTTTGATCATTCCGGCATCGAGAGACACCTTATCAATCGTCTGACGGGAGAAGAGTATAGCGTGGCCATTTACGATCATCCCGGTCACGGCTTGTCGGAGGGCCGCCGGATTTCGACCAAGGACTTCTCGATCTACGAAACCGGATTCTCCGATTTTCTGGACGTCGTGACCAGGAACCAACCGGCGCCGTATCACGTCGTGGCGCACAGCATGGGGTGCACGGTGGTGATCGACCACCTGCTCCGCAAGGAGACGACCCGGCTCAAGCGGGTGGTGCTCGTCGCTCCCCTGATCCGGGATTCCATTTCCGGGCCGATCCGGGTGTTCGGGCATGTGGTGTCCCCGGTGATCGATTACCTCCCGCGCGTGGCGGAGCGCAGTTCTTCGGATCCCGCCTTTTTGGACTCCCTCAAGGCCGACCCTCTTCAATTCCGCTGTGTATCGACTCACTGGAGCCGGGCCTTCGTCGCCTGGCAGCGGTCGGTGCGGGACTCCGGCCCGCGACGCGAAAGCCCGCTGATTCTGAACGCCGGGAACGACACCGTCATCGTCGACGAGTTCGGTCAACGGTGGATGAAGCGCACCTTCCCTGCGGGCCGGTTTCTAACGATTGAAGGAGGTCACCATCACCTCCTCAACGAAGCGCAGCCGATCCGCGAGCAGGTCCTGGACATAATCTCCTCGGAACTTCGCCGGTAAATGAGGAGGCAAATCTCCCGGGAGATGCCCTGCCGGGGGGGGCGCGGGTGGAGTTTCCGGCTTCGCCGGGGGGAGGGCTATCCCAATTCCAATTGAATTCGAGATCCTCTCGCTTGTGCCATTGGTGAATGCCGGCGTTGTCCCTGGACTCGTTTTCTTTGGTGGGCGCTGCCAGGGACGCTCGTCCACCGACCGAAGGTCCGGCGCGCGTGAGCTGCCCTCATCCTGGAACTGCCACTAAACGCGGACGATTTCCTCCATCTCCATCCCGTTGACGAGCATATCGGTGAGCTCGGCGCGGGAGCAATCGGAGGCTGCAACCAGGCCGTGGCCGGGGAGGACAACGATGATCAGCTTGCCGGCCAAGGGCTCCCCGGAGGTGAAGAATTTCGACTGGAAGAGCCCTGAGAGCAGGTGCAACTCGGCCTCCTGGACGCCGCACGGGAAATCGATCTCGGGAAAGCGCGACGCTTCGGGGTAAACCACCTCGACCCGTTCCGGTTGCTTGATGCTGCCCGCCACGGGTTGCCGGTGGAAGTGATCGATCACCGACACTCTCGGGGTCATGCCCTTGGGAAGCACGTCGATGGTGCCGTGCTTGTCGATGTAGTTGCGGACGTAGTTGAGGAAGCTGTCGAAGTCGTGGACGAGGCCCGCGTTGAAAAGCGCGCCGGCCAGGTAGACCATTGCGTTTTCGTGAGTCTCGACCGACGGTGTGATGAATTTGACGAGGCAGTTGGTGGGAATGGCCCGGACGTAGCCGTCCCAGGAAATGGCTCGGATCGGAACGGAGTGCCCGTCGCAGGCCTCCGGACTGACCTGAATCTTGTTGCCGCCCGAGGTGGTGACTCCCATGATGCGAAGTTTGGGATCAAGCTGGGAGCGCATTCCCTCGCCCATCGCGCTGCGTTGCAGAAAGCGCAGCCCGTTTCTGACATGCCCGTCGGAGGCGTACTTCCAAAGCGGGATCTCGTTCTCGATCAGGTCTGCATCACCAAGGGCGCGCGCGGCCGAGGCGATGTCGCTATGGATGGGAGAACTTGCCCATTCGTCCCATCCGAAGCCGGGGTCCACGTCGGCGACGTGTTTGTTGACTTTTCCTGCGCCGCTGTGAGCCAGAATCCGGATCCCAAGGGCATCGATCAACTCGTCCTGAGTACCTTCGAGAATGATGTTGTTCCCGGGCATGCTGGCCCACAGCACCCGGTTGAATGTTTCGCCGTTCAGATCGCCCTCAGCGGTGAACGTGATGTGGCACGCCTTCCGGACGATCTGCTCGCGCCCAAGATCGAAGAGGGGGCGGTCATCCGGAATTTTCTCGAAGGTGTTGATGGTCAGCGCCGCGCCGCGGGGCTTGGGCATCATGGGAAGGCGGACCATGGGATCGACTTCCTCTTCACGGTCCTTTCCGTAAAAGACTCCGCAATGGGCAACGGGGCCGAGCACGGTGGCCTGGCGGCCATCCTGGACAAAGATGCAGCCCCGTTCGGAGAAATACTTCTTGAGTTTTTTGAGGATGTGAGCCTGCAACGGATTGAGTGGCTGCATCGCCTCCCAGATGTTGATCCGACGTGGTTGCCAGACATAAGCCGCCGCTTCTTGCTCTCGTTCTACAACTTGGTGTGGGATCATATGATACTTCTCACCAGCTAGAATTGCCTTTCGGCGGCCTCT
>CAUZKZ010000597.1:0-3175 GCA_963580345.1 Verrucomicrobiia bacterium | reverse complement strand
ACGACCACGTGGGTGAGGGGAACCTGGTCGGGGAACAGGGCGGCATAGACGCGACTGTCGAAATCGAAACCGAGCGAAGTATACTCATCCTCGCCGTCCGTGTAGTACCCGGTGGTGTGGCCGGTGATCTGGTACATCCCCGCGCTCCAGTTCGAGTTTAGCCCATGGACGCGAACCGGGATCGTAATGCCGATCGCGTTGGTGGGAGCCGGAACCTGTAGTTCAACCTGGTAGTTGACGGCGTCGGCCCGCACGTCAAAGAACTCGTCGCCCGGCAGGCGGGCGCCCTGCAGGACCTGCATTCCATCCGGTTGTGCAAGATACGCAAGGACCCGCTCAAATCGCGGGATGCCCGACTCCGCGTCGAGCGGTTCATTGACCGAGAAGAGTTCATAGTGATGCATTTCATTCGTCGCAACGGCCTGGCCCGCGAGATCGGCCGTGACCCATACGTAGAAACTTCCGCTGCCGTCAAAGTTTACGCGCACCTCAACCGGTTCGCCACGATTTACGAACAGCGCATTGTTATAGGTCTCGGTCGAATAGAACCCGAACCACTCTCCGGTATCAACCCGTTCGCTGATCGCGCCCGTACCGCTGATGCTGTGTTCGACCGGAGTAGTTCTTCCAATGACGAGTTTTGCGTTGCGCGGCGAATACCACACCGTCCTCAATAGCCGCATTTCTTTGAGGGTAAGATTCTGCAGGAATGTCAGATCGCTTTCAAAATTTCCGACCACCGCGCCGGAGCGATCCCCGAAGGCCGCCCAGCCGGTACCACGGACCCCGATCAAGGGGCGGTTGAACTCGGTGTACCGGCGAATCGATGTAATCTGGGTCGTGAGATCCTTGGGCCCGTAGGTATGCCACGCGTTGACGACGGGAATGATGGGATCGTACACCTCGTGAAGCGGGGAGCGAACGACGATGGCCTGGTCGTCATCGAACTCCAGGATCGGGATATTGTGAGCCTTGTCGCCTTCCTCGCCCAGGTTGCTCGTGACCCTGGGATGATTCTGATCGAAGTGGATGATCGGGCGGAGTCCTTTCGGGCCCCCGTCCCAGGTCAGACCCGCGTCGAACTCTGGGTACCGGTGGGTCATGAATATCCCGATCCCGCGAGCAAGATACTGGCGTCCGCAATCGTTCACATGGTCGCCGCAGTAAACGATGCTCATGGACCCATCTTTCCAGCACCGGAGCGGATACCCGGTGGCCGTTCCGCCCAGGACATCTTCAACCTCCAGCACCAGGTTCTGTTGAACCACGCCCGGGAGCTGAAGAATCTGCCGGAAGCTCGTTGCTCCGCCGGGAAGGAATCGCCGGACCAGTCGGTTGCCGTTCAGAACCCGGATTTCCTGAAGGCCCGCGGCGGCGGTCACGTGCAGATCGGCGGGCATGAGGTCCTTGTTTACGATGAATGGCTCTTCTCCGTACGTGAACGCGCGGTAGGCCTGGGTCCATTTCTCGATCACCGGTCCGTCGGATGCATAGACGTTCAGCGCATCATACTGGCTGTTCCAGCGCAGTGCGTCCGTGGCCAGTGTCGTCAGCGAGTTCCCATGCGCATAGGTCAGCGCATTGCCGGATTGCGCTTCCTGTGTCAGTTGCAGAGGGGAATGGACGATGTTCACCGAGACCGGTAACTGGGTCAGTGTGCCCTCCGCGGAATCGATGAATTCCTGGGTGCGGTCCTCGACCAACGTACCCTGATCGTAGAATCGGACGGCATTGGCTGAACAGGCTTTCAAATCAGGAATCTGCATGGCTCGCGGATCGTCGAAGTCGTAATAGCCGATCATTTGTCCCGGGTTGTACCTGTTGTGGGCAAGGATCCAATTCAGGACTGCCGAGTTCACGCCGTACACCCCGCCCGAGTCCTGGTACTGAATATTCAGCAGCGTGTCGCCGGGACCGGTGAGCGTGTTCGCGGTCGGCCACGGCAGGTTGTGGCCCGTGAAAAAGAGATGGTTGCCGATGTTTGAATCGATGGTGTATCCCGGAAGCAGCAGGAGACTGTTGTCGGACTGCGTGATGCAATCATTGCTCAGGGTGGTAAGCTCGCCGGGGGTCAGCATGTCGAACTGCTCCATGAAAACGACGAAGTCCAGGCCGGCCGCACGGGCCGCATTGGCGTAGTCCGGCACGGTCCCGCTGCCGCCGGTGAGTGCCGTCCGCGCACCGATCAGTCCTCTATAGAGATTTCCGCCTCCGGACGGCAGGCTCATGTCCAGCTCGCTGTCCTGCCACAAATGCGCCACAAACTCGACCGGCACGAAGGGGCTGAAATTCGGCGGTTCGAACCGGGTGATGTCGGTGGCGTACCCCCCCATGTTTTCCGAAGCCAGGCTGGGTTGGGCGAGCCAATCCAATGCATTGAAAATCAGGGCCTCGAAATCGGAAGGGATGCCGGTGAACCCCGAGCTGAGGCAATGCCGGTTGTAGAGCCACTTTGTGCCCTGGCCCGTCGAGAACATCGGCGCCTGCGCGCAGAGGACGATGCGGCCGTTTCCGTACTCGCGGATAGCGAGAAGATCCGGTTCCAGTACGCCGCCCGGCCGGATCAGGGGGTCCGGCGGCAGCGGAATTGGAGGATTGATCTGGTCGATCGGATCGGTGCTCGACGTGGCGGAGCCCTTGACCACGACCTGCCAGTTGGCATCCACCGAAATGGGGCCGTTCCAGGAAGCGTTGTTCCGGGTGCCGTAAGGGAGCCAGAGCCGTTCTGTTCCGCTGCTGATTGGTGACGCGGCAACCTGGTCGACGAGCGAGAGGGATTCCAATCCGCGCATGCGGGGCAGCGGGACGATCTTTGAGGCGTCGGACTCGACGTACCACTCCGTCGGCAGGCGGGCGCCCCAGGGCTCGATCAGGGAACGGACCTGCTCGTCGCCGTTTTCCGTATGAACCATCATGAATACGCCGCCTCCGGCGTCCAGGAAATCTTCGATGAGGGTGTTGTACGCGGCCGATGGGGGCCAGCTCGTCGCGGGACCGCCGTAGCTGATCAGCACATTGTATTGGCTGATCCGATCCCAGGAAAAGTCCTCCTCACTGTCGATGTAGTCCGGCTCAAAGCCCGCCGCGTGGAGATCTCTGAGCCATTGCAGATCCACATGTGGCGTAAACGTGCCATTCGGTGAGCAGATCAGAACCGATGGACCTATGGAGTCGA
>CAUZKZ010000596.1:0-3194 GCA_963580345.1 Verrucomicrobiia bacterium | reverse complement strand
TGGCGGCGAGGGAAGGCTCTCTCTCAGCTGGCAGGGGAAGATCGAGGTGCAGGTAGAAACCCGGCTCTCAGCAGGTGAGAGTCTTGCCCGCTCCCGGATAAAGGTCGAGGTCCGGGAAGAAGGGCTGGGATTGAAGACAGTGACTTTCCCTCTCGTGGAGGGGATCCTAGCTCTCACCGGCGGAGCTGAGAACGACCAAGTGCTCACGCCGCACCTGGTGGGAGATATCGAGGCATCGCCGCTTCTTTCGGGCGAGGCCCTGGGGTTCAAGTATCCGGGCGGATCGATGCAGTTCACGGCCCTCATGGGAGACGGACGGGGGCTCTACTTCGCAGAGGAAGACGGCCGGGCCAATCGGAAGCATTTCGACTGGAAACCGGACACGGAGCGCGGAACGCTGACGTTTTCCATCTCGCATCCCGTCCTGAACTGGGGGGGCGAGGAACTGGTGCCCGAGTATGAAAGCCCCGGGGATGTCGTGATGGGGCCGTTTCAGGGGGACTGGTTTGATGCGGCGCGGATCTACCGGAAGTGGGCCCTGACGGCGCCTTGGAGCAGGAAGGGCCCGATTCATAGCCGGAAGGACTTCCCCCGGTGGCTCGCCAACTTGGCCTACTGGACGACCAACCGCCTCGGACAGGAGGGGGACATCGCTCTGGAGTCCGTGACGAAAGAGTTCTTCGACTTCCCCGAGAGCATCTGCCACGACTACGGCTATATGCTGGGTGCATATGACCACGATCTCAATCCCGAGTACCTGCCTCCGAGGCTCGGGTCGGAGGGGTATGCACAAGTCGTGAAGGATCTGCATGCGAAGGGCATACGAGTGGTGCCCTACGTGATTGGGTGGGTGTGGAACACGGCGACGGAAAGCTATCGAATGGAAGACGCCGAGCGCAGGGGCGGCCTGTTGATGGAAGGCGGCATCGTACCGGTGACATGGGCGGGCAGTCATGATCTGTCGGCAGCGATGTGCCCCGCCACGGATCTGTGGCGGAAGAAGCTGGTCCACCTGTCGAAGGAGCTGGTGGGGAAGTATGGCGTTGACGGCATATACTTCGACTACTTCACCAACCACACGGAAGACTGTTTCAACAAGGACCACGGCCACTCGATCGCCGGAGGCGACTACTGGTCGAGTGGCGTGCATGGACTGTACGAGCAGGTGCGGAGGGAATGCAAGGAGCTGAATCCCGACGTGATGCTCTGCGGAGAGGACGCAGCGGAGTGGTGCATCGACGTGCTGGACACCATGTACTCCGGAAGCGTGGCCTCAGAGGCGCCCGCCTACTTCGCGGTCTACCACGGGTACACGCAGGTATTCGGTGGTGTGACAAACTGCAGCACACCGCAGACGATCGGGCGGTGGTGGTTGATGGGAACGCAGAACGGGGAGAACAATGTGATGCCCTGGCTTGCCAAAGGCGTGCACGGTGACATGGGATTCTACTACAGGAATCTTTTGCGGTGTCACGTCCAGTTCGCCAGGCCCTATCTGGGCTACGGGGAGATGCTCAGACCTCCGAAGATCGAGGGGGACCTGCCGATTCTGCCCGGCACCGCATGTGGGCAGTACCAAGCGGCTTTCCCGGTGAAAGCGGTTGAGGGCAGCGCCTGGCGGGCACCCGACGGGACGGTCGGGCTGTTCTTTCTGAACTACGACAGGGAGAAGGAACACGAGTTCACGTGGACCCACGATCTCAATGAGATTGTGGGAATCGGTGCGGACAAGAAATTGAAGGTGACGCGCTGGACACCGAAAGGTGAGCAGGCCGTCGGCCAGTGGACCGGCGGCGTGTTGACACGAACCACGGGAATCGAGCCGGAGGGGCTGATTGCTCTAAAGCTGGAGGTGATGCCATGAGGAGTGCCCTTGTAGCGATCGTGGTTGTGTCTTGTCTTGGTACAGCGGCCGAGGCACAGCAGTTGAAGGTTCCCACCGGGTGTCGCGGCGCGGCGGGAGCAAAGGCGTCATTCGAAGGCTACGCGGAAAAGATCATCCATGAAAAGACCGAAACGGAGATGATCCTGGTGCCGGCAGGTAACTTTGCGATGGGGCCGACCAAGAAGGTGCAAGTGACGATCGGTGTGCCTTTCTACATGGGAAAGACGGAGGTGACCAACGCTCAGTATCGCAGGTTTGTCGAGGCGACCGGATACGACGGCAAGGGCGACATCGATCCGGACCCCGACTATGACCTGTATCTGCGGCACTGGCGCGGCAAGAGCATCATGTCGGCCGAAGACGACTACCCCGTGGTATGGGTGAGCTGGAAGAACGCCGGGGCGTTCTGCAGGTGGGCGGGCCTCTCGCTGCCGAGCGAGTCACAGTGGGAATACGCCTGCCGGGCGGGAACAACCACGTCCTACTACTTCGGGGACGATCTGAAGGAATTCGACAAGTTCGGCTGGGCCAACAGCAGCGGGGATTACTATACGCATCCGGCAGCGGGCAAACTCCCGAACGGCTGGGGATTCCACGACATGCTGGGCAACGTCTTCGAGTGGGTGGAAGACGACTACGTCGGTCACGACTACCTCGACAAGTACGGATTTCCACCGACGGACGGGTCGGCACGGCTTGAAGGGAAGATGACGAAAGTGCTCAAAGGCGGCTGCTGGGGTAACGGTCCTGTCGCATGTACAAGCGGATCCCGCCACAACAGCGCGCCGACCAACGCCAGCTCGGAGTTCGGGTTCCGCACAGTTCTGCCGCTGGACAAGTAGGGCGGCCAACGAGTGACGCCCGGATGGCGTGTTCCAGCATGCGCCCGAACACCTGCCAGAAACTAACGCCGCCTCCAGAGCGGCAACAGCGCCAGGGCCGCCAGCGCCAGGATCAGCGTCGAGGGTTCGGGAACGGCCAACAGGCCGCCGCTTGAGAGGGTCCATCCCGCCGGTGCCACCACGCTGGAGAACCAACTGCTGGCCGTCCCGCTGGTCAGGTCGATCAACTGAAACGTGTCCGATGGGTCGGGCGTGAAACTGTCGAATTTTGAAATACCGATGATTCACTCGCTTACGCGTCGAGCTGGTATTGCGGGCCCTTTCAGGGGCTTTCCTCGTAACACCGGCTCTGCCGGTGGTAAATGATTCGCGCGGACTCTCTCGACGAATGCAATGAGGCAGCGAAACCATGCGGAAGGGGATCGCCGATGTCGTTGAAATTCTTACCGCAATCGACCGTCCGACCG
>CAUZKZ010000595.1:0-3197 GCA_963580345.1 Verrucomicrobiia bacterium | reverse complement strand
GACGATCTCGAGCGCTCCTTCTTCACGATCGACCAGATGGAACTGATCGACCAGTTCGTGACGCGGCGCGGCGGCAGTCTCCTCATGCTCGGTGGCGCGGAGAGCTTTGCGCACGGCGGCTACGACCAGACCCCCATCGCCAGGATGCTGCCGGTCCACCTCGGACGGCCCACCGATCAGGCTCCGGGTCGCGCCTTGAAGCTCACCCTGACCCGCGACGGCTGGCTGGAGCCGTGGATCCGCTTGCGCGAAACCGAGAAAGACGAGGAAAGCCGGCTGGCCGGCATGGTTCCCTTCATGACGCTCAACAAGATCGCAGCCATCAAGCCCGGCGCTACCGTTCTCGCCCAGGTTGAGGATGACGGCACCAGGCGCCCGGCTCTCGCTGTGCAGCGTTTCGGAAACGGCCGGGTGGGCGCCATGATGATCGGTGATTTCTGGCGGTGGGGATTCCGGGTCCCGGAAAATCGTCCCGACATGGAAAAGGCCTGGCGCCAGGTGGTGCGGTGGTTGATCGCGGACGTCCCGGAACGGGTGACGCTGGAGCTGGAAACATCCGGGGACGGCGCCGTGCGCTCCAAGGTAAAGGTCGGCGACGAATCTTACGAACCGATGGCCGACGCCCGTGTGACGATCACGGTGCACACCGGTGAGGAGGAACCGGTGGAACTCGCCGCCACGCCGTCCGATACCGAGGCCGGCACCTTCGAGGTCACCTTCGTGCCGCAGGGCACGGGGCCCACCGTTGTGAAGGCGGCCGCGGTGGATGCCGGCGACAAGCGCATCGGCGAGACCGAGGACGGCTGGGCGCCGAACGGGGCCGCCGATGAATTCAAGCGCCTGGAGCCGAATCGCGCCCTCCTCGAATCGATCGCCGCGACGACCGGCGGAAAGGTGCTCGACCCGAACGACCTCGACAAGTTCGCGCAGCGTCTGCCGGCCATGGACGCACCGGAGAAACGGACCTGGTCGCGCTCCCTGTGGCACACTCCGCCCGTGTTCCTGCTGGTGCTGGGATGTTTCGCGGGCGAATGGATTCTGCGACGACGATCCGGAATGGCGTGATGAAGAAGTTGATAATGATCTGGGCTGCAACGGTCGGCGTCCTGGCTCCCCTGTGGGCGGAGGCGGAGCGATCGGCGGAACTCATCGTGGTAATCGGCGCCCCTGGCCGAGAAGAGTTCGGGAAGGCCTTCGCAGCCGCCGCGGCAGCCTGGGAAGCGGCCGGAAAGAAGGGCGGAGCGTCCGTCACCGTGATCGGACGGGATGAGAGCGGCACCCTCGACGTGAAGAACCTGGAAACCGCGATCGCCGCCTCCGGCGCGGAAGGATCCCTCCCGCTCTGGATCGTTCTGCTCGGCCACGGCACCTTCGACGGGCGCGATGCGAAGTTCAACCTGCGAGGCAAGGACCTGCAGGCCGCGGACCTGGCCTGCTGGTTGCAGGACTTCAAGCGGCCCCTCGCCATCATCAACAGCAGCGCCTCCAGCGCCCCCTTCATCAAAAAACTCACCAAGCCCGGCCGCGTCGTCATGACCGCTACCAAGAGCGGCTCCGAAGATTCCTATGCGCGCTTCGGCGAACACCTGGCGGGGTCGATCAATTCACCCGCTGCCGATCTCGATCGCGATGGCGCGACCTCCTTGTTGGAGGCCTTCCTCGCGGCGTCGAAAGAGGTCGAAGAGTTCTACGAGAAGGAAGGACGCATCAAGACGGAGCAGGCCCTCGTCGACGACAATGGAGACGGCTTCGGGACGCCCGCGGCGTGGTTTCGGGGCGTGCGAGCGGTGAAGAAAGCGAAAGACGACGCCGCGCTCGACGGCCTCCGCGCCCACCAGTTTCATCTCGTGCCGAGCCCGGCCGATCAGGCCCTCTCTCCCGAGGTCCGCCGGCGCCGCGACGCTCTCGAGGCGGAGATCTTCGCCCTGCGGGCCAGGAAAAAATCCATGGAGGAGGCCGCCTACTTCCAGGCCCTCGAATCCCTCGCCCGACAACTGGCGCGGCTCTATCATCCGGATCCCCGCCATCACGGCCAGTCGCCGTGATTCACCCGCCATTCTCCCGGCTGCACTTCCTGGAACACGATGGAGAGCACCTTGGGCGGCTGCACGTCCTGGAACTCGTACTCCCACACCAGGGCCCGCCACGGAGTTGGGGTGGCGCGGCCGTATCGCTGGAATCCCGCATTATCCGGGCGCCCGAACATGGACTCCACCGCATCCTGCGACATGCCGACCTTGATCTGGTCCGAAAGCTTTCGAGCCCGCGCGAAGCTCGGCCTGGCCTGCGGAGCCGCGGCCTCCCGCGGCGAAGGGCCCGGCAGGGAGGATTCACCCCCTCCCCCGACCGGCCCAGCGCATCCCGCGAACAACGCCAAACACCCCAGTATCGCGATGGGCACGGGATTCATGATTCGAAACGTTTACCGGGCACAACCGGAACCATACACCAGATAAAGGCCCCGACAATCCCGCCCGCAGGCGAGATCACAGGTTCGAATTCGCTTGCCCATGCCTCAGGTGAGCAGTAGTTTGCGCCCCGCCCACACGGGCGCACACGGGCACAACCAATAAACCGCGGGGTGGAGTCCCGCATGCGCGGGATAGCTCGTCAGGCTAATAATCCCGCGGCCGCGGGATCGCAGGTTCGAAAAAATTTGCATCACGAAGGACCGCCAAAACCTGTAAGCGCATGTTCCGCGTTTATGTCCTTAGGAATGAGTCCGGCCGAGGATATATTGGCTTGTCAGAGGACGTCGAGAAGCGTCTTCGCCAGCACAATGCGGGCCTCTCAAATTGGACCGCGAAGTTTCGCCCCTGGGAGCTCCAATGGACTAGTGTCGAATTGTCACTCCGTGATGCCAGGAAACTTGAATCCAAGATGAAGGGGCAGAAAGGTGGCGACGGACTGGATCGTCTGATGCGGGAATTCGGGGCGTGAATCGCTCCCCCTGCGGTCGATTCAAAGCAGGAGAATTCGCTTGCCCATGCCTCAGGTGAGCAGTAGTTTGCGCCCCGCCCACACGGGCGCACACGGGCGCACACGGGCACAACCAATAAACCGCGGGGTGGAGCAGCCAGGTAGCTCGTCAGGCTCATAACCTGAAGGTCGCAGGTTCAAATCCTGCCCCCGTAACCAATGAGGCTCAGGAGGTTAACCCTCCTGAGCCTCTCCTTTTGCAGGGTGGCAAAATGTCG
>CAUZKZ010000594.1:0-3201 GCA_963580345.1 Verrucomicrobiia bacterium | reverse complement strand
CCCGTCCCCACCCTCCCCGGGCTCGAACTCGATCGCGACATCCTCCGCTTCCTGCAACAGTCCACCTTCGGGCCCACCGTGGCGGATTTCATCGCAGTCCGGAACCTCGTAGCCGCCAATGGGGGCGACCAGATCGCCGCCTACACCCAGTTCATCGACTTCCACGCCCTGGTGCAGAGTCCCTCCCTGCTGCAGTACAACCTCGCTGCCAACAACCAGGAGTGGGCCCTCTTCAGCGATCCGGCCAGTCCCTACTACGACCCGAATTTTCAGCCCAACCACAACAATCGCCGCCGTGGCTGGTGGCTCATGTCACGTCACGCCGTCGCTCAGTTTCGTGAACGGGTGGCGTTCGCCCTCAGCGAACTCCTCGTCGTCTCGGACCAGGACTCCCTGGTGCGCAATCGCGCCTACGGCGCCTCGCATTACTACGACATGCTCAAGGCCGGCGCCATCGGCTCTTACCGGGCTCTGCTCGAAAATGTCTCCAAGCATCCCATCATGGGGCACTACCTCTCCCACGTCCGCAACCAGCAGGCCATCCTCGACGGCCAGGGCAACGTCCTCGTCTCCCCCGACGAGAACTACGCCCGCGAAGTCCTGCAGCTCCTCTCGATCGGCCTCGTGATGCTGCACCCCGACGGATCTCTCATCCTCGACGGCCAGGGGCTTCCGATCCCGACCTACGACAACGAGGACATCACGGAAATGGCCCGGGTCTTCACCGGCTGGTCCTTCAGCAAGAAAAACGAGCCCAGCAATACCAGCAACGTGGTCGATAATTTCAACTTCAACCACCACAACGGCAACGAGTACTACGAGGCGCAGTGGACCAACCCCATGAAGATGTTCGAGGACAACGGGCTTCCTCCCAGCAACCCGCTCTACGTCCGCTACCACGACAATGGAGCCAAGACGATTTTCCACAATCACCCCTCCCTGCAGCTCGATATCCCGGCTCTGCAAACCGGTGAGCAGGATCTCGCCGACGTGATGGACGCCCTCCTGGCGCACCCCAACATCGGCCCCTTCCTGGCGCGCCGGCTCATCCTGCGCCTCACCTCCTCGAATCCGTCCGCCGGTTACGTCTACCGCGTGGCCCAGGCCTTCGAGAATTCGGGCGGCAACCTCGGCGAGACCGTCAAGGCCATCCTCCTCGACTACGAGGCCCGCGTCCCCGACGTGGTCTATGCCAACACCGGCTCCGGCAAACCCAAGGAGCCCATCATGCGCTACTTGCACTACCTGCGCGGCTTCGATGCCAAGTCAGAACTTCCGCTCGCCGACCTCAGCGCCTACGGATACCCCGCCAGCGAACTGGCCCTCTTCCCGACCGGCACCACCCGCATGCGCTACGGGCTGACCGACAACACCCTGGGCCAGACTCCGCAGAGCGCCCCCAGCGTCTTCAACTGGTTCGTGCCGGATTACACCATCGCCGGAACCCTCGCCTCCGCCGGACTGGTCGCTCCCGAATTCCAGATTGCCACCGAGAACAGCGTCTTCACCACCACCAACTACCACTTCAGCATCACCTACAACTCGTCCGGCCAGGGCGGCAACCCCCTCCCCGACTCGGTCGCCAACGGCTACGCGGAGGACGCCGATCACATCAAGCTCGATCTCGCCGTCCTCGAAAGCCTCTACATGGGAGTGGTGGACGAGAACGACGATGGTGTCTTCGACAACCTGGACACCGGCACCTTCAACAACCCCCAGGCCATCCGCGACGCCAGTCAGGCAGTGGTGGACGGCTGCGACCTCATCATCTCGGCCGGCGGCCTGAACCACCGCTATGGAGACACGGCGGGTATGCCCCGCGAACGCATCATCCACGCCGTCGAGTGCACCGCCCAATACTGGAACAACAACAACACCCAGCAAGCCGCCGCCATGAACCGCCGCATCAAGGCCGCCATGTGGCTCGTGATGAGCGCGCCGGAAGGAATCGTCCACAAGTAAATCCCAGCCCAGCCTCGCGATGAAACAAAACGAAAAAGAAGATCTTCGAAACCGCCGCGACTTCCTTCGCCAATCGGCCTGCGCCACCCTCGGCGTCACCGGGTTGGTCAACGCCCTCGCACAGTTCCGCCTCATCACCGCCACCATGGCGCAGGGCGGACCGTTCAGCGATTTCAAGGCCCTCATCTGCCTTTTCCTCTACGGCGGAAATGATTCCAGCAATCTCCTCGTCCCGGCCGGCGACCCGGCGAGCAGCGAACCACGCAGTGACTACGAGGCGGGTAGGGGTATTCTCGCCCTTGGTTCCAGCGCGCTCTTACCGATCAACGTCCCGGCCGGGACCAAGGCCTTCGACCAATACTACAACGGAAACGTGGTGCCGATAGGCGTGCATCCCAACTGCCTGCACCTCGCCAATATGTTCGACGCAAAGGACCTCGCCTTCATCGGCAACGTCGGAACCCTCTCCTACCCCTTCGCGGACCGCAACGAGTACCTCACCGGGGCCGTCCCCGCCCCCCCGCAGCTCTTCTCACACTCCGACCAGCAGACCCAGTGGCAGAGTTCGATTCCGGACAAACCCTTCCAGAGCGGTTGGGGCGGGCGGGCCGCCGAGATCCTGCACGCCTCCTACAACGACCCCATGGCCTCCAAGGTCAGCGCCTCCATCTCGATCTCGGGTGTCAACCAGTGGCAGGTCGGGACCACCGGCGCGGTACAGCAGTACATCGTAAATCCGAGCGGCGCCGTTTCGCTCAACGGCTTCGGGCCGCAGAACGACCCCTACGCCAACGCCTGGGATCCGATCACGCAGACCTACAAGAACACCGACCAGGGCAAGAAACTCGAAGCCTTCGAGACCATCATGAATCTCGCCCACGAAAATCTGCTGGAAAACGAGTACAACAAGATCGTGTCCCGCGCCCGCTTGACCGAGGGCGTCATCGGCGCCGCCCTCCAGGCCGCCGGGCAGAGCGGGGTCGACTTCGACGCCAACTTCGTCAACGCCGGGACCTCCCTCGGCGACCAGCTCAAGATGGTGGCCCAGCTCATCGCGGGCCGCGCCCCGCTCGGCAACAATCGCCAGGTCTACTTCGTCTCGGCGGGCGGCTACGACAATCATCAGACCATGCTGAGCGCCCATGGCACCCTCATGAGCGAGCTCTCCGAAGCCCTGAAGGCCTTCAAGGATACCATGGTGGAACTCGGGGACTGGGACAAGACCCTCCTCTTCTCCGC
>CAUZKZ010000593.1:0-3202 GCA_963580345.1 Verrucomicrobiia bacterium | reverse complement strand
GCTTCAGCCAGCGATATTCTTGAGAAGGTGAAGCGGGGACGGAAGAAATTGAATAAAACCCAGTCTGCTTGACGGACTACACTAGCACAGTTCGCCGATTACCGGGCGACGGCGCTTCCGGGACGCCGGAACGTCGCCGCCTCTTACCAAGTTCCAAAGACCAATTTCCAAATAACCTTCAAGCCCAGAATCCAGAATTCAATGGCAATGTCCTCGACCTACTCCATGCCTCTCGGGATTTGGGAGTTGGGTTTCGAATTTTCGCCGGACACGTTTCGGTAACCAGGCCACCGATCGAACGCCGCACACCTTCAAACTTCCTCGAATCGAGCCTTTCCCATGAACCCTCCTCTCAACCACCACGCCCGCCCCTACGGCGTCGGTCTCGCTTACCGCTACGTCATTCACGACGACGTCATGCGCTGCCAGGACCGCCTCGATCTCATCGAGATCTCGACCGAAGACTACATCGTCCGGCAGCGGCTCGTGCGGGGAGACCCGCATCAGAGCCTGCTCCGTGAAGCGGTCGAAGCGTTGCCCTCCGTGGCGCACGGACTGAGCCTCTCCATCGGAAGCGTGCAGGAGCCCAACGAACCGTACCTCGACGCCACCCGCCGCTTTCTCACCGAGCACGATCTCGCGGTTTTCAGCGAACACCTCGCCTTCCACCAGATCGACGGGACCGATCTCTCCACGTTCATGTGCATGCCCTTCGCGGAAGTCTCCATCGCGTGGCTGAAGCGGGCCTATTATCACGCCCGCCGCGCCCTGGGCCGCCCGTTCGCACTGGAAAACGTGACCTACTACTTTCCTGTCCCGCACTGCGGGCTGAGCGAAGCGGACTTCCTGCGCCGTCTCACCGAGGAGACCGATTGCACTCTCTTGCTCGACGTCACCAACGTCTTCAACAACGCCCACAATCACGGCTACGACCCAATCGAGTTCCTCGATCGGCTGCCGCTCGAGCGGGTCTCGCAGATGCACCTCGCGGGTGGTCACCAGACCGAAGACGGGCGCTGGGAGGACAGCCACAGCGCGCCCGTCATGGAGCCGGTGTGGCCGCTCTTCGAAGAGGTGGTCCGCCGCACCGAGGCCGAGATTGCGATCCTGGAACGCGACAGCAAGTTTCACCCCTTCGAGACCGTGATGGAAGACGTGGAGCGGGCCCGCGAGGTCTTCTCGAGGCACCGTCCCGCCAAACCGAGTGGTCCGCGGCGCCTTTTCGGGGGGCCCGAAGAGGTCCCGGAACACGATCCCTCCAAACCCGAGTTTCGAGATCTGCGCGCCTTCCAACAAGCACTCGTGGCGCGTTTGACCAACGAATCATTCCGCCGCGACTTCGCCCGCGACCCGGCCCTCGCGGTCTCGCAAGCCTTCGATCTGCACACCCCGCTCTGGATTCAACGCCTCGTCGATTGCGATCCGGTTGCAATCCGAAATCTCGCCGAGCGCTGGGAAGGCTTCCAGGAAGACTACAAAGGCGAGCGGGAAGAGTACGAGAACCGCGAGTGGGCGGTCTGGGCCGCGCAACTCGAGAAGGAAGGCGCTCCGCCCTCGTGAAAGCGGTCGGAGAATCTGCGGCCGTAGACTGGGCCGCGGCCCTGCGAACGGGCACCGGCCGCGGGGTGCGCGTCGGCTTGCTCGATACGGGCGTCGACTCACGGCATCCGGCCCTCGCAGGGAAGATGGCCGGGAACTACGAGGCGCTGGTCGACGTGCCGCAGGGCCGCGTCCTCGCGCGCGAGGACGGCGAAGACCCCAACGAACACGGGACCGCCTGCGCCGGTATCCTGACGCGTCTCGCCCCCGGAGCAGAGATTCACAGCGTGCAGATTATCGGCGATCATCCCCGGGATAGTCCACTCAAGCTGATCGCGGGATTTCGCTTCGCCGTCGAGCAGGGCTGGGATGTGATCAACATCAGTGCGGGCTCCGGGACGCCGCACCCTGAACTTCGGGAATTGTCCGAGGCCGCCTGGAAGGCCGGGCTCATCGTGATCGCGGCCAAGGACAATCGGCCCGAGGTTGTTGGGTACCCGGCGGCCTTTCCCAACGTGCTGGCAGTGGACATGGAGCATTTCTCCCAGCCCTTTGCCTTCACCTTCGATCCCCGGGCGGACGTCGAGGTCGAGGCGAGCGGGGTCTACATCGATGCACCTCGGGCGGGAGGAGGGCGACAGTTCTTTACCGGGAGCAGCTTTGCCGCGCCCCACCTTGCGGCCATCGCAGCGAGGTTAAGAGAGGTGGTCCCGGAACTCGATGGAGATCGGTTTCGGCTTGCGCTTGGGCAGCTCAGCCAAAGTAGTGCAGGCTGATAGCCTGCAATTGGTGACCGGAATTCCAAGTCCGGTCGACCTGGCCAGGCTGGGAAGCCCGTTCGCAGCCTGGTAGCCCTCGCTACTTTTTCCGCTTCACCAACTGATTCTCAACCGGCTTCACGCTCTTCTTGTGCGCCTCCGCCAGTTCCCTGATCTTTGCGATGACGTCGGGGTGGTTCTTGGCGACATCGAACTTTTCGCCGACGTCGTGGCCGAGGTGATAGAGGAGAGGCGGATCGTGCCGGCGGGCATCCCGCTGCCCGACGTAGCGTTCCTTGCTTTGAAAGTGCGCCTTGAACGGACCGTGCCGCACCGCGAAGAGCTGCTCGCCGTGGTAGAAGAACATGGTGTCGCGCGGACTCGCCCCGGAACCAGTCAGAACCGGAGAGAGATCGTGGCCGTCGTAGACCCGATCGCCCGGAAGCTTCCCGCCCGCCAGGCTCACGAAGGTCGGAAGCAGGTCGAGCGTGCTGCCTATCCCGTGCACGATGCCCTGTGCCAGCGGCTTGGGATGGGCCCACATCACGGTCGGTTCGCGCATGCCGCCTTCCCACGTGCTCCCCTTCCCGTCCCGCAGCGGCCCGGCGCTCCCGCCATGGGTCTTGAAGGTCAGCCACGGGCCATTGTCGGAGGTGAAGACGAGGTAGGTCTGGTCCTCGCTCCGCTTGATGGCGTCCGCGATCCGGCCCACCGACCAGTCGATCTCCTCGATCACGTCCCCATAGATTCCGTTGGTGCTGTGACCGTGGAAGGCCTTGTCGCGGAAGAGCGGAATGTGGGGAAGGCTGTGCGCGAGGTAGAGAAAGTAGGGAGCATCGCCCGCCTGTTCTTCCCTGATGAACCTGACCGCCTCTTCGGTGTAGCGGCGCGTGATGGTGCGCTGG
>CAUZKZ010000592.1:0-3208 GCA_963580345.1 Verrucomicrobiia bacterium | reverse complement strand
TTCTGAAGCGAGAAAATATTCATGTTGCAGGAGCCGGTGACGATGGTCTCCTCGTCGAAGAGCAGGAGCTTGGCGTGGATCATGGTCTCGGTGAGGAAGACCTCGATGGGCGCGCGGGTGTAGAGATCGTGGATGGCCCAGTAGTTGACGTCGTTCCCGATATTGGCCTCCTTCGAGAACAGGATGGTGACCTTGACGCCCCGCTTTGCGGCGGCAACGATGGCATCCGCGAAATCGGGGTCTCCGAGGTAGGCGACCTCGAGGTAGATCGTGGATTGTGCCTGGGCGACAAGGCGCAGAACTTCCGGCTTGATCTCGAACACGGAGGTGCCGTCGGGGCGGTGCGTGTTGCAGAGAAAGTCCACGGAGCGGCCCGGATCGTACTCCACCGTTCCCGCCAGCCGCTGCCGCAGGCGCGCCACGATACCGGCGTCCTCCACGGCGATCATGTAGTCGAAGTAATTCTGGTGGCGGTCCTCGATATTGATGCTGCCGGTCATGAGGATCCGCTCGTCGAAGATATAGTACTTGGTGTGCGTCTTGTTGATCCACTCGATCGTGACGTTGGGGTGGGCCTGGATCTTGTCACCGAGTTCGGAAGTGTAGTCGTCTTCCAGGTAGGTGTCGGGGAAAGTGGGTGCGATGAGCTTGTAGAAGAGACGCTTGAGCCACGGAATTTCGCGGGTGAGGAAGGGCTTCCGATTCATCTCGATGACTTCGCACATGATGGCGCCGAGGTCCTTGATGATCAGGATTTTCACTCCGCGCGCGGCGGCGGCCAGGACCGCTTCGCCGACGCGGTTACCGATCTCGTCGGAGCGCCAGACGTACATGAAGATCTCGACGCTCTTCCGGGCCCTGGCCAGTTGTTCGAGGACGAAGTCGAAGGCCGGATCCGCGGCGCGCTTTGGAGGGAAGCCGCCGGTGAGAGGGGGGTGGAGGAGTTGGAGCTTTGGAGAAGTGTTCAGTGTGCAGTGTTCAGTTTTCAGACCGGCACGTTGGGCTGGGGAGATCTGTACACCGGACACGGTATCCTGAACACTCGGAACTCACTTCCCCAGCGGAGTGAGTTCCAGCTTGCGGAACTCGACCTCGGCGCCTTCGGCCTGGAGGGCGATCTGGCCTTCGCTGACGGTGCAGCTGGTTCCGTGGTTCACGAGGTCGGCGTTGAGGTGCACGATGACATCCCTGCCCTTGCACACGATTTCCAACGTATTCCACTGCCCGAGGGGTTTCTCGGAGTCGTCGGTGAGGTTGAGGATGCGGCGGGAGTCGCCCTGCCTGCCTCCCCACTTCTGGTTCTTTCCGCGGGGGCGGCGTTTCTCCATGTCGGGGACCAGGATGTTTTCGTGGATGCACCAGAAGTCGCCGGCGTGGCCGGAGTTCATCTGGACCTCGATGGAGGCGGGGAACATTTCGTAGAGGGCGCGGGGGGTGGAGGCATGCACCAGGACGCCGCAATTGCCGGGTTTGCCGGGAAAGCGGTATTCGACCACCAGCTTGTAGTTCGAATGCTTCTGATCGGTGATGAGGTGGCCGAGAGGGGTGCCCAGACTGACCAGCATGCCGTCGCGGACGATGAAGCTGGGCCGGAGTTCCTTGTTCTTGTCGGAGTCGGGGATGTCGGCGTGCCAGCCGGTGAGATCCTTGCCGTTGATAAGGGAGACGGGTTCCGTCGAGGCTGGAAGGGGGAGGAGGATGGCGAGGGCGGGGAGGAGGAATTTCATGGTGGGGAGCAAGGTTGCACCCCTGAGAACGCAGGGGGCAGGGAGATTCTTGCCGGGCAGGGCGGATCCCCCGAAATCCGGCGATGGAAGGAGTGGAAAGACTGGCCAAGGATAGTGAGATTTGGTGGCCTGTAAGCGATGCGAAGTTGGATCTGGACCTTGATGTGCGTGCTGTGCGAATCAGCTGGGGCGCAATGGGTTAACTTTCAGGATCGGACTGCGGAGAGGCTCGTGCTGTCCTCCGTGCCGCCAGGTGACGGGCAGGAGAAAGACCTGGCGGTGGGAGATTTCAACCGGGACGGCTGGATGGACGTGGTGGTGGTGCGAAAGGCCCCGTTTTCGAATCCGGGCGGACGGACGGATTTGCTACTGATGAATGTGGACGGCGTGCTGCGGGATCGCACCGCGGAGGACGCGCCGGAATTCCTGACCATCCTGAGCGATGCGCGGGACGTGGTGGTGGCTGATCTCGATGGGGACGAGTGGCTGGACCTCGTGATGGCGAACACTTTCGGACAGCAGCCGCATTACTACCGGAACCTCGGGGAGGACGGGGGTGGGAACTGGCTGGGATTCGCGGAAGAATCGGCCGCACGGTTTCCGATCCTGACCATCCCGAAACTTCAGTTCTGCGCCGTCACAGCGGGCGACGTGACCGGGAATGGCGCCCCGGATCTCTACTTCTGCAATTACGTGAAGGCGCCTGATATCGCGCAGGATGTCCTCCTCGTCAATGACGGAACGGGCCACTTCACCGACCAGAGCGAGGTGCGCCTTGGAGACCGGCGGAATTCTGCGTTTGGAACGTCGATAGAGCTCAGGGACATGGACAATGGTGGCGACCGGGACATCGTGAAGACGTCGAGTCTCGATCCGGTGCCGCCCTGGAACGCGGTCGGAATCTTCATCGTTTTCAACGATGGTGCAGGGATCTTCCGAGACTATCAAAGCGTGCCGAGCGAGTCGCCCTACATGTTTACGGTCGAGGACTTCACCAACGACGGATTGCTGGACCTATACGTGGTAAACGACTCGCAGGATTTCATGGTGACCTGCGTGGGTATCGATTCGTCCAGCGCGGAGCCGCTCGAGTTTGCGAAGGTCGTGCTCGATTCGCCTCGCACTTCGTTCCTGGGAGGGAACCTGCGGGGCGCGGATTTTGACGGGGATGGGGATCTGGACGTAGCGGTGGCGGATGTGGACATCGACCTGGGGGTATGCGAAAACGAGCCGGGCGATCTTCGAAAGTTTGCGTTGTTGCGGAACGATGGTGGGGCGGACGGGATGCTGGTCGATCCGTGGGGATCGGAGATGAACGTGTGGAACCGGAACGTCTTTGACTTTGCGGTTCTCGATCTCGACCGGGACGGCAAGCTGGATATCGTGGCTGGGCTTTGTGACGGATACGCGGTTTGGCGGCAGGAGAACACCCTGCACCTTCCGGAAAGGTCCGTGGAGTTCGGCGACGTGATTGTGGGGAC
>CAUZKZ010000591.1:0-3227 GCA_963580345.1 Verrucomicrobiia bacterium | reverse complement strand
TCGTCAGTCACTGGTCCCGACCAGCTCCTTCCTCACGCCTTGAACTCGAAGAAAAACCCTCGCGCCGAATGCACACTAACTTCCCGGCCGAAGCACTAGTGTCCATCATCTCGAACTTGACGCACTCCTAGCAGGAATGGCTGGTTGGATGGACAGAAGCGCCGGCGGGGTGGGGTCACTCGCCTCCATTCTGGTTTTTGGCGGTGGCGATGACCTTTTTTTCGACATCCTTCGGCATGTCCTCGTAGTGCGAGAAGCTTTCGGAGTGCTGGCCGCGACCGCCGGTGAGGGAGCGCAGGTCGGTGGCGTAGGCGTGCATGACGCGCTGCGGAATTTCAGCCGTGACGACCTGGAAGTGGCCATCCGCCTCGGTTCCCATGACGCGGCCGCCGCGGACCGAGAGATCGCCGAGCACGTTGCCCAAGGAGTCGTCCGGGGTGCGAATTTTCACCTGGAGGACGGGCTCGATCAAATGGGGTTCGGCCGTCATGAAGGCCTCCTTGAAGGCATGTTTACCCGCGATCTGGAAGGCGATGTCCTTGGAATCGACCGGGTGTTGTTTGCCGTCGTAGAAATCGATCTTCACGTCGCACACCTGGTAGCCGGCGAGGATGCCTTCTCCCTCCGCGGCGCGGATTCCCTTCTCGACGGAGGGAACGAACCCGCGGTCGACATTGTTTCCGACCAGGGAGTGGCCGAACTCAACTCCGCCGTCGCGGGGGAGCGGCTCGATCCGCATCCAGACTTCGGCGAACTGACCGGCACCGCCGGACTGCTTTTTGTGGCGGTATTTCGACTCGGCCTTGCGGCGGATCGTCTCGCGGTAGGGAATGCGGGGCTGCTCCAGGCCGATTTCGATATTGTAGCGTCGTTTCAGGGTTTCCGACACGGCCTTGAGGTGAATTTCGCCCTGCCCGGAGAGAATGGTTTGCTTCACTTCGGGATCGACGCGGAATTGGAAGGCGGGGTCCTCTTCGTGGATGACGGAGAGACCCTCCGCCACCTTCTCTTCGTCGCCGCGAGTTTCGATTCGGAGGGCGGCGTGGATGTTGGGCGGCGGGTACTCGATTTGCGGAAGGCGCGCCTTCTTTTTCGGACTGCAGAGAGTGTCGTTGGTGTGGGTATTCTTGAGTTTCACGAGCGCTCCGATTTCGCCCGATCTGAGGTGATCGGTCGCTTCGCGATCCTTTCCGTTCGGGAGGAGAATCTGGCCGATTCTTTCCGACTCGCCGCGCGAGGCGTTCTCGAGGGTGTCGCCGGTTTTAAGTTCGCCCGAATAGACGCGGAAGAACGAAAGGGCGCCGACGTGTTCCTCCACCAGCGTCTTGAAAATGAAGATGACCGATTCGCTGCCTTCCACGTCCACCTCGACGGGATCTCCTCCGGGCGACTCACAGGTGAGGGTCTTGCGATCGAGTGGAGAGGAACCGAATTTCGCGATAAAGTCGAGGAGACGGGTCACGCCCGTGTTGCTGGCGGCAGCCGTGCAGAAGAGCGGCGAAAAGGTCTGGTTCTGAATGGCGGTGTGAAGGTGTTCCCGCAACTCGTCCTCGGACAGTTCTCCCTTTTCGAAGAAGGCTTCCATGAGGGAATCGTCCGATTCCGCCACGAACTCGATGAGTTGCTGGTGCATGCCGCTGACCCGCTCGGCATCGGCTCCGTCGGCCTGCCCTTCCTCGATCTTGCCGGTTTGGTCATCCTTGTAAGCGACCACCTCGCTCCGCATGGCGTCGAGGAACTTGTGACAGCCGGGGCCCTGGTCGAGGGGGAGGGTCATGGGGAAGACTTTGTCACTGAGGTCTTCCTTGATCTGGGCGAGGACCTGATCGACATTGGCGTTTTCCTTGTCGGCTCCGTTGATGACGAGGAACTTTGGAATGCCGAGTTTGTCGGCTTCGGCCCACATGCGCTCCGTGATGAAACCCACCCCTGCAACTGCATCGACCACGATGAGGGCGAAGTCTGCGACTGCCAGGGCGCCGAGCGCGTCTCCGATGAAGTCGGGAGAACCCGGGGCATCGATCACGTTCAGTTCCACCCCGAGCCACTCGATTCTCAGCAGGGAGGAATGCATAGAAAGCTGGTGCGCACGCTCGTCCTCATGGTAGTCGGAGACGGTATTGCCGCCGGAGATGCTGCCCATGCGCTTGATGCGCCCGGCCGTGGCGAGCATCGCCTCGCAGAGAGTGGTCTTCCCGGACGAGGCGTGGCCGACTACAGCCAGGTTGCGAATTTCGTTAAGCTTGTGGTCCTTCATGGTGTGGTTGTGAATAAAATTAGCCTGGGTTTGCCAAGTTACGGTTTGAGGAGGATGGCAAGTTTGTGCCGGGGACGCAACCCGTAGTGTGGGGGTGGAATCGACTAATTTCGGCGGCTTCGAGCGGAGCGGAAACCGCTGAGGGTCTGCAGGTTGCTGTGTGGCCCGGCCGTGGCGGGAATTGCGGCCGGGCGTCATGGTGCGGCTTCTTGGGACGGCGCGGCGGGAATCCCTCGGCGCAATCGTTCAGTCGCCCACCCGGCAGGAAAACCCACGGGGAAATTCCCTCTCGAATCGGCACGCAACGTGCATGCATGGGAGGGATCGGCCCGCGGGAGGGATCGGCCCGCCTCCTCGATGTCTCCCACCCATGACCAAGCGGCTCCCGGCTCGCGTCCTCCGGGAAGAGGGCGCCGCGATGGTGTAGCCGGAGCTACCCGGTCCGGAAGCGGGCCTCCGGGACCGGGCCCGGTTCCGCGCCTGGGGGCCTTTGAAATCGGTGGGATTGTCCGGGTGATCTTCACTGCGGCTTGGGCCGGCACGCCGTGCCATTTACCTTCCGGGGCAGAGGCGAGGTTGGAATTCATGGAAGAAGTCCGGAAAGCGCGAGGCGACCCGGACGGAAGATCGATCCAGGACCCGGACAGCTTTCCAGCTGCATAAAATGTCAAATTGGCTTGGTCAAAATGAGGCGAGTTGGGTCCGAAAATTTGCCGGTTTTTCCACAGGTGGGAACTGGGCCGGGCCTGAATTTTTTTGTCTTTTTGGCGGCTCCGCGGCCTTTAATAAGGATAGTCTAATCAAATTTGTATGACATGCGTATTGCACATTTCGACCGAGTGCCCTAGTGTAGTCCGTCAAGCAGACTGGGTTTTATTCAGTTTCTTCCGCCCCCGCTTCACCTTCTCAAGAATATCGCTGGCTGAAGCGGTCCAGACGAAAGGCTTCGGGCTGGCATTGTGGGCGGCGA
>CAUZKZ010000590.1:0-3235 GCA_963580345.1 Verrucomicrobiia bacterium | reverse complement strand
CGATGAGTTTATCGATTCGCTCGCTGGGGAGAACCGCCCATACTTGCAGAGCTTGGTGACAGAGAATTTCCAGACCTTTGAGATTCCGAAATCCTAATGCCGAGAAGTATACTTTCTCTATGAAGGCACCCATTCTGTTCCTCTGTTTCCTCAGCGCCCTTTGCGGTCCCTCCATTGCAGCCAAGCCCAACATCATCCTCATCTTCGCCGACGACCAGGGCTACCAGGACATGAGCTGCTTTGGTCACCCCAAGATCAAAACCCCCAACATGGACCGCCTGGCGAAAGAGGGACGGAAGTTCACCGCCTTCTACTCGGTCAACCCGGTGTGCTCCGCCTCGCGCGCCGGCCTCATGACCGGCTGCTACCCGACCCGGGTCGGCATCCAGGGGGTCCTCTTCCCGAACGCCAAGATAGGGCTGAACCCGGACGAGATCACCATCGCGGAAATTTTGAAAGAGCAGGGGTACGCCACCGCCTGCGTGGGCAAGTGGCATCTGGGGCACCTCCCGCAGTTCCTGCCCACCAGCCAGGGATTCGATTCCTACTTCGGCATACCCTACTCGAACGACATGGGTTACGATCCGAAGATGGCGCGGTCCGAGAATATTGTCCTGCGCGACGGGGTCACACTCGAAGAACTCACCAAGACCCAGGGCCGCAAGCACCTCGCACCCCTCATGCGCAACACGGAGGTCATCGAAGTTCCCTCCGACCAGCGCACCCTCACCAAACGCTACACGGAAGAGGCCCTCAAGTTCATCACCGCCAACAAGGCCGGCCCCTTTTTCCTCTACCTCCCCCACACCATGCCGCACATCCCCCTTTTCGTGACGGAGAGGTTCAAGGACAAGAGCGCGGGCGGACTGTACGGCGACGTGATCGAGGAGATGGACTGGAGTGTGGGCGAGATCCTCCGGACCGTGCAAGACCTCGAGATCGATGAAAACACCCTCATCGTCTACACCTCGGACAACGGCCCATGGCTCGGCGTCGGAAAGCGCGGGGGCTCGGCGCTCCCATTGCGCGGCGGAAAGTTCACCACCTACGAGGGCGGGGTCCGCGAACCCACTCTGATGCGCTGGCCCGGCAAGATCCCGGCCGGCACGGTGTGTTCGGAAGTCGCTTCCACCATCGATCTTCTCCCCACCTTCGCGAAACTGGCGGGCAGCGAAGCACCAAAGGACCGCGTCATCGATGGAAAGGACATCTGGCCCCTGGTTTCGGGCATGGACGGTGCCAAGAGCCCGCACGAGGCCTTCTTCTACTACAAGGACAACACCCTCGAGGCAGTGCGGGCCGGAAAATGGAAGTTCCGCAGCGGTCCGTTGGACCTCGCCAGCAAGAAGGCCGGCAGAAAGGGAAGGGAAACCGCCCTCTTCGATCTCGAGGCCGACAAGAGCGAAACCACCAACCTCCTCGAGAAACACCCGGATGTCGCGGAACGATTGAAAAATCTGATCGCCGAATTCGATGCGAAACGCAAAGCCAACTCCCGACCGGCGGGCATCCAAAAGTAGTGCAGGTTTCCAACCTGCAATTGGCGCGACGGACATCCTGTCTGCCATTGTCCGCCCGCAAGGGATTGCGGTCAGGCCTCTCGCAGGTTGAAAACCTGCGCCACTTTGCTACCCATCCACCATGTTCCGCATCTTGCCGATAATTCTCTGTCTGACGCTCCCCCTTCCCGCTGGTTCCAAGCCCAACGTGGTCCTCTTCTTCACCGACGACCAGGGTACTCTCGACGCGCACTGCTTCGGCTCCACCGACCTCTTCACCCCGGCCATGGACGACCTCGCCGCGACGGGGGTCCGCTTCACGCAAGCCTACGCCCACACCGTGTGTTGCCCGGCACGCGCTCTCCTGATGACCGGGCGCCATCCCCAGCGCTCGGGAGTGGTGCACTGGACCCAGGGCGATCGAAAAGGAAGCGATGCCCGCAACAAGAACATGGCGGCGTCGGAATTCACGATCGCGGAAGCCCTCAAGGGGGCGGGATACAAGACCGCCATCTTCGGCAAATGGCACCTCGGCGCCAGGGAAGGCCACGACCCGCTGGCGCAGGGATTCGACCATCATTTCGGCCACCTGGGCGGATTCATCGACAACTACAACCACTTCTTCCTCCACGGCCAGGGCTTCCACGATCTCTACGAAGACAACCGGGAAGTCTTCAAACGCGACCGGTATTTCCCCGACCTCATGACCAGCCGAGCCCTCGACTACATCGAGGCCAACAAGGAGGGACCGTTCTTCATGTACGTCGCCTTCAATATTCCGCACTACCCGGAGCAACCCGACCAGAAGTTCGAAGAGCGCTACAAGGACCTCACCATGCCGCGCCGGTCGTACGCCCGCATGATCTCCACCACCGATGACCGCATGGGCCAGGTCATTGCGAAGCTGGAAGAACTCAAGCTGCGCGACAACGCCATCCTCATTTTCATGAGCGACAACGGCCACTCCACCGAAGACGGCGCCCGGATCAGGCCCGGCCACAAGAGCGGCCTCCCGGAAGGCCACTACTATCACGCCCACGGAGGAGGCGGTAACACCGGCAAGTGGCGGGGCAGCAAGGGATCGTTTTATGAGGGCGGCCTGCGCGTGCCCGCCATCATCAGCTACCCGGCCAAATTGCCCAAAGGCGAGATCCGCGATCAGGCCATCACCGCCGCGGACTGGTATCCCACCATTCTCGACCTCTGCGGAGTCGAAAAGCCGGAGGTGCCCCTCGACGGGCACTCGTTGCTCCCGATCATCGAGGACCGATCCACTCCATCACTCCACAAGACCCTCCACTGGGGGTGGGGCAAGAGCTGGGCGGTCCGGGAGGGCCCCTGGAAGCTCATCGGCAACGGCGGCAAGCCGACGTTCCTCGGCAACCTCGACGATGAGAAACCGGAGCGGAAAAATCATCTCGGGGCGAAACCCGAACTCGTCGCCCACCTGCACGCCCTGCACCGGGAATGGGAGAAACAAACCTCTCCCGCCTCCAGGTGACCCCACCAGCGGGGAAGAGCACGGGTTGAAAAAAAAATTGTTCGGCCGTTCTCCGCGCACGAGGCGTCACCTGGGCCGGATTCGGGGATCAAAATGGAAATTTGCCATTTATCGAATATTCGGCGAAAATGGGAGCGGCGGATTCAATTTGTTATCGAATATCGCCCCATGGCTGCAAATCAACGTTTTACGCATTTTCGTTCTGACCAAACCCCCGTGATTCCAAGGGTTGGAG
>CAUZKZ010000589.1:0-3238 GCA_963580345.1 Verrucomicrobiia bacterium | reverse complement strand
GGACCACTACGCCAGCTATCCCGGCAAAGCCCTCGCCCTACTCCGCACGGCATGCCCATTCACGACCTAACCAGCCAATCGCCCTGCATTCGGGGCAGCCCCGCATAAAATATTGACAAAAATTGGGAATAACATATTTTAGATTGGCGGATTCAATTTGTTATCGAATATCGCCCCATGGCTGTAAATCAACGTTTTACGCATTTTCGTTCTGACCAAACCCCCGTGATTCCAAGGGTTGGAGGGCTTCGTTCAGAACAAAAATGCCGTCCTGTTCTGCGGTTCCAGATTATTCTTTAGCAAATTGAATCCGCGATTTGCTGATGTTCACTAAACCTTATGTATTTCTGGCGGTGGGTTGCCTGGGGTTGCTCCCGGCTTCCGGACAGTCGGTTGTCAACGATCCCGATGCTTCGAGTGAGTATCCATTTAAAACCGCTCTCGAAGCCACTCCCGGCACACCCCCCACATCCTGGCAAACAGCCATCCCTTCGACGTCACGATTTCGATCGAACATCCCGACGCGATCGAAACCATCATCGGGAACACCTCCATGCGTTTCGACCGGGTCGGGGATACCCCCGTCCCGGTGGGAAGTTTCATCGAGGTCGGCTATTTCACCGGCGGCACCGCCTCCTTCGCCGGACTCTGGACCCCCCTGGCCAACGGCGTGATCGACGTGCCATTCCCCGGCTATACCGTCACCGCTTTCGCGATCGATCCCGACGATCCCAGCGCCCCCGCCACCGGCACGCTCCTCGGTCTGCGCTTCTACGACAGCACCGACAACTCCGGTTCCTACAACGCGGTGACCAAGACCGGGGACGGCACGTGGAACTACCCCGATACCGGTGGCGCCGGCGTCCCCACTCCTCAGAACTTGAACTTACTCAACGCCACCTTCAACGGACCGCATCCCGATCTCCTCTGGGAAGACCCCGCCAATCCCTTCACGCTTTCCATCCCCGAGCCCTCCTCCCTTCTCCTCCTTTGCCTCGGTGCCTGGAGCCTCTTCTCCCGGCGGCAGCGCGATTGATCCCCGACCCGGATATCCCCACCTCCCTCCCACCAGGCCCGCCTCCCCGGCGGGCCTTTTCGCGTTTGGCACCACCTCGCGCGAGATGAGGGCCGTCCCAAACTATGCCCCTTGGGGGTAGGCTTTGGTCGCGGCTCGATCCCGGGGTAGGCGCCGCCCGCTTTCGCGGGACGCCAACCCCGGGCTGGGGGATGGGAACCCCCATGGGGTTCAATCGCTGCGCAGGTTACCGATGTCCGCCGGCCTTAAAACCTAAGACCGAACCGACCGCCAAAGAGTGAAGGTCTCCACACCGAACATTGAATACCGAACCCCTACCCCTCCTCCAGCATGGCCCGCATCCCTCCCAGGAACTCCGCCAGATCGTCCTCATCCGCCACCGCGTTCATCTCCTCCACATAGTCCCGCTCCACGATCCATTCCTCGCCCAACTCCGCCACAAAGGAACTTGGCTCGCACCGCACCAGTTCGCCGTACTTCATACGCATGCCGCAGTAGCTCAGGTAGAGCCGTTCCTGCGCCCGCGTGATTCCGACGTAGAGCAAGCGCCGTTCCTCGTCGCGGCTCCCCTCCTCCACGCTGCGCCGGTGCGGCAGCACGCCCTCCTCCAGTCCCATCAGGAAGACGATCGGAAACTCCAGGCCCTTCGAGGCGTGGAGCGTGATCAGCGTCACGCCGCTCTTCTTCTCCAGGTCTTCCTCCTCGGGCTCTGCATCCAGGGCTGCATCGTCCAGGAATTGCTGGAGGCTCTTCCCCTTCTTCATCGCCTCCGCCACCGCCACCACCACTTCTCCCACCGCCTCCCGGCGCTGCTCCCGCTCCTCGTCGGTTCGGCACGACCGCATCATCCACGGCAGGTAATCCGCCTCGGCCAGGAGATCGCGCACGATCTCTCCCACCCCCCGGCGGTTGCTCTCCACTCTCTCCCGGAACCGTGCGATCATCGCCACGAACTCGCGGATCGCGCCCGCTCCCCTGGCCGAGAGCTGCGCCGTGAACACCGCGTCCTGCAGCGCCACCCAGGCCGGCCCCCCGTGTTCCCGGCAGTGCTCCAGCAACAACAGGGCGGTGTTGGCGCCGATCCCCCGCGGCGGCGTGTTCAGGATCCGCAGGAGCGCGACGTCCGCCTCCGGGTAGGCCAGGACCTGCAGGTAGGCCAGCAGGTCGCGCACCTCGCGGCGGTCGAAAAAACTCTGCGCCCCCACCAGCCGGTAGGGAATCTCCTCCTCTCGCAGGACCTGCTCCACCTTGCGGATGTGCGAATGGGTTCGGAACAGGACCGCGAAATCCTCCCAGCGGCGCTCTTCCTTGAAGCGGCTCTTCTTGATCTCGCTCGCCACCCAGCGCGCCTCCTCCTCGTCTCCCGGCAGCGCCATCAGGACCACCTCCTCACCCCCGCGGATCGTGGCGCGCAATGTCTTCTCATGCCGGGCCGGACTGTGGCAGATCAACTCGTTCGCCACCCCGAGGATCGCCGCCGTGCTGCGGTAGTTTTCCTCCAGTCGCACCACTCTCGGCTTCGGAAAAAAGCGTTCGAACTGCAGGATGTTCGCCACCTGCGCACCCCGCCACCCGTAAATGCTCTGGTCGTCGTCGCCCACCACGCAAATGTTGTGTGGCGTTCCCACCAGCTGCAGCAGCAGATCCATCTGCAGTCCGTTCGTATCCTGGAACTCGTCAACCGTCACATAGTGATAGCGCTCCCGCCAGGACTCCCGCACCTCCGAAAACTCCCGCATGGCCTGCTCCGCCAGCAGCAGGAGATCATCGAAGTCCAACGCATTGCGGGCCCGCAATTCGCGCTGGTACGACATCGCCACGGTCCGGATCAGGTCGTCCGGGATCTCGCCCACCGGCATCCCCGCATTCTTGTGCTGCGACACCGCCGCCAGCACGTCCCACGCCTGGATCTTCTCCTTCGCGCCCCCGTGCTGCACGATCAGCCGCTTCACCAGCCCGTCCCGGTCACTCCCCGCCGCAATGCTGAAATTCGTATTGTAGCCCAGCCGTCCCGCATGCTTCCGCAGGATCCGCACGCACAGGGAGTGGAAGGTGCACACCGTCATCTCATCCGCGGCGCTCCGTCGCACCAGGCTCCCCACCCGCTCCCGCATCTCGCCCGCCGCCTTGTTGGTAAAGGTCACCGCCAGGATGTTCCGCGGTGCGACCCCTTGCTCCAAAAGGTGCGCCATGCGGTGCGTC
>CAUZKZ010000588.1:0-3242 GCA_963580345.1 Verrucomicrobiia bacterium | reverse complement strand
ACGTTTTACGCATTTTCGTTCTGACCAAACCCCCGTGATTCCAAGGGTTGGAGGGCTTCGTTCAGAACAAAAATGCCGTCCTGTTCTGCGGTTCCAGATTATTCTTTAGCAAATTGAATCCGCGTGATTCATTCGGTCACCTTGAAGGGCGACCTTTGATGTCTAACACCGAACAGGTCGTGGAACGCTTGTGGAAAAACGGTGTGGAGGACTTGCTTTTTTAGTGCACAAATAATTTTGACGATAGCGTCAACAACCGTAATTCCATGCACGCTGCTTCTCACAAAATATTCAGATCATGAGAGCGAGGTGAGCGGCGGTATTAGAAAAAAAACACGTGAACTTATAACCGCACGAGAAGGAACACAATGAGCAGGGAAGAAGGAGGAGTATCGGCTCCTAGTGGGAGGATCGGAGGAGAAACAGCTGCCACAGGTGGCAACAGGATCAGCAACGAGGAAGCGAGGGAACGCACACTCAAGCTATTGGACGCACGGTTGAGCGGCGACGCCACCGAGCGGTGGTTCAAGCACATGCAACTCTTGGTGGAGGACGCCAATCAGGTGACCGTCCTGGTGCCGACCGAGACCCATGTGCTGTGGATCCAGGAGAATTTCCTCCCGGAGCTCACCCAGGCGCTATCACAGGTGGTGGGGCCGGGGGGCCGGCCGCGCGTGCTGGCCATGAATGGGATGAAAGGAGGGCAGTTGACCCTGCTGGAGGAGCCGCAGAGGCAGTCCCGCGCCTCGGAAGCGGCGGGGGAGGTGCTGTCGAAGTCTCTCAAATCGGCGGGGCTCAACCCGCTCTACACCTTCGATCGCTTCGTGGTGGGGGGAAACAACCAGTTTGCCCACGCGGCCTGCAAGGCCATCGCGGCCGGAGTGCGCACCGCCTACAACCCGCTGTTTATTCACGGGGGATCGGGTCTCGGCAAGACGCACCTCATGCAGGCCATTGGGCAGGACATCTTGCGAGCCCGTCCGGATGCCAAGGTGATCTACCTGACGTGTGAAAAGTTCACCAATGAATTCATTCTGGCGGTTCAGAAGGGTAACCTCGACAATTTCCGGCGTCGTTACCGGCGTCCGAACGTCCTGTTGGTCGACGATGTGCAATTCCTGCACGGTAAGGAAAAATCACAAGAGGAATTCTTCCACACCTTCAACACCCTGCTGGACGGACAGGCCCAGGTGGTCGTCCTCTCCAGCGATCGCCCTGCCTCCGAGATTCAGACCCTCGAACCGCGCCTCGTTTCGCGATTTGAGTGCGGACTCACGGTGGCCCTGCAGCCGCCCCAACTGGAGACCCGCATCGCGATCCTGCGCCGCAAGATGGAGGAGTGGGAGGTCCAGATCCCGGAGGACTGGGTGCGTTTCATTGCGCAGCGCATTCGGAGCAACGTGCGCAGGCTAGAAGGGGCGCTGGTGCGCATCGCGACCTTCAACTCGCTGGGCCAGGGGGAACTCTCCACGGACCGTATCGAGGACCTCCTGCGCGACATCCTGCGGGAGGAAGCGGCCGCCAAGGTGACGATCGACACGATTCAGAAAATCGTCGCAGACTACTACGACATCCGGTTGGCGGACATGACGAGCCGCCGCCGTCCCGCCAACATCGCATTCCCGCGCCAGATTGCGATGTGCCTGAGCCGCAAGCTGACGGGAGGCTCGCTGGTCGAAATCGGCGAGGCCTTTGGAGGAAGGGACCACGGCACCGTGATTCACGCGTGCAAGAAGGTGGAGCAGATGATGCAAACCGACGACCAGGTGAGGCAGACCGTGACAGCCCTGGGGGCCCGCCTGAATCGCTGAAGGACGCTCCGGAACTGGTTCACATCACCCGGGTTCGGCCGCATCGTGGGCGGGATCCGGGTGATGTTTCTTGTATCTTAAAGAATGCTTGCCAAGCGGGCCATTCTTTCCAAACTCGCGCCATCCCGAACTAGGGACCTCTCGGCACATGAAATTTCGGATCGCAAGGGATGCCTTTTTAGACAGTCTTCAGCAGGTTCAGCACGTAGTCAGCACCCGGACCACCCTCCCGATCCTGTCCAATGTCTTGATCGAGGCCTCGGACGGAGCCCTGCGGCTCACCACCACTGATCTCGACGTCGGAGTGAGCGGCACGGTGGAAGCGGAGGTTTCGAAGGAGGGCTCCACGACGTTGCCGGTCAAGCGGCTGGTGAGCATCGTTCGCGAGCTCCCCGCCGCGGAAGTGGAAGTCTCGATCGATAACAAGGACATAGCCTCCATCACCTGCGGGCCGAGCTTTTTCAAGATCATTGGCCTCGCACACGGCGAGTTTCCGCCGCTTCCGGATTTCAAGGAGGCCCGTGAGTACAGGATTCCGCAGAACCTCCTCCGGGAGAGCCTGCGCAAGACGTCCTATGCCATCTCGAATGACGAGACCCGCTATGTGTTGAACGGGATTTTCACGGCCTTCACGGAGGGCAAGCTGACCTTCGTGGCGACCGACGGGCGGCGTCTCGCGATGGTCGAGAACGAGCTGGAATTTCCCGCCAGCCACGAGACCGATTTTATCATCCCAACCAAGGCGGTGCAGGAACTGCAGCGGCTTCTGGGGGAGGAGGGCGATGCCATCGCGAAGCTGAGCGACAACCAGATCGCCTTCGAGATTGGAAACAACCTGATCGTATCGAAGCTGATCGAGGGGAATTACCCCAACTACCGGCAGGTCATTCCGGGCGAGATGCGGGAAACCCTGTCGATTGGCCGGGAGGCACTGCTGGAGACGGCCCGGCGGGTCTCGCTGCTATCCTCCGAAAAGTCGAACTCGGTGAAGCTGGTACTTGGCGACGGCAACATCGACGTGACTGCCAATTCGCCCGACATCGGGGAAGCGAAGGAATCCATGCCGGTCAAGTACGACGGCAAGGAGATCTCGATCGCGTTCAACCCGGAATTCCTGATGGCACCGTTGCGCAGCCTCGAGGACGAGGAGATCCAGCTCGACCTGATCGACGAAATGAGCCCGGGTGTGTTGCGCGGCAAGGGGGCGTTTTTGTACGTCTTGATGCCGATGCGGGTGACGACCTAGTCCATCAACCTTGATTTGACGGGTATTCGCCGGTGGCAGGAAGCGCGGGCGGCAAGAACGTAAGCACCCGACCGGCCCCCGTGTAGATTTTCTCGACAGCGGGGGCGAGGCCGGGTCAGGGCGCGGCGACTCGCCGCTCAAGCGGCGCGGCGTTCCGGGCGCACGACGGAGTGCTCGTGCCGGTG
>CAUZKZ010000587.1:0-3275 GCA_963580345.1 Verrucomicrobiia bacterium | reverse complement strand
ATCCTGATCGGATAGCTCAAGTGTGATCATCGGAGAAGAATACGGCACTACTCAGACACGTATATCTCACAGGAAATGATATTCCGAAAATATAGCGCCGAGAAGTATAGAAAGGTGGTGTGGGACCCGTGGCTGGCGCTAGTCAGTCACGGGGAAGGGAGGGACCGGACCAATCTTGGGGTGCGTGGTTCCGGCTCCCGGCGTGGCCGCGGCGAGTTCCGCGCGCAAGCGGTATCAGGGTCGCTCCAAGACGCGCTCCCGATCCCGCCGGAGCTGACCTTCCCGAGTGGTCTCCTCCGAGAATTCCCTACCGCTGTTTGGCCGGAACCGGAAGCGGCGCGCTCTTGGGCTCAACGGGCTTTCCCTGCACATCGATCTGGAGTGGAGGAGCAGCTCGATCTTCCTGCGCCGGGCTCTGCTCGGCCGGAACCTCGGCAGTCGTCTCGGCCTCGGTCGGAGCGGCTCCGGGCTTTTGCTTCCCTTCAGCGGACGGAGCGACGGGCCCTCCCTCCGCGGTTCGGTCGGAGTGATGCACGGCGAGGCAGAGCAAGTTGTAGTTGTGCTGGAGGGCCGCCGGAAAACCAACCCGTCCCGGTTCGCTTACCTTCTCACGCAACAGCTTGGCGGCCAATTCAGCCACTAGGTCGGTGCCCATCTTCATCATGCGGTCCGCCGGAGTGGCCACCGTCCCCAGGGAAGTCGCCCCCTTGATGACATCGCTGGTGATTTTGCGGCCCTGCAGGGCGATGGTGCTGCGGGCGCTGAGGATCTCCCCATCCTTCCCGAAGCTCAATTCCAGGCTGGCGTGGTCGTTGCTTGCCAGCAATCCGCGCAAGTGGTCGATCCGGACCGAGACGAAGATCCCGCCATCCACGGTGGGGGTCACATGGGGTTTCCAGGTCCGGTATTCGGAGCCCGAAATCGTGTAGTGGGCGGCGTCCCCGCCTTTGGAGTTCCACTCCCCGAACTTCTTGCCGAGGAACTCTTCGTCCAGATGGGGTGCGGCCAGCACCACCGCCGGATACACACAAAACGCACCCAGGATCACTGCTTTTTTGAGCGGAAATATTTTCATAAGCGGAGTCTGCTTCCTTAGCGACGGCGACGGCCCGGGCAATCTTTCCGAAATAGGCTCTCTTCTGGAAAATCCTGTCCACCCGCACCGTGGGCCAGTTCTAACGGCACAAGTATAGACTTTCAGGACCCCGGGTGCCAGTACATGGCGTCGTTGTGGCCGAGCGAGCAGTAGAAGACGCGGCCTTCGCCCCACTTGCGGACCAACGCCACGCCGTAGTCGCGGTCGCCGCGCTATTGCTTCCGGGATAGGGCCGCTTGAGCCGAAGGTCAAGCGACGCCCCCCACAGATCCGGACGAGCGCAATTAACGCATCCGGTTCCTCAGCACTTCATAGTGGGTGTGTCCCGCTATTGTATGATTGTATGAGTTGGAGCGAAGGCTGATCGGGCGGGTCGAGTCGTGGCGACGCCTCAGGGGACGGTGACTTCGAAATCGTCGATGTACCAACCGCCCTGGGTGCGGTCCGAGAAATCGTCAGAATTAAAGCGGAACTCGATCACGACGTTCTGGCCCAGCGCGGCAGCCGGCAAGGCCTTGCTGAACGGCTCCCAGCCGGTGGGATTGTTCCCGTCGATGGTCATTTGAAGGATCGCCAGTTCGGCAAGGGCGGCGTCGGCGTCCAGGAGCCTGATCTGCCCGGAATCGAATCCCTCCTCGATGTCCACGTAGTGCGAAAAATTCAAGGTCGCCCCGCCTGCGGCGGCAAGGTCGATCGCGGGCGAACTCAGCCAGATGTCGGCATCGTCCGCGTAATCCGCGGAGAGATTGGTTGCAAAGCAATTCGCCCCGCTGTTGGCGGAAGCCGGTCCGACCAGGCTGGGAGAACCGAATTCCCAGTTTGTGAAGGGATCTGATCCGGGGTCTCCGCCCGTCGTCCAGTTGCCCTGGCCACTCTCGAAGTTGTCCGAAAAAACCGAAACCGGCGGGGCCGGGAATCCCTCGATTACGAAGAAGCGCCTCGGGTCGGCGGGCCGGGCGATGACGAGGGTGTTCTCCGGCGGGGTGGCTTCGATGTTCTGGTTGCCGTCCCAGACCTCCCAGTCGGCGGGGTCACTCGAGAGCCCGGTGTCGCTGAGGAGGTCGTAGACCCGGCCGGCCTCGCTGTTCCAGGTGAAGGTGAGCTGGTCGTCGCCGCTCGTCTCCACGGTCAAGCGCAACTTGGGCGGGCCGTCCCCAGCGACGCCAATGCCGTTCAGGCCGTTCTGGTAGATCTCCTCGACCTCTTCGGGCGTCAGAGCCGCATTCCACACCGCGACATCATCGATAAGGCCATCAAAATCCCGGATGTTGCCGCAGCAATTGTCGTAGCCGATATGCCAGATGCTGTCCGGGCCGGCGATCGGACCAGCGAAAGTGCCCGCATTCGAGTTGGTCTGAACCCCATTGATGTATTGGAGGTGCTTCCCGGCGTTTCCGTCCCACACCATCACGAGATGCTTCCACTCGTCATCAGCGGGAAGTGAGCCGGCGGCCGAGTCCCATCCCGGTCTGTTGACCCGGGAGTCGAAATGATAGTTGGTTCCATCATTCTCGATCGCCAGGCCCCAGCTCTCATTGTTGCCATTGAAATTGCGCGACATGAAGAGCCCGTTGTAGTCGGCCGAGCTCTGATCCCGGTTGTTGATCCACAGCGAGAAGGACGCGGCCCTGGCCCCGATGAGTTGCGGGAGATCGAGAAGAAAATAGCTGTCGCCTCCGTCATCGGCAAAATCCGCCGCGCCTCCAATCTGACCGGTGACCCAAGTCAGGTTGTTGCCGGGGTTCTGCCAGGTGGCGTCGTTCCCTCCCACCCTGTCGGCGGCTACTTCGCCGGTGGTTTCATCGAGCGGCCAATAGCTGATGAGGTCAGCCCGAGAGAACGAAGGGAGCACCATGCCCAGGATAAGGAAAAGGCCTGCGGCGCGGCGGGCGAGGGAGTGGCGGCGATTTCCTTTCATGCGTCCATTTCACTCCTCAACCGGGGAGCGAATGTCAAGCTCCCGCTCGCGCCTTTGTGCTGCTCAACAATCCGCAAGACGAAACGACAGCCTTCTCCACCACCACCTTTCCCTTGGCCATCTTTTTTGCGGCCTTGTGCGCGCCGGTTGAAAACCGGTACGGGAAGAGGGTCGCGATAAAAGCGGTACGCATCTAAGAAAGGATGCGTGTACATGGACATGGAACAATGGGCGCGAGTGCGCCGTAAAGTGCTGATTGAG
>CAUZKZ010000586.1:0-3278 GCA_963580345.1 Verrucomicrobiia bacterium | reverse complement strand
GAAGGATGCGGATCTTCTCTTCGGTCGTGTATCTCTTGCCTTTCATTTTCTGGGTCCTTTGTAGGCACCCAGACTAACTTTTCAAATGGCCCAGTTCTCGTAACCTCAACCAACTGCTTCAGCAAATCCGGGTAGGCTCCTATCTGCTCGCAAAACGACTGCGCGGAGAGGAGAAGTACCCGCTGGTCCTGATGCTCGAACCGCTGTTCCAGTGCAACCTGGCCTGTCAGGGATGCGGCAAGATCGATCATCCCGACGCGATCCTTCGGCAACGGATGTCAGTGGAAGACGCCTTGCGGGCGGTCGATGAATGCGGAGCCCCGATCGTATCGATTCCCGGAGGCGAGCCGCTGCTCCACAAGGAAATGCCGGAAATGGTGCGCGGCATCGTGAAGCGCAAGAAGTTCGTTTACCTCTGCACGAACGCCATCCAGCTGAAGCGCAAGATGGATGACTATGAGCCATCGCCGTATCTCACCTTTTCGGTTCATCTTGATGGAAACCGGGAGCGGCACGATGCCTCCGTCTGCAAGGAAGGAATCTTCGACATCGCCTTGGCGGCGATCAAGCAGGCGGTGGAGCGGGGCTTCCGGGTGACGATCAATTGCACTCTCTTTACGGGTGAGGATCCGGATGAGGTGGCGGAGTTTTTCGATTTCGCGATGGGCCTCGGCATCGAGGGAATCATGATTTCGCCCGGGTACAGCTATGTGAAGGCCCCGCGGCAGGACGTGTTTCTGAATCGCCGGGAGAGCAAGAATCTCTTCCGCGAAATCTTCAAACGCGGGAAGGAGCGCACCGGGGACAGGAAGTGGGATTTCAATCAGAGCAGCCTGTTTCTCGACTTCCTGGCGGGCAACCAGGAATACCGCTGCACGGCGTGGAGCAATCCAACCTACAATATTTTCGGGTGGCAGAAGCCCTGCTACCTGCTCGAAGAGGAGGGCTACGCCGGGTCCTATCGAGAGCTCATGGAGGACACCCCGTGGGAGAATTACGGGACGGCATCCGAAATGCGAGAACTGCATGGTGCATTGCGGGTACGAAGGGACGGCGGTGGAAGACACCTTCCGGCATCCGCTCAAGGCGCTGCGAGTGTCACGCTCGGGTCCGCGGACCGAAGGCGCCATGGCCCCGGAACCGCCCGTGTTGTACGCCCGCCAGGAAACCGATGAGGCCGAGCAGAAGCGCCCTGCCTGCCAGAACAGCTGACGGGAAGCGCCCCCGGCTCGTTCGATTCGACAAACCTTGATCTCGCCCGCACGTGGAAAGGATTAACGGAAAAAAGTCCACCTCCCGCCCAACCGGGCGCGGGGCTCCCAACGGCGTCTCGCAGCCGGTCCGAACCTCTCCCGGGGGCGGGAGACTCCCCGCACCAGGCGCCCAGCAGCGGCCGGTCGAAGGCGGAACTTCCCGGGGGGGCAAGCGCGGAGACCTTGACAGGACACTTACCGCAGCGCGGGAGCATCTCCTCGCCCTGCAGACTCCCGGGGGGTACTGGTGTGCAGAGCTGGAGGGCTCGCCCATCCTGCAATCGGAATACATTCTGCTGCTCTACCTGGTGGGTGAACGCGACTCGGCCCGCATGCACAAGCTGGCCGGGAGTTTGCGCACCCTGCAGCTGGAGAGCGGAGGGTGGCCGAACTTCCCCGGTGGGCCGGCCGATGTCAGCACTTCGGTCAAGGCCTACTTCGTCCTGAAACTGCTTGGGGATGGGGCCGAGGCTCCCCACATGGTGCGCGCCCGTGGCGAGATCCTGGCGATGGGCGGAACTGCTGCCACCAATTCCTTCACGCGGATCTACCTCTCGATCTTCGGCCAGTGGCACTGGTCGAGGTGCCCGGCCGTCCCGCCGGAAGTGATTCTGCTCCCGGAGGTCTTTCCCGTGAACATCTACAAGATGTCGTCGTGGTCGCGAAGCATCGTGGTTCCGCTATCCATCGTCTGGGCCTTCCGCCCGGTCTACGAAGTCCCCGCGGCGGCGAATATCGACGAACTGATCGCGAGCGGGAAGGCGAGCAAGACCGCCGGCGAGCTGCGCTGGGGCAAGGGAACGTTCTGGGGCCGATTCTTCCGGCTCACGGATTGGATCCTGAAGGCGGCCGAGAAGTTGCCCCTGAAACCGCTTCGTCGAAAGGCGCTCGAGAGGGCCGAAGCGTGGATCGTGCAACGGCTGGAGCACAGCGACGGACTCGGGGCGATCTTCCCTCCGATCGTCAACAGTATCATTGCGTTTCGGTGCCTGGGCTATCCTCCCGAGCACCCTCATATCCAATCACTCCTTCATGAGCTGGAGCGCCTCGAGGTCGACGGAGGCGCGGAAATGAAGATTCAGCCGTGCTTCTCGCCGGTTTGGGACACAGCCAATGCCATGACGGCGCTCCTCGATGCGGGAGTGTCCCCGAAGGACCGCGCGATGCGGAAGGGTGCCCGCTGGCTTCTGGAGAAGGAGGTTCGGCATTCCGGCGACTGGCAGCTCTGGCACATCAAGGATCGCCCTGGCGGCTGGTACTTCGAGTTTGCAAACGAGTTCTACCCGGACGCAGACGACACGGCGGAAGTGCTGAGTGTGCTGAGTCGGATGCGTTTTGGCCGGCCTTGGGAGGAAGAGAACCGGGCCGCCGCCATTCAGCGCGGGTTGGACTGGCAACTCGCCTGCCAGAATGCGGACGGCGGTTGGCCGGCTTTTGACAAGGACTGCGACAACGAAGTTCTCACTTTCGTGCCCTTTGCGGACCACAATGCCATGATCGATCCCAGTTGTTGCGACATCACGGGACGAACCTTGCTGGCGCTCCGGCAACTCGATTTCCAGCGCGACTCACTGGGCATCGGCAATGCGGTCTCCTACCTGTTGCAGGCCCAGGAACCGGACGGAACATGGTACGGGCGCTGGGGGTGCAATTACATCTATGGGACCTGGCTGGCCCTCCGGGGGTTGCGGGCGGCCGGGGTTGATCTTGCGCAGGAACGGTTTCAAAAGCTGATGAGCTGGTTCGAGGCGAAGCAGAATCGCGACGGCGGCTGGGGTGAATCGCCCCACAGCTACGACGATCCCGAGTGCAAAGGGGAAGGCCCCAGCACGGCTTCGCAGACCGCATGGGCGCTCATGGCCCTCCTGGATCTCGGGGCGATCGGATCGACTGCCGTGGCGGCCGGACTCGATTATTTGACGAGAACCCAACTGCCCGGCGGCGGATGGGAAGAGGACGCCTGGACGGGGACTGGGTTTCCACGCGTGTTCTACCTGAAGTACCACATGTATGCGGGGCGGATTC
>CAUZKZ010000585.1:0-3279 GCA_963580345.1 Verrucomicrobiia bacterium | reverse complement strand
CGACTGACAGACCATCCGAGCAACCACGCCTGTGGTGGAGACCTTCTAACCGATTGAACGCAAATTCAACGGTTGCGGCCCCAAATCATCCTGAATAGCGAAAGTCGGGCTACGGCAATGTCCGCATATCCTGATCCCTCCGCGAGGACCCTCATTCTCGCGCCATTCTTGTCGGCCCGGGATTCTACCGGCCTCCGCGCCCGCGGCCGCCAAATCGTCCAGAATTCCGGTCGCCTCCGCGGTCACCGCCTTCCGCAATGCGCTCCGCCATACTGGTCATGCGCTGTTTTGACTCATCACTCAGGACCGTCGAGGATGTGACGTAACTCATGGCCGCGTCGCTGTCTTGCCGGATCCATTGGTAAGCGACCCGTTGGACGGCCCGGGTGCGCTGCTCCTCATTCGAGATCGTCTCGGCCAGGCCGATGGTTTGCGACGCCTGAGCCTCCCGGTTGCCAAAAATGTACCCCTGCACCGCGCTGTCACGAACCTGACCCTCGGGTTGATCCCCGATCCATTCGAGGGCTTTGGCGGAATCCTCGCGCGCCAGGCTTCCAATCACCCGGCCGATTCCTTCTTCCACCGCCCCCTCGCCACCGCTGGTGGTGAGCCAGGCGAGCGCTGAAGAGGGATCTTGGCGGGCCCACTGGCGGGATACATCCGCCACCAGATCGTCCCGCTGCTCGCCATCGGGCATCTTGAGAGCTTCTCCCGCCGCCTTCTTCGGGTCGATGTTGGCCAGTGCCCCCACCGCCTCGACCCGTGCGGAGGCCTGCTCGTCCCCGGAGAGACTGCTGATCCACCGGTCTGCGGCCGCGTAGTCCGAGATCGCCCACGATTCCGCGATGGATCGATAGGCATCGAGGCGCTCCTCCGCGCTCAGGTCGGCCGTCATGCTGAGAGCCTCTTTGGGATCGCGTTGGGCGAGTTCGTTGAACACTCCTGCGATGGCATTGTCTCGTTCCCGTTCATCCAGCGTGCGTGCCCACGCCAGGGCCGCCTTGGGATTCTGCTTGGCCCATTCGCCCGCGATCATGCCGACCGTATCACCACCCCCGCGTCCACCGCGACCTCCCATGCGGAAATCGCCGGGATTGTCCGTGTACTGTTTGGCGAGTCCCTCGGGATCCGAAGCGGCCCAGCCTGAGACCGCCCCGGCCCGCGCCATGAACATTTCGGGGAATCCCATACTACGGCTCTGCTCCAGAGCGGCCCGGGGATCGGTCTCCGCCCAGCGCGCAAAGAGGAGGTTCATGGCCAACATCCGCTGCGACATCGGCAGGCCCTGCAGTTTCTGCATTTCCGACTCGAACTCGGAGGGGTCGAGATCCGAGTAGTACTGCAGGAGACTCATGATCCGGTTGGTCTGACCAGGCTCCGCGAGGACTTCGCGCAGGCTGGAGGCGCCCTTGCCGGATCGGCCCGGAGCGACGCTCGTGGCGCTTCCCGGCCTCGCCGCAGACCGCGTGGTCTTGCTCAGGGCCGAATCCTCCCGGGTGGTCTCTTCCTTTTCCTGACCCGAAGTTCCCACCAGATATCCTCCGGCTCCTCCCACCAGCAGGGCTCCTACCGCGACTAACACACTCGTTTTCATAGCTTTACAATTGGCTCGGATTAAACCGGGTGGCGACCCTAAAGTTGCGGGAATTTTGGAGGCCCGCGGTGCGGCGGATCCCCTTGTCAGGGCCCGTCGCGCCCTCCATCGTCGCCCCGCAGTGCCCCCCAACCGTCGCCCCTTCCGTGTCCTCTTCGTCTGTTGGGGAAACATTTGCCGCTCTCCAGCGGGGGAGAACGTCTTTCGCCAACTCCTCACCAAAAACGGGCACACCCACTCCATCGAGTGCGATTCGGCCGGGACCATTGACGCGCACGCGGGAAAGTCTCCCGACCGCCGCATGCGCCAAACCCTCGAGCAGCGTCATATCCCGGTGCAGGGCGCGGCGCGGCAGATCACGGTCGGGGATTTCGAAAAGTTCGACCTCATTCTTACCATGGACGACTCCAATCGCCAGGAGGTCCTGGCCATCGCCCCCTCCGCGGAAGGTCGCGCCAAGGTGCGCCCCTTCACCAGCTTCTGCCAGGCTCACGATGAGAGAGAGGTCCCCGATCCCTACTACGGGGGCGATGGCGGGTTCGAGTTCGTGGCGGATCTGATCGAAGACGGCTGCCGCGGACTCCTGGAGCACATCGCGGCCGAGTCGGATTGATGGACCAGGCCGCCATTTGCGACGCGATCGAAGCAGCGACCGGCACCCGACCGAACGGTGCGCCGCGTCCCATCGGCGGGGGCTGCATCAACGAGGCCTATCAACTCGGAGACTTTTTCGTGAAAACCCACGCCCCGGCCGGGGCCGCGATGTTTGAAGCGGAAGTGCTGGGCCTCGACGAACTTCACCGCTCGAATTCCATTCGCGTTCCCCAGCCAGTCTGTACGGGCTGCACCTTGTCCCACGCTTTCCTCGTTTTGGAGTTTCTGCCGCTCGGCGGAGGCTCTGCCGCGTCGCAGGAAGAATTGGGTCGCGGCCTCTCGCGGCTGCACCGCTGCACCCGCACCACGCACGGTTGGGACCACGACAATTTCATCGGTGCCACTCCCCAGCCAAACACCCCGGCGGACGACTGGATCGAGTTCCTGCGTGAACGCAGACTTGGTTACATGCTTCGCCAGGCAGAGGAACGCGGCTTTACCTTCCGCGGCGCCGTCTCGCTCCTGGATAGCCTCGACGGATTCTTCGACGAAGGGGATCCCCCACCCGCCCTCTTGCACGGCGACCTCTGGGGCGGCAATGCGTCCGCGATGACCGACACCACCCCCGTGATCTACGATCCCGCGGTCTACTACGGTGACCGCGAAGCCGACCTCGCCATGACCCATCTCTTCGGCGGATTCTCACCCGCCTTCCATGCCGCCTACGAAGAGGAGTGGCCTCTCCCGGCCGGACACGAAGCCCGCCGTGACCTCTACAACCTCTACCACATCCTGAATCACGCCGTACTCTTTGGCACGGGATACGCCCGCCAGGCCCAGGCCATGATCGACCACTTGCTCGAACTCTGAGCGAGCCCCCCGGGATTCGCGCCCTCATTACGGAAAGTCGCTGAAGATCAGCGATCTACGACAAAAGCAGAGAGCGGAGGCACTCCTTTGGAATGGGGTGCAGGACAAAAAAGTTAAGATGGTCTAGTTTAATGAAGAAGACCAGCGGCGTTTCTCTTGACGTCGCGTCTTCAGGATGTCGCGGCGCGCTGTCCAAGCCGCATCGAAGTGTGGTCCGAGAA
>CAUZKZ010000584.1:0-3302 GCA_963580345.1 Verrucomicrobiia bacterium | reverse complement strand
AAGGCGGAAACTTGGGATTTGGAGCCACGCGGCGAGATTTCGGCCTGTTTTTAGCTATTCGAGGGCAGACCCCTCTCGTCCCGCTGCACTCGGACGCGGGGAGTGGCAATCAGGTGAGGTTGGATGTGAGGCTGGATCAGGAGCCCTTTTCTACTGACCCTCTTCGCCAAATCGGTTTCATGGTGGTGGTCATTGGGGGAGCGAGTTGATGGTGGCGAAGACGGTCTGTTCGATCGGGGCACCGTCGGCGGCCTTGAGTTTGACCGCGATGCCAATGGCCGGGTTGACCCGCACCGTGACGGCCCCGGATTTTTTGTCAGTCGAGGTCCGGTGTTCCAGCGTTTCCTTTTCGATCTCGGGGATCGCGATCTCGATCGTGCGTTTGTCGATCAGGGTGACACCCGCGACCGCTTGCCCGTCTGCGGGAGCTCCCTTTGTATTGTCGGATTCCCGGCTCGTGGTGATGTTCTCCCGCCTCACGGAGCTGGGTTCGAGATCGCAGGAGAAGGTGAGCCGAATCCCGGACTTGGTGGCAGCGGCCTCCTGAATCAAGTGGGCGGGAGCACCGGTGTGGCGGATGCGGTAAATGACCCCATCGACGGGTGCGCTCGTATCCCAGCCCTTGTGACAGGCGAGGTAGACCTGGCCGTCGACCGGGTTGCGTCGAGGCCGCATGGCGCCCGATTTGAGATTGAAGGGGAGGCGCACTGCGAAGCAATTGGGGAAGGGCTCGAGGTTCTGGACCATGCAGTAGAAGGCCGCGCAGCGGCTGTAGGAGGTGTGGATAATCGATCCGCTCAGCGGGCCCCAGCGCTTCTCGTCCGACCAGCACTGGCCGCCGGATGAGCTGTCGACCCGGGCGGGAAGGACGCAGAGCATGGGAACGTTCCGGTTCTGCTCAAATCCATATTTGGCGCCCACTCGAGCCAGGGTGAATCCGTCGTAGATTGCCTTGCCGCTGGGATTGTCTGCGATGGTGATCCAGCCGTGCGGGCCGCCCGCGCCCATACCGTTCGGATTGCGAAGATCGGTGCCGACAAATTCGGCGCGCTTTCCGTAGCGATCGACCCGCACGACCGCGCCGGTAAGCGGCGATTTGTAACCGGATTGCGAAAAGTAGAAGTTTCCGGCGGCGTCCGTTTGCAGATCGTAGACGAAGGCGTGGTAGCTGGCGCCGATCTCGTTGCGGTCCTCGTAGAAACTATCGTAGTAGTCGGCCTCGCCGTCGTTGTTCAGATCGTGCAGGCGCGTGATGCGGTCGCGGCCCCGCACGTAGACCATGTCATCAACGATTCTCAGCCCGAGTGGTTCGTAGAGCCCCGCCGCGAAACGCGACCAGTTGAGAGCATGCGGGTTCTCCTTTTCCCAACTGACGATCCAGACATCGCCGCTGAGGGTGGAGACCGCAAGACTCCCATCCGCAAAGAAATCGAGGGCGGTGATGCGCATCCAGCAGCCCCAGGGGTTGGCGAACGGGACGGTGAGAATATCGGCGGCGTATCCCTCCACCGCTTCGCCGGGAGCGAGGGCGGTCTGCACCTGTTGCGGCCAGCGTCGCGGGCCTCCTTTGATGAGTTGGTCGAAAGGAGGTGGGGCAGCCCCGCCCGGGAGCTCGAAATCGGAGTCCGGAGAGAACCACAGCGTGAAGGTGAGCGAACGTGCCAGCGCGGGGATGGAGATCCAGAGGCCTCCCTCAGTGCCGGTCACGAGCTTCACTCCGGCGGTTCTCGCCGCGGAGTCGAGTTTGGCGGTGCGCAAGGGAGCGCCCCGGCCCACCAGGCAGAAAACGTTCTCCTCGCCTGCGCCGATGCGGAAACTGCGGGAGAGGATCTTGCCGTCCTTGGAGGCGCCGGGAAGTTCCAGCACCGCGCGACTACCGACCTGGTAGCTGAGGACCACCTGATCGTTGTAAAGGTAGTGGCCTCGGAAGGTGAGGTGGGCGATGTCTTTCGGCGCTTCCGCCTTTCCGACCGACCAGCCGATCCCGTCGACATCCTTGTAGTGGACCTCACCGCCCGGCATGAGACAGCGGCCCCCCTTGTAGCTGGTGTGGTGGGTCTTCTCGGTGTCCGCGTTCTTACCGCTCCAGATTCCGCTGACCGAAAGCCGCGCCGCGTCGTAGCAGAGAACTGCATCTGCGGGGAGATCGACGATGAGCGCCTTCTCGGTGGCGTTCTCGATGTGGGGAGCATTTTGGTCCTTGGGGTGGGTGTAGGCGAGACCGTGTTGGAGGAAGGGTCCGTAGATCATGTTCCGGCCGCCGGTCCCGTCGATCATTCCGGGTGCCACCTCCACCTTCTGGGCCAGCGAGGCCTGGGCCTTCGCGTCGGCCGCAGCGATCGCAGGCAGCTTCGCGAAGTAGTCCTCATTCGGCACGAAGTACTGGTCCGGGTTGATCGGTTTGAGGATCTCCTCGCGGAGGTGGTGGACGATCTGGTAGCGCGCCTTCGGGGTCAGCACGGCGTCCCAGCGGAACATGAGCCCGTTGCCGTAGCTGACGGTCTTCCACAACGCGTAGGGATCGTTGCCGAACTTCAGTTCGTCTTTTGCGAAGCGGCGCGCGAGCGGGTTGAGGGTGAGATTGCCGTCCACTCCGTGGCAGGAGGCGCAGTGCAGGGCGTAGAGTCGCCGGCCCTCCTTGACGTCTTCGTGGCGGAGACCCTTGATGGTCGCGACATGGTCGAAGGGATCGGCGGCCCGCAGGGCGGATGGAAAAAGAACCGCCGCAGCGAGGACGGGAATCGCAAGCCGCATCGTGAAATTGTCGGCTCTCATCTTTCCTCCTTCCGGAACTCCTTCGCGCTATCCTTGACCCGCGGGGCTGTCACGACAACCTTGAATTTCTTTTCGAGGTGATCCTTGAACGCCTTCAACGAGGGTTCGGAGCGGTATTCATTCGATCCCGAGATGAAGTGAATTCTGAGAGGCTCGGCCTCGGCGAGCAGCGCCCCGGACCAGAATCCCAGGAGGAGAGGGAGAATGCTGATTGAGCGGGTGTTCATTGTGTTCTGGTTGCAAGCGGTGCAGCGGGCAAGAGGTCAAAGCTCTGGTGAGCGCGCTCCCGCTTCATCTCGACATCTACGACGTGACCTCCTTCGTTCCATCGCCAGATGTTCATGGCCTATGCTCTGAGCCGGCCCAACACGGTGCGGATTCCGGCCTGGATCAGCCCTTCGGCCTGCAAGCGATTAGGGGACTGTCATGAATGCTGCGAGGTTAGGGGCACACCCCGATCCCGGCAGGGATCGAATCCAGTAGCGCGGGGTTGAGGAGCGAGTTCGCGAGCGACGACACCCCGGGGT
>CAUZKZ010000583.1:0-3306 GCA_963580345.1 Verrucomicrobiia bacterium | reverse complement strand
TTCGCTCGCTGGGGAGAACCGCCCATACTTGCAGAGCTTGGTGACAGAGAATTTCCAGACCTTTGAGATTCCGAAATCCTAATGCCGAGAAGTATAGCCCAATTCTATGTCTCTCCTTCCGGCAATGACGCCGGAGCCGGAACCCTGACCGACCCGTGGAAAACACTGGACGGTGCCCGCCTCAAGATCCAGCCGATGCTCGACGGTAGTGGGAACATCACGGTCTTCCTGCGTGGAGGAACCTATAACCTGAAGAACACCGTCGTGTTTGGAACCGTGGATTCGGGCACGGCCACCCAGGTCGTCACCTACCGGGCCTTCCCGGGAGAAACACCCGTGATCACTTCGCTGGTGCCAGTGACCGGTTGGAGCCCGTGCCCCGATGACCCGAACATCATGATGGCTCCGCTCCCGGCGGCGGTGACGTCCGGCCGCGTCCGGTATTTGCAAGACGCGAGCGAAAACTGGATGCCGCGCTCCGCGACGACGGCGTTCAGGGTAGAAGAAGACGCCGATCCCATCGACACCAACTGCGTGGAGTGCCACTGGGATCTTCCGTCGACGCAGCCGGATCGACTGGACATGCAGTACCCGGCGACGTTCACGCCGCCAGACACGGAGGACTCGATCGAAACGCAGTACGATCTCCGGCAAACGATCCTCGGCTGGAACATGGAGATTCTCCCCATCGCGAATATCGACACCACCACCACCGTCCGCAGGATTTTTACCACCGTGCCGGCCTGCTTCGACATGCGGCATGATCCGGCGGAGCCCGAGCCGACCGCATGGATCTTGAACAGCCTGGATGGCATCGACGACGACGGTGAATGGGCCTGCCTCGACGACACGATCTACCTTCTCCCCAGCAGCGGCACTGGCGATATCTCTGTCCCTTGTCTCACGGAGCTGGTGCGTGTCGACGAAGGAACGGCTGACGGCAACGCCGCGCCCGCAGGAAGTCCGGTTTCCCATCTTGTCTTCGACGGCCTCACGTTCACCGGCGGCGATTTCTACACCATGGTTCCGACCGGGGTGGACCGCGGCGCGGAGGTCACGTCGCAACACGACTGGGCGGTGGTCGATAAGCCGGATGCGCTCTTGCGCCTGCGCAATGTCTCCAATATCTCCGTCCGCAATTGCACTTTCTCCAAGAGCGGCGGCACCGGCCTGCGCGTCGACCGGCACGGCCAGAACATCGTGGTGGAGAACAACGTCTTTCAATACCTCGGACGTAACGGCGCCTGCTTCATCGGCCGCGGCCCCGGGTACGGCGACGTCAACCGCAACAACAACATTGGAAACAACCACTTCGAGCGAACCGGCATGGAAAAATGGGCGGCCCCCGCGCTGCTCCTCGACCAGAGCAGCAACAACCGCGTGCATCACAACTACTTCGCCAATACCGACTTCACCTCGATGGCGGTTGTCGGCCCGCGACAGATCATGCTCGCATCCTATGCCGAAAGCCCGACTGTCGGGGACTACCTCGGCAGGGAGTTCCACTATTACCAAGTCGCCCCGAGCGTCGTTTCCTTCATCCAATCGGGCCCGATGGACGATTGGTTGGACGCCACCGAACCGGCGATGCAGTTCATCTATAATTACAACAACGTGATCGAGGAGAATGCCTTCATCGACGTCTGTGATGGCCGGAGCGTATTCTTCAACGGGAAGGCCTGCTACATCAGCGGGACGAAGAAGGGACAAAAGAATTCCTTTAACTACAACTACATCTACGATTCGTTCGACCACTCGCACAACGACTACGCTTGGTACAACGATTTCGATCAAGACGCCTGTGACTGTATCGGCAACATGATTCACAGCGTGCAGAGCGGCGGCTCCCAGCCGGAACCGTTTCCCCTGATCCAGGCCACCGCCGGCTGGGCCGAAACGCTCCCCGGGACACCGACGGCAAGCATTGTCCTCAACGCCACCGCCATCCTCAATTGCACCTACTCAGTGCGGACCCGCGGTGGGGCCATCACCGAAGACGGCACCATCGAGCAAGCCGCCATCCCCGGCGCCCCAGTCGGCGGGAGCGCGACGTACGTGACCGATTACCAGAAAATGTGGTCGGTGCTCTGCCCCGGAAATATCGCGAACGCCACACTGCAGGGCGCCCCCGCCATGCAGACGATGCTGGCGGTCAAGATTGACGAATTCGACGAAAGCGTCCCAACCTGCGTATTCCCCGCCATTACAATCAGATCGGTGAGCCGGGCGGGGAGCACGCTGACGGTCGAATTCGCCGGCCCGGCGTTTTACACCGGCTGGAACGTCAAGGGATCGCCGGATCTCGTCACGTTCACGGATGTGACCGCAAGCAGCACCATCACCGAAACGGGGCGCGGCATCTATCAGGCAGATATTGTCGTTGACGGCACCCCTGACCTGTACTTCGTGCGCGTTGAGGAGTGAACCGGCTTCAAGAACAAGACGTCGCCAGGTTGAATATCGTAATGAGGCCTGTCGCGAAAGGCACGATAGCTCGCGGACTAAATCTATTGCCAGGAGATTCCTTTTCCTGTCCCGTAATTAAGCCCCTGTTGGCCCGGGGTAGGTGGGGGTGCAATGATGCGACATGGAAGCGGTTCGCCACGATGCGGGCGTTCGGGAAGTCAGCAAATAGAGGGACATTTGTCCGTTACGATGGCGTTGGGTGAGCAAATGCCTTTAACTAGTCGCGACGGTCTGATACGAGGATGATACGATGAAAAGACTCCTGGTAACTCTCTTCCTGGCTGTGCCCGGTTTGGCATTTGCGGACGTCTCTCGCGAGCAAGCCCGAGAAATCATGTTGGCTCTGAGCGGTCCGTCCGGTGCGCGCCCATTCGCGGTATTTCTCTCGGCAGATCCACTCCCGAGTGGAACGGTGGTGGCACCCTTTGTTGGGGACCATGAGGAAACTCTGATGAGTGGCACTTGGTTCGGTTGGATTGACGACCATCCGTTCGCCTTTTTTGCGCACCCGACCCGCTTCGTGTATATCGATGCTGCGAATGGAACCACCCGAGTGGTCGCTCACGAGTGGTGGCCGGAAGTCGATGGCGTCTTCCCGTTTTCGGAAGAAGCCATCGAACTGGATGCTGAGCTGGTGATCATATCGGTTCGCCGCTTGACGGACCCAACCGAGTAGAGGAGAGCAATGAAACGGATCGTATCCATAATCCTGTTGGTTGGTCTCACTTCGGTCCTGCACGGCAAGGACTATGGGCATTCGCGTCAAGTTAAGCATTCCGTAGCAATTTGGAGCAAGGATTTACGGGATCTCTTGTCCATTTGGACGTGCCGGAGATCGGG
>CAUZKZ010000582.1:0-3306 GCA_963580345.1 Verrucomicrobiia bacterium | reverse complement strand
AGTGATGGACAGCCTTGGGGGCGAATCCGTAGCCTTGAGGAACCGGATGCGTTAATTGCGCTCGTCCGGATCTGTGGGGGGCGTCGTCCGGCTTTCGGGCCGGGCGGCCCTATCCCGGAAGCAATAAGTGGGACTACGGCACTCTGTTCGTCGGCACCAACGGCCGCATGCTACTCACCGAACACAGCAAGCATCTCCTGCTCCCCGAGAAGGAATTCGCCGACTATCAGCACCCGCCACAAAGCATTCCCAAGTCGATCGGGCACCACGCCGAGTGGGTGCAGGCGTGCAAGGACGGCTCCGCGACTACCTGTCCGTTCTCCTGCTCCGGTCCGCTCACCGAAGCCTGCCACCTCGGCAACGTCGCTTACCGCTCCGGCAAAAAACTCCAGTGGGATGCCAAGGGCATGAAGTTTCCGAACGCGCCCGACGCCGAGCGATTCTTGCAGCGGGAGTATCGGAGCGGTTGGACCCTGGGCTGATCTCGCTGGAGCACGAATGCTCACGGTGAGGCACGAAGCGGCCCATCTCAGGTCGTCACCATGAGGCGCGGCGCTCCTGTTCGGATCGCTTCGCTAAACGCGGCTTCCACGTCCGCCAACGGATACGACCCCTGCACCAGCGACTCGAACGGATACTCGTGGTGATGCTGCTCCAGAAAGGACACGGCCTCTGCGAGATCCCGGGGCGCATAGTTGTGAACCCCCTGGATGCTCAGCAACTTGCGCACGACCGTCTCCGGATGAAGGGAGACCGGGTCGGAGGGTGACACCGAGCCAACCAGCACTTGGCGCCCACCGGTTCGAAGCGTTGCCATGCCATCTGCCACCGCTACCGGCGAGCCGGACATCTCCAGCGCCAGATCCACCCCGCGTCCACCGGTTGCGTCCGCGACTCCTCGCCTCAGCGCCTCCGCTTCTCCCCCAATCTCGACAGTGTGCGTGGCTCCAAACTCTCTCGCGAGTTTCAGCCGCGCCCTGTTGAGATCGGCCACGATAATGATGCCCGCCCCTCGACTGCGCAACATGGCACACGCGGTCAGTCCCAACATCCCCGCCCCCTGCACCAGGACCGAGGCCGGAGGTTCCTCCTCCCAGCCAACCCGCAAGGCCGCGGCCACGGTGGCAGTCGCGCAGTTGGCGGGGCAGGCCACGCGATCGGACAACGAGTCTGGCACGCGCACCATCGTGGTGCCCGGTGCAAGGTGACAGAATTCCGCCAGGCCACCGTTCAGCGGATGAGGGGCTTCCATTTTCTCGTGCCCATACTTGAAGAGGCTCTCGCACTTCTGGGGAATTTTGTGGCTGCAGAAAAAGCAGTGGCCGCAACTCACTGCAATCGACCAGGTGACGCGATTGCCAAGCTCGAGCGGCCTTCCATCATGGTCAACCGGTGGCGGGCCTTCGCCCAGGGCCTCGATCACTCCGATGGTCTCGTGTCCGAGGATGGTGGGCGTCGGAGTTTCCCGGTCGCCCTGATAAGTATGAAGATCGCTGCCGCACAACGTGCAGGCTCTCACCCGAATCAGTACTTCGCCCTCCGCCAGTTCCGGAAGGGGGAGCCGTTGCAGCGACATCGGCACGCCGGGGCCGGTAAAGATCGCCGCGAGGGCACCTTGCTTCGCTTCTTCGGCCATTACTAGCGCACGCTCCTCCTTACTTACCTGCGAATGAATAATCCGATGACACCGCAGATCATGCAGGCGGCCGCCACGATTGGAAAGACGACAATGCTCTCGCCGTCGCTTCGATCAATCGCGAACCCGATCACGATCCCCTCCAGGCCGGCGAAGGCATAGGCCACAAAGTTCATCATGCCGGTGGCCGTCGCCGCTCGCTTCGATCCCAGGAGATCCGGGCAGAGCGCCCAAAACCCGGACTGGGGCCCGTAGACGAAGAACCCCGAGAGAAACAATAAGACGGTCGCCGGGACCACGTTGTCCTTGGAGATAAAGTACATGGCGCCGGTGCACACCGCCGCCAGGAACATGAAGAGGGAAATCAGGGGAGACCGCCGCGACTTGAACACCTTGTCTGAAAGCCAGCCGTTCGTGAGCGCCCCGATGGCCATTCCAACCGCCAGAGCGATGCTGATCCAGGCCGTGTCATCGGCCTTCTTCCAGTTCGTTCCAAGGAAGTAGACCGGGACCCAGATGAGCAGGCCATAGCGGGCAAAATTCTGGAACCCGATCGCCAGACTGGCCACGAGGAAGCGCCTGTTCCGGAGCACTTCGAGGTAGCGAGCAAGCGAGGATTCCGCGGCCTGGGCGGTTGGGGATTCGTCGCCCTCGCTCCGGTCTCCACTTTCATCGCCCTCTTCCGCGTCCCTGGTGAATCCGAGATCTTCCGGCCGGTTGCGGACCACGAGATAGAATGCCAGGCCTCCAATGAGGAGAAGCAGGACGGGCAGGCGGAAGATCCAACGCCAGTCGAGATGGAGCAACTTGAGGACGATGAGCGAGGTGGTGAAGGCGAGCACCGAAGACATGCCGGCGGCAAAGACATACAGGCCGTAAGCCTTCCCGCGTTCGCGGTGATCCCACCAGTTTGAGATGATCCGGCTGCCGGGCGCCCAGCCCATGGATTGCGCCACCCCGTTGATTCCCCACGGAATGAGCAAGCTCGACAGACTCTGTCCGAAGCTCACCACCCAGTTCAGACCACACGAAAGGACCGCTCCAAGACTCATCAGTTTGCGCCCGCCGAACTTGTCTCCCAGATTTCCGTTCACCGCCTGGCCCACCGCGTAGCACCAGAAGAGAACCGCACTCGCGAACCCCAGCTTGGTCTTGCTGAGCCCCAGCTCCTCCGAGATCCCGGGGATCGCAAATCCAAAGGTCTGTCTCCCCGTGTAGTAAAACAGGTAGCAGAACATCGTCGCCAGGAGCATTCGCCACTGGGCGCGGCGAAATCGGCGCCCATCGCCTGAGAGAGTTCCTGACATCAACAGCCCACCCTCTCACCGGGCGGCCCCACCCGTCAACAAATCGCCTCCGGTACGGTTCGTGTTGCACCCCCACCAACCCCGGCCCATGAAGCTCCAGGAAATCAGAGCTGGAAAAGCAATTTCCTAGCAGCCCACAACCCGGACGCGTCCGGGGGAAGACATCGATGAAACTCAACGACTTATGGCAAGTGTGGCCGGTCAAGTTTCATAAGAGCAATGAGGCTAAGTATGGTTAGCCCGACTTTCACGATTCGGGAAGATTTGAGGGAGCGGACCCCTGTTTTTCAGGGGTCGGACTCGAAAGGTCTCCCCCACAACTACGATTTGCTTTGGTCCTGGTGGCGGATCTCTGGTGGGGGT
>CAUZKZ010000581.1:0-3313 GCA_963580345.1 Verrucomicrobiia bacterium | reverse complement strand
CGTCTGGACCGCTTCAGCCAGCGATATTCTTGAGAAGGTGAAGCGGGGACGGAAGAAATTGAATAAAACCCAGTCTGCTTGACGGACTACACTAGTGGAGGATGGCCGGCTCGACTTGCAGTCGCCGCTGCGCGAACTTGCTCCGGAGATCGAGTTCGAAAACCGCTGGGAGGCAACGGATCCGGTTCGTCTCGCACACCTGATGGAGCACACCACGGGATGGGATGACATCGCGCTGCGCGAGTATGTCCACCAAGCCGATCCGCAGGCCACCCTGCGGGAGCGCCTCGCGATCTTTCCCGACTCGCGGCGATCGCGTTGGAAACCGGGCCGAAGCATGTCCTACTGCAATTCCGGTCCGGCCGTGGCCGCATACGTGATTGAAAAGACCGCGGAGCAGGAATTTGAAGAGTTCGTGAAGGAGCGAATCTTCACCCCGCTCGGAATGAAGGTGACGAGTTTCCGGGCCGGGGGAGAAGTGGCGGACCGCCTCGCCGCGGGCTACCGGCGGGGTGAGAGGGTGCGGTATTGGAACATCCTTTATCACCCCAGCGGGGCCATCAATTCCACTCCGCGCGAGATGGCCAACTACCTGCGAATGTTTCTCAACGAGGGGGCTCTCGAGGACGTGCGGCTCGTCAAGCCCGAGTCCATCGACCGCATGAAAGAGTCGCGCACCACGCGCTCCGCGCGGGCCGGGATGGAGGAGCAGTATGGATTGCATCTTGCGCGTTACGCCAGCGGGGGCTTCACCTGGTTCGGCCATACCGGTGGGCTCGACGGCTACCGGGCCGAGATGGCCTGGTGCCCCCGGCCCCGGGGTGGGCTATGTCATCATGATCAACACCTCAACTGGCAAGGGATTCAAGACGCTGCGCCAGAAGGTTCGCGAATTCCTGGTCGAGGGACAGCCACCGGATCCTCTTCCGCTTCCCGTCGATCTCGAGCCCGCCGTGCTCTCTTCATACGCCGGCTATTACCAGTCCATCACTCCGCGGGTGAAGCGCCTGCGATTCCTGGCGCCTTTCTCCGGGATGCGGCGGGTCGAGGCCGGCTCGCAGAGCCTGTGGCTGACACCCCCCGGAGGCGAGCGCACGGAACTGGTCCCGGTCTCCGAGCAAGTCTTTCGGCGTGCCGAGGATCCCATCTCGTCGGCCGTCTTCTATGGTGGCGAGGAGGCCGGGGAAGCGATCTTCGGGATCGGCGATGAGTACCGGCGCGTGCCCGCCGCCCTGGTCTGGACCCGTTACGGGCTCGCGGCCGCCGTCCTTATCCTGATGGCGACCACGCTGCTCTTCGCCCTCGTCTGGGTTCCGCGCCTCCTCTTCGGGAGACGGCTTGGCGGGCAGCCGTTCCTCAGCGTGCGAGTCATCCCGCTCTGCTGCACGCTCTCCTTCGCCGCCGCGATCGGGATTCTGGCCGGCGGGACCGACGATCCGATTGGAAATTTTGCGAAGCCCACCGGGTGGTCGGTGGGCTTGATGGTGGCGACCATCCTCTTTGCCCTCACGGCGCTGGCCGGGCTCTGCGTCACGCTGATCTCCAAGCGCGCGCCGATCAATCGCATGGTGCGAATTCATTCCCTCCTCGTGACGAGCGGCCAGGTCCTCCTCGCCCTCTACCTCGCCTACTGGGGAATCATCGCGGTGCAAACCTGGACCTGAACTACCGCGGCGCGAGGCCTGCGACTTCCCAGCCTTGCGGCATCGCGCTCGGCAACGGCGAGGAAGGACAAGAGGCGCACGGGCGCCATGGGGACCAGCGCACTCGGCACGAAGACCCCCTGGAGCGCGGCGCTACTCCGCCTTCTTCTTGGCATCGGGCAGGTCATCGTTGGCGCGGAAGCCGTACATCGGGAGCAACCGGTAGTAGACCTCGAGGCTGAGCACCCCGAGGGTGGTGGAGGTCACCCGGCCACCCGACGCGGCGTGATCGCTTCCGGGATCCCAGCTGCCGTTCTCCGCTCCGGCCTTCTTCTGGATGAGCGGCAGGGTTTCGGTGAGGCGCTCGTTCCACTTTTGCCAGACGTCCCCCTGGTGTTGGTAGAGAGCGAGGGTGGCGTAGTAGACGTAGTAGAAGCCCGGGTTGTTGACCGGCATCGGGTGTTGGCCGAGATAGACCGCCCCTTCCGGCATGCGGGGATCGGTGGGAGGCACGAGGTCGAGTTGCCGGCAAAACATGCCGGTCGCCACCATGGCGGGATTGGCGCCCCCGGCCTGGTACCCATAGAGCCCGCGGTGCTTGCCGGAGCTCACCTCGTCCAGGTAACGGCGGGCCCGCACAAAGGTGTCGTCCGGGATTTCGAGCCCCGCCAGGCGGGCGCTGTGCAGCGCCATGTACTGCCAGCCCGTCACGGAGAGGTCGGCGTCCTGGTGCGGTCCGTTCGGTCCGGACGGCTCGTAGCGCCAGCCGCCCTTGGTGGGACTCTGCGAGGCGAGGATGAGCTTGATGGCGCGCTCCGCCGGCTCCTTGAGCTTGGGATCCTTGGTCACGCCGTAAGCTTCGCACAGCGCGATGCTCGCGATCCCGTGGCAATACATCCGGCCCCCGCCGCGGAGGTCCCCGTTCTCTTTTTGCTGTTTCAGCAGCCACTCCAGGGCGCGCTTCACGTTGTCCTGGTACTTTCCGCCGCGGTCATGCCGCGCGTCCCAACCGTAGAAGCACAGGAGCGCGAGTCCCGATCCGGCGGTTTCATAGCTGCCGTTTGCACCGTGTTTTCTCACGTCCCAGCGGCCATCGGGCTCCTGATTGCGGGCCAGCCAGTCGAGGGCCGCCCCGATCGCCCTCTCGGTGGCGTCCGAGCCGCCCCGCTGCTTGATGGTCTCGAGGGACGGCTTTCCACGCTGCTTCTGGATCAGCTTCGTGATGGCCTTGGGATCCAGGGCGTGTTTCGGCGTTTCGAGGGCCCCGGGAAGGAGAGGATCGTTCTGCGCGTCATCGCCGGGAAGATTCATCAAGGTCGTGACGAGGGTGTCCGCTCCGTTCAAGGTGGGCGGACTGCCGTCCGCTTCGAGGCCGCGATGTGCGACGATGGTTTCGCCGCCGGTGTCGGTGGCCTGGGGCGCCGCCCCGCCGCGGTCGACTTCCTTGGCTTCGGTGTCGTCCCGCACAGCCGCTTCCGCGATTTTGCGCTCCTTGGCCTGGGTGGTTTCCACCGATTCGATGGAGTCGGTGGGAACAAACAGGTCCGCGGTGGGGTCGGCCGGCTTGTCGGCCTTCTGCTGATCGGTGACCTCCTGCTCCTTCAGTTCGGGGATCTCCGGTTCCGGCAAGGCGGATTCAGGCAGGGATGTCAAGGCCTCCAGATCCTTGG
>CAUZKZ010000580.1:0-3314 GCA_963580345.1 Verrucomicrobiia bacterium | reverse complement strand
TCATCAGGATCACGGCCGTGACCCCCCCAAGCACCGAGATCCCCACCACCGAGTCGATCGCTCCTTTTCGCACGTCGCCCAGTCCCCAGCCCTTTTCCTTGACGAGATAGGCCTGGAAAAAGGCGCCCGCCACCGAGAAGGTCGTCCCCACCATCCCGATCAGCGGAAGCAAGTCCGAGGGCTTCTTGGCCTCCACGACCCGCTCCACCGGATCAGTGAAGAGCACCGTAATAAAATTCATCAGGAACGCCACGACCATCAACAGCATCAGGACCTTCATGGCCCACTCGATCAGGGTGTAGAGACTGCGCATCGCGTACAGCAATGCGATCACCATGGCGTTCACCAGCACGACGATTACGATGCGGACGCCGGTTCCCGCCAGCGGCGACCTTCCGCTCTCCGACTCGCAAAGCGGCTCCAGTCCCCCGATCACCGCGACATTGTTGCTCGACTGAAAAAGCGCCACGATCAGGAAGAGCACCACCGCAACCGCGATGGCCACACCGCGATTCAATCGTGCCGCCAACTCGTCGCAGAGGCTCTTCTTGTAAACCACTCCCAGCCGCGCCGAGAGTGCCACCATCCCGATCATCAACACCACTGCCACCGCCAGCACCGGCAATCCCAGCAGACCAAACTGCGCCCCCACCTGCGAACTCGTCAGGATGCTCCCCGGCCCCAGTACCACCGCGGCCACGATAACGGCCGGCCCTATCGATCGCAGCGAGTCCCCAATCTTCATCTCACTCGGGTTCTAACCCCTGCAATCCAATACTCCAACTCTCCATTACTCCAAACCAAGAGCCTCCCTCGGCCGCTCCCATACCATCCCCGTCACGTCGTCCTCATTGAGACCGAGGCTCCTCAGCACCCGCTCCACCTCCGGCATGGTCGCCGTCGAACCTACAAAGTGCGACCCATCCGGAGCCCGCGCCACCATGTCTTCCCCGATCTCGAGGTCCCACCCCGCCAGGCTATACCGGCCCGGTCCCGCCCGGGCAGCCGAGATGGCGTCCGTCACCGCCAGGCAGCGCTCCAGCCCCGCAGCACGAAGATAGTTCCGCAGCGCAAAGGGCGGAACGTGAATCCCGTCCCCGATGAAACAAATCCAGAGCTCCTCCGAGAGGCTGAGCACGCGCTCGATGATGTTGTCGTGCCGCGGCAACTGCGCCGGACACCCGTTCCCGAGGTGAGTGAACATCGACAGCCCCGCACCGATCGCGGCGCGCAATTGCTCGAGACTCGGATCGCAGTGACCCGCCGAGACCACGATCTCTTCTCCCGCCAGGAAATCGATCGTCCTGCATCCCTCATCGCACTCCGGTGCCAGCGTCACCAGTTTCGTCAGGCCTCCCGCAGCCTCTAACAACTCCTGCATGGCGTCCACCGTGGCGGGCCGCGCGCAGTCTCTCGGGTGCGCTCCGATGTATCCGTTGGTCTCGTTCAGGAATGGGCCCTCGATGTGGAGGCCCGCCATCACGTCCCGCACCAACTCGTCTTCCTCCCGCGCCCGCGCCAGCACCCGGAGCTTCGCCTTCATGGACTCCATTTCGTCCGTTATCACGGTCGCCAGGAACCCTTCCGTCCCGTCCTCCTTCAACGCCGCACACGCCTCGCGCACCTGCTCCGTCGTCATCGCCCCCGCATTGAAATCGATCCCGGCGTATCCGTTGACCTGGAGATCGAAGTACCTCATCGGTGCAGTTTCGACGCCGCGAGTTCGTCGAGGAACAGGAGGCAATCCGCGTGTTGCTGCAGGATCGAGGCCGGCACTTCCGGCATCACCGACCCCTCCACCGCGGCCTGCACCGCCTCCGCCTTCCGCTCGTCGGGAACGACACAGACAATCCGCCCCGCCTTCAGGATCTGGTGCACCGACATCGAGATGGCGTGGGTCGGCACGTCCGCGAGATCCGGATACCAGCCTTCCCCGACCTGCTGCCGGCGGCACGTTTCATCCAGCCTCACCACCAGGTAGGGCTCCTCGCTTTCAAAATCGGCGGGCGGATCGTTGAAGGCGATGTGCCCGTTCTGCCCGATCCCGATGATCGCCACCACCGGGACCTCCTCCGCGAGCAGGGCGCTCAACCGGTCGCACTCCGCTCCCGCCTCGTTCTCGCCATCGATGGCATGGAACGCCTTCAACTCCCCGGGCAACTTGCTGATGAAGCGATCCCGCAGGAACTTGCTGAACGAGGCCGCGTGCGTGGCGGGCTGCCCGATGTACTCGTCGAGGTGAAAGAGCGTCACCCGCTCCCACGCCAGGTTCGGCTCCCGCGTCAAGGCCTCCACCACCTCGAACTGCGAGGCGGCCGAAGCCATCACGATTCGCGCCTCGCCGCCATCCGCCAACGCCTCCCGCAGCCGCTCCGCTCCTGCCGCCGCAGCCGCCGCCCCCATCTCATCCTTCGACCCGAAGATTCTAACATCCATCGCCTCCTTCTAAGCGTCCCCCAACCCGACCGCAAACCGAATCGCGCGCTCGGCTTCGGGTCTCAGCCCCCGTCCGGTGGTCCCGGGCCTGAAATCCGACCCCTGATCCCCAGTGCACGATCTAACATCGCCCCTCCAGGATCGGGCATCTTGCCTCTTGCTTCTTGCTTCTTGCCCCTATCATCTTCCCCCGTGACCACCGACTTCCTCGTGATTGGCTGCGGCGTCGCGGGCCTGTCCTTCGCCATTCGCGCCGCGCAACACGGGAGCGTCACGGTCATCACCAAGAACAAGCCTCTCGACTCCAACACTGCCTGGGCGCAGGGCGGAATCTCCGCGGTCCTGCCCAAAGGCCTGCGGGACGAGGGCGACAGCATCGAGAAGCACGTGGCCGACACCCTCGATGCCGGGGCCGGACTCTGCAAGGAGGAGGCCGTCCGCACCATCATTTCGGAGGGCGCGGCCACCATCGAAGAGCTGGTGGCGTGGGGGAGCGCCTTCGACAAGGAGGACAACGGACACTACGCGCTCGGAAAGGAGGGCGGCCATTCCCAGCGCCGCATCCTGCACGCCAAGGACACCACCGGTCACCAGATCGCCTCCTCCCTGCTCGAGACCGCCCGTCAAACCCCCCACCTGACCGTTCTTGAGGATTGCTTCGCTATCGATCTCATCACGACCGGCAAACTGGGCGGAGTGTCGGAAGACCGCGTCCTCGGCGCCTATGTCCTCCAGGAGCAAACCGGCGAGGTGCGCGTGCTGCGCTCCGACCGCATCGTCCTGGCCACCGGCGGCTGCGGAAAGGTGTATCTCTACACCACCAACCCCGATTCCGCCACCGGCGACGGAGTGGCCATGGCGTGGCGGGCCGGCGCCAG
>CAUZKZ010000579.1:0-3319 GCA_963580345.1 Verrucomicrobiia bacterium | reverse complement strand
CCAGGCCTCCTGCTAGAAGCTGGTATGAATCGGCCTCTGCGCGCTGCCGTCGCCCTTATCGTCCTGGCTGGACTATCGCCTTGGGGCCGTGCCGAGTTCCGGGCCGGCACCGCCATTACCGACATCACGCCGCAGGAATGGCCGCTGCACCTGCGCGGATCTTTTCATCCTCAACTGGTGGACAAGGTGCGAGATCCCCTTCATGTCCGCTGCCTGGTCCTCGACGATGGCAAGACGAGCGTGGCGTTGGCCCTGGTGGACAGCTGCATGGTGCACCGCGATGTCCTCGATCCGGCCCGGGCACAGGCTGCGGAGGCGACGGGAATTCCGGTCGGGAACATCATGGTGTCTGCGACCCACACGCATTCCGCGCCCTTTCCGAATGCGAAGCACAACACGCCCGAAGAGCGTGCCTACCAGAAGCTTCTCCTGAAAGGCATCGTGACGGCGGTTACGAAGGCCGCCAAAAACCGGCAGGGCGCCAGGGTTGGCTGGGCGGGCCACGACCTGCCGGAGGAGGTCTTCAATCGGCGCTGGCATCTCAAGCCGGGAGCCATGCCGGTAAATCCCTTCGGAGGCAAAGACGACCAGGTGAAGATGAACCCGGGGAGGGGATCCGGAATTCTCGATAGGCCGGCCGGCCCGACCGATCCGGAAGTCTCGGTGCTCTACGTGGAAGATTCCAAGGCCCGCCCCCTCGCGGTCCTTGCGAACTATTCGCTGCACTACGTCGGCAATCCGGGCCCAGGGGTCTCGGCCGACTATTTCGGCGAGTTCTCGCGGCTCATGCGGGTGAGACTCGGGCGCCCGGCGGAGGGCTTTGTGGCGATGTTGTCGAACGGAACGAGCGGCGACATCAACAACATCAACTTCCGCAGCCCGCGTCCCCGGCGGGCGCCCTTCGAACAGATCGGGCTGGTGGCGAGCAAGACCGCCGATGCGGCCTCCCATGCCATCAGGAAATCCGGGAAGCTCTCCGGCGAGGTCACGCTCGCGATGGCGCAGCGGGAAATCGCGTTGAAGCACCGCGTGCCCTCCGCGGAGTGGTTGGCGCGGGCCAAGAAGATCCTGGAAGTTCCTCTCAAGGACGGGGAGCGGCCCGGTCTGAAGCGGATCTATGCCGAGCGCACCGTGGCGCTTTCCAAGCTGCCGCACACCACGATGGTGGTGATTCAGGCCATCCGGATCGGCGATCTTGCGATCTGCACTCTGCCCTTCGAGGTGCTGGTCGAAATCGGGTTGGAGTTGAAAAAAAAGAGCCCCGCGGCGGACACCTTCGTGGTGGAACTCGCCAACGGCGGCTATGGCTACCTGCCGACCCCAAAGCAGCACAAGCTGGGCGGGTACGAAACGTGGCTGGGCACCAACAAGGTCCAGGTCGAGGCATCCGAGATCCTCGTCCGGAATCTCCTCGAGATGTTGGGAGAGCTCTTTCCCTGATCTCCGGGCCGTTGGCTCTCCGGGCCGCGACCTCCGCCTTTCGGGTGGCTAGCCCCAATGCCGTTAGGGAATGATCTCGTTAGGGATCCGAGCTTGTAGCGCGGGGTTGATCCCGCCATGGCGGGAGATACCCCGGGAAGAAGTTGTCAGTCCGGAACCGATCCCGGCCGGGATCGCAGCGGCGCGGTGGGCGCCCTGCAGCGCCCGGTGGCACCGCATTCTCATGCCATCCTCCGGGAACTTCCGAGAGACGGCGGGATTTCGTTGCGCCCTCCGGCCCTCTTGCTGATATAGTGGAGAAGTGTTCGCCGCTCGTGGATGGCGTCGATGGTCATGACTGCGCCCGGACAGAACTGGAGCATGACGGCAGCCCTCGGGGTGCTGCTGGCGCTCCCGTCGGCGCAGGCCGAGCCTACCCCGGAGGAACTGGCGCAGTGGGTGCGACACTTGTCCCACGAGGAGTACGCGCGGCGAGAGGCGGCGGTCAAGAACCTGGGGCATGCCGGGATGGCGGCCTTTCCCCTCGTTCTCGAGGCTGCGATGGGAGGCGATCCCGAGGGCGAGATGCGGGCCGGCCGGGTCCTGGTTATCCTTGCGGATGCATTCGAGCCCGGTGTGGACGAGGCCATGCTCCGGGAACTGGAAGCGCGGCGCGAATCCTCCGATCCGCGGATTGCGAAACGGGCCGAGGTCTTGATCGAAATGATGACGGGCGCGGCGCGCAATTGTTCTGCGGCCCACCTTTCCGAACTCGGCCTCGAAATCGGGCCCAACGCCGAAAAAGTCACGAGCCTGAGGCTGGGGGAGGACTGGGAAGGAAAGGACGATGACCTCCGGCATCTCATCAGGTTTCCCGAGATCGCGACGCTAAACCTGAGCAAGACGGATCGCATCACGGACGAAGCCCTCAAGATCCTTCCCCGCCTTCCGAATCTCGAGAAGCTCTACCTCGGGGGCACCTCGATCGAAGGGCCCGGGCTCATCCACCTCAAAGATGTCCCGACCCTGAAGTACATCTCTTTCCAACACCTCGGGATCGGCAATGCCGAGGCCGTGCATGTCGCTCCCTTGGTGGGCCTGGAGCACCTTGGATTCGACTATACCAAGGTGCAGGATGAGGCCCTCGTGCACGTCACGAACCTGAAGGCACTGCAGACCCTCTGGCTCAATGGAGCCGAAATCGATGGGCCGGGCTTGCTCCACTTGAAGGAACTCCCGAATCTCAACAAACTCGTTCTCGCCAAGGCGGAATTCGACGACGTGGGGATGGCCTCCCTGGCGCAACTCACCCAGATCAAGCACCTCGGTCTGGACGATACCAAGATCACCGATGAGGGCGCCAAACACCTCGCGAGCCTCGTCAACCTGGAGAAACTTTGGCTGAATCGCACCGCCCTCTCTGACGCCTCCATCCCCGTCCTCGCCAAACTCACCAAGTTGGAAAAGCTTTACGTTCCCGGCTGCAAAATCACCCCGGAGGGAATCGCCAAACTTCAAGAACTCCTCCCCACTTGCGAGATCACGTCGGAGTGAGGCGCGCCCCCGGCGAATCAGAGGTACTCGACACCCTGCCAGTCCGAATGGCACAAGGTTAGAGTGGCATGACCGTCTCGGTCATGGTCGAGATCGACCGCCCTTCGGGCGGGAAGTTTCGGCCGCTTTGCGGCCCTCCGGTTGGTCATGACCTGCCGCCGCCATGGCTTTGGCATGGCACGCCGGGACGGTCATGCCACTCCGAGGAACCCGATTCTTGTCCTTTTCCTGGCGCTTTTCCTGCTAGTGCATCGCCCCGCAAGTTAGTGTGCATTCGGAGATGAGAATCTTCGGAGATCAGTCAGCGGTCTCCGACCGAATGCAGGTGGCTGCGCGGGTCTTTTCT